>JAFTPO010000056.1 GCA_017463225.1 Lachnospiraceae bacterium | reverse complement strand
TGATGACGACGATGATGACGATATGGATGCCGGACTTCAGAAGGCAGCTATAATCGGAGGAGTAATGGCTGCTATTATAGTTGCTATAATCGTTATGGTACTTCTTGGAAACTTCCTTGGATGGTTTAACTTTGGAAACAAGGACAAGAAGACTACAGAGAAAACAGGTGCCTCAACTGAAGAGGTCGTAGATATAGTTATGATTGATGTAACCGGAGTTACCAAGGAAGCCGCTGTAAAGATGCTTAAGAACGAGGGCTTCAAGGAGGAGAACATCGTATTTGAAATGGTTGCAGACGATAAGGTACAGGAAGGCTATGTTGTAGCACAGAGCTTCCTTGAGGGTGATCCGGTACCTTCTACAGCTAAAATTACTCTTAGAATAAGTGCCGGTGCTGAGGAAGTGATGGTTCCTGATGTAACAGGATATACCGATGAGCAGGCATGTATAGTAATTGATGAGGCTGGTTTTGAAATAGCTCATGCATATGAGTATGATGAAGAAATTGAGAAGGATTATGTAATATCTACTACACCTGCCGGTAATACTATGGCACCAAAGGGTTCTAAGGTAGTTATTACTGTAAGTAATGGCTCGGAGAAGAAAGAGGTTGGAGTTCCTAATATTTATGGTTTAACCAAGGAACAGGCTGTAACTGCTATTGAGGCAGTAAAGCTTAAGACTGGTAATGTATCAGAGGAGTTCCATGAGACCATACCAGAGGGACAGATAATAAGTCAGAGTCCTGCTGCTAATACAGAGGTTGAAGAGGGAAGTTCAGTTGACTTTGTAGTAAGTAAGGGACCAGAGGAGAAAAAGGTGACCTACACAGCTAAAATTAACGGTACCATAACCTGTAACGATTCAGCATTAGATGGAAGTGCAGTGACTGTTCAGGTGTTGTTAAACGGTTCGCCGGTTTATTCTGCGCCAATAAGTGGTTTGACAGCAGGTACATCTTATAATGTAACTGCTACAGTACCGGGACTTGAAGCAGAGGGCGGTACAGCTGACTTTGAGGTTATTGATGCAAATTCAAGTAATGTAACAAGCTCATTCTCAAAGAATGTAAATGTTTCATTTGAAAAGGTAGAAGAATAATATATGGGAAATGGTTCAATAAGACCATTAAGTGGTAAGATTATCAAAGGTGTAGGTGGATTTTACTATGTCCACCTACAGGATAATAGAATATTTGAATGTAAGGCAAAGGGAGCATTCCGCAATCGAAACATAAAACCTGCAGTAGGGGATAATGTATTGATGGATATAATTGATGAACAGGCGCTAACCGGTAATGTTGTGGATATATTATCCAGGAAAAATTCTCTTATTAGACCTGCTGTAAGTAATGTAGACCAGGCGGTTATAATATTTGCGTTGTCAGACCCTAAGCCTAATTTTAATTTGTTGGACAGATTTCTGATTATGATGGATTATCAGCAGGTTAAGACCATAATATGCTTTAACAAGGCTGATCTTGTGTCATATGAGGATGCGGATAAAGTAAAGAGTATTTATGAGGCTTGTGGTTATGATGTTATCATAACCTCAACTTATTCTATGGGAGAATTATCCGGGGATATGGTTGCTTATGATGGTGTAGATAGACTAAAAACACTTATATCAGGAAAGACAACAGTGTTTGCCGGTCCATCCGGAGTTGGCAAGTCCTCTTTGCTTAATGCTATAAACCCTGACAGTCAGGCGAAAACCGGCTCCATAAGTGAGAAGATTAAACGAGGAAAACATACTACCAGACATTCGGAGCTAATTTCCGTAGGTGTGAATACCTACATTATGGATACACCAGGCTTTTCTTCTTTGTTCGTGGATAATATGGAGTGTGATGAACTGAGAGATTATTATAATGAGTTTGCAAAGCTTCAAGGAGATTGCAGATTTCAGGGGTGTGCTCATATAAATGAACCGGACTGTAAGGTTAAGGAAGCATTAGAACGTGGTGAGATTAGTCAGCTTAGGTATGATAACTATAAGCAATTGTATCAGGAACTTAAGGATAAGAAAAAATGGTAATGTAAGGAATTAGAAAAATGGGAAATAATATACTATCACCTTCACTTTTATCGGTGGATTTTAATAACATTGAAAGAGATTCTAGAATTATAGACGAGGCTGGAGCTGAGTGGTTTCATCTAGATGTTATGGATGGAACTTTTGTTCCAAACATTTCATTTGGACCACCGGTTATAGAATGCATTAGAAAGATTACTGATAGATTCTTTGATGTGCATCTTATGATTGTTGAGCCTATAAGATATATAGATGTATTTAAGGCGGCTGGGGCAGATATGATAACAGTTCATTACGAGGCTTGTAAGGATTTGAAAGCCACCATTGAGGCTATCAAGAATACAGGCGTAAAATGTGGTGTATCAATAAAGCCGGATACAGATGTTTGCGTGTTAGAGGATTATATATCTATGATTGACATGGTTCTAATTATGAGTGTAGAGCCTGGCTTTGGTGGTCAGAAATTTATGCCTAAGGCGTTGGGTAAGATTAAAGCTACAAAAGCGCTTGCAAATAAGAGTAATCCTAATCTGTATATTGAGGTAGATGGAGGAATTACTCTTGATAACGTAAAGGATGTAATAGATGCCGGTGCTAATGTTATTGTTGCAGGTTCAGCGGTGTTTAAGGGTGATAAGGTTGACAATGTTAAACGCTTCTATGAGATAATGAATTCTTAGAGGTGGATGCATACATAACCTTGGTGTAATATAGGGAATAGTAATGGATGATTTGAAGATATTGGTAGTTTCGGGAGGAGAGTTGTCCCCGCAGATGCTATACGATGTTATAAACAATTCCGGGTATGGATATATCGTAGGTGTTGATGGAGGCAATAATGTGCTGGAGCAGATACCTTATGAGCCGGATATGATAGTTGGGGATTTTGATTCTGCAGACCATGAAGTGGCAGAAAAATATGTGAATTCTCCGAAAACAAAATTGTTAAATCCTATGAAGGATGTGACAGATACTCACTATGCAGTCTTAGAGGCTATAAAGCTTAAGCCTAAATCTATTACGATTATAGGGGCTACAGGCAAAAGATTGGACCATTTTATGGGCAATCTTGCTATGCTGAAGCTCTGTTTGGATAATGGGATAAGTGCTGAGATACTGGATAGACATAACAGAATTACAATGATAGATAAGCAGATGACAATTAGTAAAAAAACGCAATATGGCAGATACGTTTCTCTTATTCCATATTCAGATGTGGTGGAAGGTATTAGCTTGAAGGGATTTTGCTATGAGCTTTCAGATGCTACTATGATAAAGGCAGATACCTTAGGTATCAGCAACGAAATAAGAGAGGAGGAAGGTCACATTACTATTAAGAGCGGATATCTTATGGTAATGGAGACTAAAGATTAATGACAGGTTGGGTAATATTTGCGCTAGCTATCTATATGGGTGTAATGCTGACTATAGGTGTTATTAGTGCTAAAAAGAACAAAAATGCAGATGATTACTTCCTGGGAGGAAGAAATTTAAGCGGTTGGGTAGCTGCTCTTTCAGCTCAGGCATCAGATATGAGTGGATGGCTCCTTATGGGACTTCCAGGTTCAATCTATGCTTTGGGAACTAATCAGGCATGGATTGCAATTGGACTTTTCTTGGGAACAGTTGCCAACTGGATTCTTGTATCAGGAAGACTTAGAAGATACACTATTAAAGCTGGAAATGCTATGACAATTCCAGAGTACTTGAGCAACAGATTTAGAGATGAAAAGAAGATGCTTATGGGAATATCTGCCATAGTAATGGTTATATTCTTCCTGGTATATACAGCTTCATCATTTGCTGCAGGTGCTAAGCTTTTTGTATCTATAACAGATATGGATTATCACATTGCTCTTCTTGTTGGAGCAGGTGTAATACTATTGTATACCCTGTTCGGTGGTTTCCTTGCAGTTTGTGAGACTGATTTTATTCAGGGTCTGATGATGCTTGTTGCTATACTTGCAGTTCCTATAGTTGCGGTAGCGGTTATGGGAACAGGAAATATTGTTCCAAATCTTGTGGATAGTGGACTTGCTGTTGACGCAAGCGATTATCTTAATATCTTCAAGGATGCCGATGGAAATCCAATATCAATGATTGATGTTTTATCACAGCTTGCTTGGGGTCTTGGATATTGTGGTATGCCACATATTCTTGTAAGATTTATGGCTGTTAAGGATGAGAAGGAATTAGGTAAGTCTAAGAAGATTGCTATCGTGTGGGTTCTCCTTTCACTTGCAGTAGCATGTATAATCGGTGTGATTGGTAGAGCATACTTATTCCCAACTGTGCTTGACTCAACTGCCGGTGCCCATGAGAACGTGTTTATAGAGATGATTAAGAAGCTCTTTATGGATGATGTACATATTCCGTTTATCGGAGGTCTTTTCCTCTGTGGAATACTTGCAGCTATTATGTCCACAGCAGATTCACAGCTTTTGGTGTCTTCATCATCTATTGCTAAGGACTTATTTAGTGGAGTATTATTCAAGAATATGAATGAGAAGAAGATGATGCTTGTTAGCAGAATAACAGTTTTCTTTGTTGCTGTTATAGCATTCGTTATTGCTTGGAACCCTAATTCAAGTGTAATGGGTCTTGTGTCAAATGCTTGGGCCGGACTTGGTTCTGCGTTTGGACCTACAATCTTTATGTCACTTTACTGGAAGAGAACTAATAAGTATGGTGCTTTCGCAGGAATGTTTTCAGGAGCTCTTACAGTTATAATATGGGATTATATAAAGCTTGTTACTGTAGATGGTGCTAAGGTTACACTTGGCGCACATACAGGAATTTATTCACTGCTTATAGGATTCTTTGTAAGCTTATTCTTCATCGTTGTTGTAAGCTTAATTACACCAAAGGTAAGCGATGAGATAATTAAGGAATTTGAAGATGTAAAGAATGGCAATGTATAAAGCCTAAAATTAGGCACTAAAAAAGCCGGTTAATCAAACCGGCTTTTTTAAATATAATTTAAAGAGAGGATTTATGAAAAAAACTATACTTTGATTATAGACTTTAATTATGAACAAAGTATAAACAAGATTAAAAGGTTTTGTAAAAAAAGTTGAGAAAAGATATGAATTTTTGTGTAAAAATCTTGTGTGTAGGCAAAATTAAAGAGGATTTCTATAGAGCGAAGCTGGAGGAGTATAGAAAAAGTATTAATAAAAGAGTGCCTTTTGAGATAATAGAGTTATCAGATGAAAGCATTCCTGCTAATCCTAATCAGTCTATAATGGATAAAATCAAAGAAAAAGAGGGAGATAAGCTTTTAGAAAGCATTAACTCCAGAGATTTTGTGGTTGCTCTTTGTATAGAAGGAAAGAGTACTGAACTTCAAGGTATGAAGAAGCTAATTGAAAGAGCCAGAGATAATCAAAATACAAGTATAATCTTTGTTATAGGCGGTTCTCTAGGATTGGATGACAGAGTTATAAAAAGAGCTAATTACAAATTAAGCTTTTCTAATATGACATTTCCACATCAATTAATGAGGGTTATGTTGGGAGAACAAATACAAAAAGCGGTTGAATAACCGCTTTTTTATTTGTGATATACTATGTTGTTCATGATAGTATATGCTCTGTAAATTTGTTCTGTAAGAATGGTTGCTGTAAGATCTTCAGACATGGAAAATGAGGAAATGTTAAAATTCTCAACATCTAAGTTTGTCTCTCCAATTATAAACTCAATACAAGATATTCCCGTAAGGTTTAGTTCCTGGATTAGCTGTGCCATACCCTCTGATGTTGGTGAAGAGTCCCCGGGTATAAGATGGTACACCTTTGAGCCCTTCTTAGGAGACATCTTTAATAGAGATTTGTAAGTTTTGATTGTAATACGACAGTAGGGGGAGGTTCTTTTTATGTATTCATCCATAGCTTTTTTTAAATTGTTATCTAATTTCTTTGTTTCTATGTGAATTAATATCTCCATATTATGATTATACTCCCATTTAAAAATCTTCAAATTATTCTAACATACATCTTCTAAATCTGCAAAAAAAATGTTATTATAAAAATGATAGTCAAATATCCATAAATAATATAAATTAAGAGGTTTTTACTAGTATGAAAGATAAGAGAATATTGGTTTTAGATATAGATGGAACCTTGGTTAATTCAAAGAAAGAAATTACACCGGAGACTCTGAAATACTTGCATATGATACAGGAGGAGGGACATATAGTTGCGCTTGCATCAGGGAGACCTTATCCAGGTATGAAGGGCTATGCAAAGCAGCTTAAGTTAGAGGAGTTTGGCGGGTATGCATTATCCTTTAATGGAGGGAAGGTTATAGATTGTTCTACCGGGGAAGCTGTGTTTGAAAAGGCGATACCTAATAAATACTTAAAGACAATATATGATTATGCCATAGCAAATGGTCTGGGTATGGTAACATATCGAGACGATCAGGTTCTTACGGGTACAGAGATAGATGAGTATATGGAGTATGAGGCCAGATTAAACTATATGGTAATTCATAAGGTGGATGATTTCTTAGGGGAAGTGGATTTTGATATGACCAAATGTCTGCTTACAGCACCTCCGGAAAAGGCAGAGATTTTTGAGAGGGAATTAGCTCAGTTGTTAGCTCCGGATTTAAATGTGTTTAGGTCTGAACCATATTTTATAGAGATTACAATTAAAGGCGTGGACAAGGCAGAATCCATAGATAAGCTGGTAAATATACTAGGTATGGAGCAAAAGGATACAATATGCTGTGGCGATGGCTTTAATGACTTGACTATGGTTCAATATGGAGGAATAGGAGTGGCCATGGATAATGCTCAGCAGATAGTAAAGGATAACGCAGATTATATTACTG
Organism: Lachnospiraceae bacterium; assembly: GCA_017463225.1. GTDB lineage: Bacteria > Bacillota > Clostridia > Lachnospirales > Lachnospiraceae > Coprococcus_C. The sequence continues at coordinate 66,216 of JAFTPO010000056.1, read as the reverse complement.
CATCTTGTGATGAAGATGGAATAGTTCAGGTGATTAAAGAGTTTATTCTTAAGTAAATTGATGACATATTATACAGAGGTAGAGTATGAATAAGGCAGACATATTAGCGGGACTTGAGGAAAAGTCCTTAGATGATGATAATAGAATAGTATTGGAAGATATTATTGAGGTAAATGCTTCGGAATTTGAAATCTATAGAGAGGCTGTCTGGGGTAATATAAAGAGAACCTTTCCAGAGGGTCCTCTTGTTGTGCGTAAAAATTACGTTACTAAAGAAGAGGGAATGTCTGCCGGAACAGGAATATTCCAGGGAATAGAGAATGTGAATGCTTCTTCAAGGGAAGAGGTATTAGAAGCTATAAAGAATGTTGCAGCAAGCTGCAGGGACGATGAGAATAAAGAGATTATAGTACATAGGATGTATGATAATCTTGTGATGTGTGGAGTGTGTTACTCTAGAGATATTTATTATGGAAGACCTTATTATATGGTGTCGTATAACTATATTGAAGAAACGAAGGTTAGTGGAGTAAAGGCTAAATCCAGAACCAAGTGGATAGCTAATAATGTATCCAGAGAGTTTTTGGATGAGCGGTTTATGAATCTAATATTTGCTGCAAGAGATTTGGAGAAGGCTATTGAGATTCAGGAGTTTAGTGTTGAGTTTGGTATTAACAAGGATAATAAAATACTTGTTTACCAGGTAAAACCTATCGATAGACTGGTGGGTAGCCATATTTTGATGACAGATAGAGAGTTTTCTGATACTAAGGCATTTGCGAAGTGCAACTATTTAGATACTCACCATATCATGTCCCATCAGGCATATTGGAATCCCTCTAAGATGATAGGCTCAGAGCCGAGACCATTAGATTATTCGTTGTTTAAAGGAATACTAACCTCAGGAATATGGGGAGAAACTATCAAGAAGCTAGGGTATGAGGATTCTGAGGGAAGTCTAATGCACAGAGTGGGCAATAAGCCATATGTATCCATAGATTGTCTTTTTAATGCCCTTATCCCAGAAGGATTAGATCGAATACTAAAGGATAAGATATTTAATTATTACCAGTATGCATTATCTGAAAACAAAAAGAATCATAAAAATGCAGAAGGGAAAATAGTTTTTGGTTCATATAATTTTTCTACAGAGAGAAGACTTGGTAAACTTGCAAATTACGGTTTTACTAAGGAAGAAATAAGCTCCTTTGGTGATGGACTTTTAACGCTTACAGAAAATATAATTAACAGCTATGAACAACTTCATGATCAGGATACAGATGCTTTGACTAAGCTTATGATTACCAGAAGAAGGGTAAGAGAGCTTCAGCCACAGGAGGAAACCAACAGTATGAAGCTTTACAGCTATATATCCGAGCTAATTGAGGCAATGAGAAACTATTGCTCGCCGGGATATACAAGGCAGGAGAGATGTGAGTTTATAGCAAAGGGCTTTTGTAATTCCTTGGTTAAGGAAGGTTATATGAAGCGAGAGGATATAGATGCATTTAGAATGTCTTTGGATACGGTATCAGCTTGTTTTAAACGTGACTTTGAGGATTATAGTAGTGAGAAGTTATCCTGGGACGAGTTTGATAGTAAATATGGACATTTAAGAATAAGTATTTGTGATATCAGGGCACATAGTTACCGCAAGCTTTATGGTAATTTAGAAACTGTAAGAGATTTTGCAGGTGCAAAGGGAAAGAGGGTTGCAAAACCGCTTGACGAGGAAATCGTTCAGAAGGCGATTGAGGATTCAAGACTTAATGTTGACGCATCAAAGCTTATTAATTTTATAAATGGTGCCAGCGAACTGGCTGACAGTTACAGATTCGAATATGCGAAATCTATAGGTTTATTGCTTGATATTATTGCAAGATTAGGAGAGCTTATAGGAATAGATAAGGAGGATATGTCTTATCTGGAGATACAGGACCTGGATAGCTATCATAGCAGAGATTCCTATGTTCAAACTATAGAGGCCAGAAGAAATATGTATCATGCATACTCTTATCTGGTGCTTCCGGATGTAATAATAAATGTTGGAGATATCGATGTTATAGACATAGATGAGGAGATACCTGATTATGTGACTGATAAGTGTGTATCAGGAGAGTTGGTATATTATGATGATGGCCATGATGTGGATGTAACCGGGAAGATAGTGTTGCTTTCTAAGGTAACCTTCGCCTATGATTGGATATTTACTAAGGATATAAAGGGTGTCATAACCAAAAAGGACACTAAAAATTCCAGAATTGCCAAACGATGTATGGAGCTTAATATACCGGCAGCTCTTGGCTGTGGGGAAAAGTTATTCAATACGGTTCTTTTGATGGATAAGGTAGAATTGGATTGCGAGAATGGAACCATTAGTGAGGTAAAATAAAGGAGATTTCTAAGGAGAAACAGATGGAGAATAAACAGGGTAGAAAGCTTTTGATAGAATTCCCTGGTAGAAATTATAGCTGCGACAGACCTCTGCTTTATTACTGTGGCAAGATATTTGCGGATAGAGGATATGATGTTATACAGCTTGATTACAATTTTAGACTTAGGGGAAATAAGGATGATATTCCTTCGCTTATAGAGGAGTCAAAGGAAATTGTGCTTAAACAACTGGATATGGTTGATTTTAGTAGCTATGATGACATAGTTTTTGTGTCAAAAAGCATGGGATGTGCTGTTGCCGGTTTCTGCGAGGAGCATTACAATCTAAGAGCCAGACATGTGTTTTTAACTCCTGTTGATGCCAGCTTAAAATATATGCGAAGAGGCAAGTGCATAGTTATAGCAGGCAAAGAGGATATGATACTTGAGAGCAGGAAACTGAAGATTTATTGTGTAGGCCAGGATGTTCCTCTAAAACAGTTTGAAGAGGTAGGACATTCCCTGGAGCATCCTAGCGATATCAATAAAACCTTTGCAATTCTCATGGTAATCATAAGGATGTTTAAAGAGTTTTAGGAGGTTAATCAGATTGAATTAATCTATAAAATGATGTATAATATAGTGGCTTACGTAAATGGTAAGAAGTTGATTTGTGATTAGATGGTTTTAAACAGTATGTTTTAGTATGATAACGTGATAAAAGGAGGACATTATGGGCTTTTTTAAGGATTTTAAGAGGGATTTTGCACAGGCGGTTAATGAGCTTATGCCTGATAAGGATGAGCTTAGCGCAGAATACGATGATGAGGATATGGTGAATACCTTCGATGATAACGACAATATGGATATAGCTCCGGAGGATATGATGGAGGATCTTGATGATTATACTATCGATGACAGACACATAGTTGATCCTAAGGCAGAGGAGAAGCTTTACGAGATGGAACGTCCTGATACAGATTACGATGAGGATGAAAAGCCAAAGGAAGAGAGTGTATTTGATACAGTTCCTTCAGCAGAAATTATATCTGATAGCACGATGAGCGATATGGAGCAACAGGAGAATTCGGATTTTGCTCAGGATATTATATCGGAGTTTATCAATCCTGAGGTTGTAAGCACAGAGACTATAGCTGTTGATTTAGAGGCTGAGAAGACTAAAGAGGATAGTCAATTGGATGAGCTTGAGGATGAACTTAAGAATTTAGAGGATTTAGATGAGGATAATATGCTGGAGAATACCCAGGAGGCTCTTGCTGTAGATTATACAGAGGAGATGCCTCAGGCTTCAGAGGAATATTTGAATGTAGATTTAAGTAAGGCTGTAGAGGCAGCAATACTTAAGAATGAAGAGGAAAACGATGTAGCTGCACCTGTTGGTGATGATGCTGAGGAGGAAGATACTATGGTGCTAGATGGCAAAAGTCAGAATGAGTCAAGTAGCAAGGAGCAGGAGATTAACAGCGTTTTGACAGATGATACCACATATATTACTAAGGGAACTACTATAAAGGGTAATATTGAGACAGATGGCAGTGTGGATGTTATAGGTACAGTTGAGGGTAATCTTAGCTGTGGAGGTAAGCTTATTGTTGGAGGAACCATAAAGGGTAATGTTACTGCCGGAGAGGTTTATGCTAATGCGGCTAAGGTTGAAGGTGAGCTTATCTGTGATGGAAGCGTAAAAATAGGTGTTGGAACAGTTATTGTAGGTAATGTAAATGCAACTTCTGCTGTTATAGCGGGAGCTGTAAATGGAGATATTGATGTTCATGGCCCTGTAATTGTTGATTCAACTGCTGTAATTATGGGTAATATCAAATCCCGTTCAGTACAGATAAATAATGGAGCTGTTATAGAAGGCTTCTGTTCACAGTGCTATTCAGAGATTGATGTAAAGAGCTTTTTTGAGTAGAGAGTATAGGAGAGTAGGATATGAAAAGAATACTATTAAAGCTTAGTGGAGAGGCACTTGCCGGAGACAGAAAGATGGGCTTCGACGAGGATACGGTAAGAGATGTTGCCAGACAAGTAAAAAAGGTTGTTGACAGTGGAAAGCAGGTCAGCGTTGTTATTGGTGGAGGAAATTTCTGGAGAGGAAGAACCTCTGGAGATATGGATAGAGTTAAGGCTGACCAGATTGGAATGCTTGCAACAGTTATGAATTGTGTTTACACAGCGGATATGTTTAGACAGGAAGGTCTTAAAACTCATGTTATGACTCCGTTTGTCTGTGGCAATGTAACAGAGCTTTTTTCTAAGGATAAAGCTGTGGAGTATTTGGAAAATGGTGATGTGGTATTCTTTGCAGGAGGAACAGGACATCCGTATTTTTCAACTGATACGGCCACAGTATTGATGGCGGTAGAGGTTGAGGTGGATGCAATATATATGGCTAAGGCTATAGATGGCGTATATACCAGTGATCCTAAGGTCGATCCAAATGCCAAGAAGATAAAGAGTATGCATATTAGTGAGATAGTAGACAAGAAGCTTGGTGTAATTGACTTATCATCTGCAGTTTTGGCTATGGAAAATAATATGCCAATGTATCTCTTTGGATTAAATGAAGAGGATAGCATTATAAGAGCAACAGACTTAGAAAATTATGAGTTTGGCGGAACGATAATCCAGGCGGATGACAAATAATATAAAGTGATTTGATGTGAATTACGAAGAATATTTTAATTTTAGGAGGACAAAATATGTTATCACAGTATGAAAACAAGATGGAGAAGACATTAGACAATTTATATTCAGAGTATGCAGGAATTAGAGCTGGTAGAGCAAACCCACATATTCTAGATAAGCTGAAGGTGGATTATTATGGAGTTCCTACTCCTATTCAGCAGGCTGCCAATGTTACAGTTCCAGAGGCTAGAACACTTATGATTCAGCCATGGGAGTCAAGCTTAATTAAGGAGATTGAGAAGGCTATTATGTGTTCTGATTTAGGAGTAACACCTAACAATGATGGCAAGTGTGTAATTCTTAACTTCCCAGAACTTACTGAGGAAAGACGTAAGGATCTTGTTAAGGATATTAAGAAGAAGGGTGAGGCTGCAAAGGTTGCGGTGAGAAACATTAGAAGAGATGCTAATGATGCACTTAAGAAGATGAGCAAGGCTAACGAAATATCAGAGGATGAACTTAAGAATAACGAAGATAAGGTTCAGAAGATGACTGATAAGTTTGTAGATAAGATTGACAAGGCAATCGAGGATAAGTCAAAGGAAATCCTTACTGTATAGGAGACTTGTGGTGGAGAAGATAATTGATGGTGAAAAGTTAAATATTCCTGAGCATGTAGCCATTATAATGGATGGTAATGGCAGATGGGCAAAGAAGAGGCTTATGCCTAGAAACTTTGGTCATAAAGCTGGTGCGAAGGTAGTTGAACAGATATGCGAGGATGCGCATAGTCTGGGCATTAAGTATCTAACTGTGTATGCATTTTCTACTGAGAATTGGAAAAGGTCTGTAGAAGAGGTTTCAGGTATTATGAATCTTCTTAGGAATTATCTGGTGGACAGTATTGAGAGAGCTTCTAAGAACAATATGCGGGTTCGTGTTATAGGTGATAGAACGGCCCTTGATAAGGATATTGTGGAAAAGATAGAAGAGCTTGAGAGTAAAACTGCTCAGTATGATGGCTTAACCTTTACCATAGCCTTAAATTATGGTGGAAGAGATGAGCTTAGACGAGGTATTAAGGCTATAGCCGCTGATGTAAAGGCAGGTAAAATATCAGAGGATGCCATTGATGAGAAGCTTATATCTACATACCTTGACACTAGTGATTTGCCTGACCCGGATCTTATGATTAGAACCAGCGGAGAGGTGAGACTATCCAATTATCTAATATGGCAGCTTGCTTATGCGGAGTTTTGTTTTATGGATGTTCTGTGGCCCGATTTCACCATAGAGGATTTGAAGGAAGCCATTAGATACTATAATGGAAAAGAAAGACGCTTCGGCGGAGTAAAATAGACTCAAATATAAAAAGAAAGACGCTTCGGCGGGGTAAAGTAAATGTTTAAGACAAGATTATTAAGTGGAATAGTATTGGTTGTACTTGTTTTAGGAGTGTTGTATCTGGGCGGATATGTTACAGCAGGAGCTATGCTGTTGCTGTCCTTGGGTGGAGTGTTTGAGCTGCTTAGAATATATAAGCTACACAAGACACCTATAGGTATAGTTACTTATATAGCAACCATTATATATTATGGCTTGCTTATATTTGATAAGAACCAATTTGTGATGCCGCTTATAATAGTTTTAGTTCTTACTATACTTGGAATATATGTTGCTACATACCCTAGGTTTACTGACAAGGACGCTATGGCAGCAGTTCTTTCCTTTATGTATGTTACAGTAATGCTTTCCTATATGTATCTTATAAGAGATTTAGCTCATGGTGGAGCCCTTGTTGTTATGGTATTTGTGTGCTCATGGGTTAATGATACTTGCGCTTACTGTGTAGGTGTTACTATGGGAAAACACAAGATGACACCAAAGCTTAGTCCTAAGAAAAGTGTGGAAGGACTTGTGGGAGGCATTGTAGGAAGTGCTGCTTTTGGAGCATTATATGGAATGTTCTTTAATAAGCAGGTAATGACTTTGGAGAATGCTCCTATTATATTTGCAATTATAGGAGCTGTAGGAGCTGTGGTAGCCGTAATTGGCGATTTGGCTGCCTCTGCTATTAAGAGAAATAATGATATTAAGGATTATGGTAAGCTTATACCGGGTCATGGTGGAATAATGGACAGATTTGACAGTATTATATTTACTGCTCCAATAATCTACTATGGATTTATTTATATGATTTAATGCTGAGACATAAATCTTGGAGGTTAAACAAGTGAAAAATATTGCAATAATAGGTTCTACAGGTTCAATTGGAACCCAAACCTTAGAGATAGTTAGAGAAAATAAGGACTTAAATGTTGTTGCCATATCAGCAGGCAGCAATGTTGAGCTTTTAGAAAAGCAGGCTAGAGAATTTCAGCCTGATATAGTTGGAATATGGGATGAAGACAAGGCTAAGCAGTTACGCGTAGCCTTGTCTGATGTTAATATTAGGGTTGTGTCTGGCATGGAGGGCTTGGTTGAAATAGCCACCTGCCACCAATCTGAGGTTTTGGTAACGGCTATAGTGGGAATGATAGGTATTAGACCTACCATAGAGGCCATTAAAGCTGGTAAGGATATTGCATTAGCTAATAAAGAGACATTGGTAACAGCAGGACATATTATTATGCCTTTGGCAAAGGAAAAGGGAGTTAAAATACTCCCTGTTGACAGTGAACATTCAGCCATATTCCAGTGTATACATGGTGAGTGTTCAAATGATGTGGATAATGAGATTAGCAGATTGCTTATAACAGCTTCAGGTGGACCTTTTAGAGGAAGAAATACAGAACAGTTAAAGGATGTAACAGTAGAAGATGCTTTAAAACATCCTAATTGGGCTATGGGTAGAAAGATCACCATAGATTCAGCTACACTGGTCAACAAGGGCTTGGAGGTTATCGAAGCTAAGTGGTTGTTTGGTGTGGAGCCGGAAAATATTGAGGTGGTTGTTCAGCCTCAGAGTATAATTCACTCTATGGTGGAATTTGAGGACGGAAGTGTCAAAGCACAGCTTGGAACCCCGGATATGAAATTACCTATACAGTATGCCCTTTATTATCCGGAGAGAAGATATCTTAAAGGAGATAGGCTGGATTTTACAAAGATGAGTGGAATAATCATCGATACACCGGATACAGACACCTTCCTGGGACTAAATTTTGCATATGAAGCAATTAAGACAGGTGGAAGTATGCCTACTGTTTTTAATGCAGCAAATGAAAGAGCTGTGGCGCTGTTTTTGGATAAAAAGATAAGATTTCTTCAAATATACGATATAATACGCTCCTGCATGGAGGCTCATCAGGTTATAGATTGTCCTAATTTAGAGGAGATATTAAGTGTAGAACAGTGGGTATATAATTATATTGAGGATGTGCTTGAATTATAAAAATATCCGTGCGACAAGGAGAAGTTCTTGTTATAGGTGGCACAACATATAATATTTATAGAATTTTAAAGGAGAATATATATGAATTTAATACTTATAATCCTGGTTTTTGGAGTTATAGTGTTTTTTCACGAGTTTGGACATTTTATTGTTGCAAAGCTTAATAAAATAAAAGTTTCTGAGTTTTCTATTGGTATGGGACCAGCCATATTTTCATTTGGAAAAAAGGAGACCAAGTATTACCTGAGATTACTTCCTTTAGGAGGTTACTGCCTTATGCTTGGGGAGGATGAGGCATCTGAGGATGAGAATGCTTTTTCGAATAAGCCGGTGTGGGTAAGGATACTTGTAATTGCTGCAGGTCCGGTGTTTAACTTTATACTTGCATTCCTGTTTTCAATTATACTCATAAATCAAGTTGGATGTGATCCGGCGGTATTGTATCAGGTTGTAGAGGGCGGTGCTGCATATGAGGCAGGAGTTGAACCTGGAGATAAAATCGTAGAGATTAATGGAGATAATATTTATAACTATAGAGAGCTTACGCTTCATATGGAGCTCAATGGGAAGCATGAGCCTGTGGAGCTTACTATTCAGAAGGAAAATGGAGAGCTTTACCAGGTTACACTTACGCCTAAGCTGGACAGTGATGGAGTGTATCGTATAGGTGTTGTAGGTGGATATAGATTGTGCGATGGTATAGGTGAGAATATTAAATTTGCCGGCTACGAACTTAGATACTGGGTAAAGGCTACTATTACAAGCCTTAAAATGATAGTGACAGGCGGAGTTGAAAGCGAAGATGTTATGGGCCCTGTGGGAGTTGGAGGGGCTATGAATGACGTAATTGAAGAGGTTAAGGAGGAAAGTGAAACTACAGGTGAAGCAGTTTTGAATATATTCCTTAATATGCTGAACTGGTGTATTCTACTCAGTGTAAATCTTGGTATTATGAACCTTCTTCCAATACCTGCCCTGGATGGTGGAAGATTGGTGCTCCTTCTTATCGAGGGAATTACCAGAAAGAAGATTCCGGAGGACAAGGAAGCTATAATCAATGTTATAGGCTTTGTTCTGGTAATTATATTAATGTTTGTTATTCTTTCAAATGATGTGAAAAATTTATTCTTTAGCTAGTTAGAAGCTAGAGTAGTTTTCTAAAGGATTAAACAGATGGTTTATTTTAATAAGTTGGAGAAAGGACTATAATAATAGATATGAAAGCATTACACAGAGATAACACAAAGGTTATTAAGATAGGAGATGTGCTTATAGGAGGCGGCAATCCAATAGCCATTCAGTCTATGACGAATACAGATACTGCTGATGTTGATAAAACTGTGGAGCAGATACTTAGATTAGAAGAGGCGGGATGTCAGATAGTTAGAGCTACAGCTAATACCATGGAATCGGCTGTAGCCTTTTCCAAGATAAAGGAGAGAATTCATATCCCTTTGGTGGCAGATATACACTTTGATTATAAGCTGGCTATAGCAGCTATGGACCACGGAGCAGATAAGATTAGAATCAATCCGGGGAATATCGGTGGAGAGGAAAATCTTAAGAAGGTGGTTGAGAGAGCAAAGATTGATAATATTCCTATAAGAGTAGGCGTGAATTCAGGTTCTCTAGAGAAAAATCTTGTGGAAAAATATGGTGGGGTAACTGCTGAAGGTATTGTCGAGAGTGCACTAGACAAGGTATCTATGATAGAGAGACTTGGTTATGACAATATGGTTATAAGCATTAAATCCTCTGATGTTATGATGTGTGTAAAAGCTCACGAAATTATTGCAGATAAGACAAATTATCCATTGCATGTGGGTATAACTGAGTCGGGAACTCTGTACAGAGGCAATATCAAGTCTGCAGTAGGACTTGGTATGATTTTAGGACAGGGAATAGGTGATACTATTAGAGTATCTCTTACAAGTGACCCATGTGATGAGATTGTATCTGCAAAAACTATACTTAGAACGTTGAATCTTAGAAATGATGGTATCGAATTAGTTTCCTGCCCAACCTGTGGTAGAACAAAAATAGATTTGATAGGATTAGCACAGCAGGTAGAGCAGCTTATTCAAGGCTATGACCATCTTAATATCAAGGTAGCTGTTATGGGTTGTGTTGTAAATGGCCCTGGTGAAGCAAAAGAGGCAGAACTTGGAATAGCAGGTGGAGTAGGTGAAGGCTTGCTTTTTAAGAGGGGAGAAATCCTCAAGAAATTACCACAGGAGGAATTGCTGGATGCCCTAAGATTCGAATTAGATAATTGGAGGGATTAATTTGGCTGATAAGAGATTTAGTGAAGTGTTCCCTAGTGTTGATTTAGGAAGGGAACTGAATGATTTGATCGGACAAACTAAGGTGACTGCTATTTCTGTGGATCAGGACAAGCAGGAGCTTATGGTACATATCGTAAGTGATAATTTAATTGATTTGACTGATATTGAGAGAGCTCAGGAAATTATTGCTAAGGAAGTGTTTGGCAATTCGGAGGCAACGTGTATTATACGAGATACATATGAGCTATCCAGTCAGTATAATTTAGAATCTCTGGTAAATATGTACAAGGAAAGTATTTTGCTTGAGGTTAAACACGAAAGTCATTTTGATTATAGAATACTAAAGCGTGGTACATGGATGGTTGAGGAGGGGCGTATAAGACTTGCGGTTGAAGACTCAACCATCTCCAGAGCGCATTCTAAACAGATGAGTGATATTATATCTGGTTCTCTTAGTAGAAGATTTGGTATGGAGGTTGCGGTTGATATAGAGTTTACGGACGACAAAAGGACCAACCACAGAAAGGTTAATGAGATTAAGCTTAAAAATGAGCTTGAAGAGATAGAAAAGCGGAATGCAATTATAGCAGAGAATGTTGCTGAGGATAATAAACAGGCGGAGGCAGAGAAGCCTAAGTCAGATAAGGTTACAGAGAAAACCACTAATGAGAAGAAAAATGTAACGGAAGCAGATAAGACTCAGTCAGCAGATAAGCAGGTGGCAGATAGTAGTCAGACTAGTGCTCCGAAGCAGGAACGTTCCGGCAAAGTGGCTAACTCACCAGATAAAACAAATAAATCCGGATTCAAGGGAAGAGGAAAACAATCGTCTTCTGATCCTGATGTGATTTATGGACAAAATGTTGAGGGAGAGCTTGTTAGTATCGCAGACCTTAACGATGGTGATGGTCCAAGTGTAATTCGCGGGCAGATATTAAATATCGAATCCAGACAGCTTAAGAGTGGTAAATTTATTATAACAGCTACTATAACTGATTTTACTGACACAATTAATTTTAAAATGTTTGTATCAGAGGATGATATGGAGCCTATATTAGGAGAGCTTAAGAAGGGTAGCTTTTATATGATAAAGGCAGTGCCTGCGTATGACTCTTATGCAGGAGAGGTGGCACTGACATATATATCGGGAATTAAGCCTATTAATGATTTTAGGACACCTAGAGTAGATACCGCTATTGAGAAACGAGTTGAACTGCATTTACACACTGTTATGAGTGAGATGGACAGTGTGGTTGACATAAAGAAGGTTATTAAGAGAGCAAAGGATTGGGGACACAAGGCAGTAGCTATAACAGACCATGGGTGTGTTCAGGCCTTTCCTATTGCTAATCACGAGGTAAAACCGGATGAAGACTTTAAGATATTGTATGGAGTAGAGGGATATTTCGTAGATGACTTAAAGGATTTAGTTCAGGGTGATAAGGGACAGTCTATTGATTCGGATTATGTGGTTTTTGATATAGAGACTACAGGACTGAGCCCTAAGTTTAACAAGATTATAGAGATTGGTGCCGTTAGAATAAAGGGAGATAAGATTGTTGATACATTTTCGGAGTTTGTTAACCCTGAAGTGCCTATACCTTACTCTATTACAAAACTAACGTCTATTAATGATGCCATGGTGTTGGAGGCTCCAACTATAGAAGAAATATTACCAAAATTTTTGGAATATGTGGGTGATAGTGTTTTGGTAGCTCATAACGCAAGCTTTGATACGGGCTTTATAAGAGAGTTTGCGAAACGCCAGGGATTAGATTTTGATTATACAGTAGTGGATACTATGAGTTTGGCTCACATATTGGTGCCAGAGTTAGGTAAATTTACACTTGATAGATTGTGTAAGCAGTTTAATGTTTCACTGGAGCATCATCACAGAGCCTGCGATGATGCGGATGCCACAGCGAGAATATTCCTTAAGATGCTTGATATGATAAAGGAGAGAGGTATAAATACCATAAAGGACTTGAATGTCATGGGTTCCGCTTCTCCAGAGGCTATTAAGAAGGCAAAAACCTATCATGGTATTATACTGGTTAAGAATGACATAGGAAGAGTAAATCTTTACAGGCTCATATCAGAATCGCATATTAATTACTTTAATAGAAGACCTAGAATACCAAAGAGTCTTATAAATAAATATAGAGAGGGATTGATAATAGGTTCTGCCTGTGAAGCAGGAGAGCTTTATACAGCTATGCTCTATGATAGTGGTGAGGATGAGATTACACGACTTGCTAATTTTTATGACTATTACGAGATACAGCCTATAGGCAATAATATGTTTATGTTGGACAAGGAAAGCGTGCCGGTGAATTCAGTGCAGGATCTGCAGGAGCTTAACAGAAAGATATATAACCTTGGTAAGCAATTTAATAAGCCTGTAGTTGCTACCTGTGATGTGCATTTTTTGGATCCTGAGGATGAGATATACCGTAGAATTATAATGGCTGGTAAGGGTTTTGATGATGCTGATAATCAACCACCACTTTACTTTAGAACTACAGAGGAGATGTTAGAGGAATTTGCTTATCTTGGAAGTGATGAAGCCAAGGAGGTAGTAATTACTAACACTAATCTTATAGCTGATATGATTGAGAAGATATCCCCTGTGAGACCGGATAAGCAGCCACCTATAATTGAGAATTCTGATGAGACTCTTACCAATATATGCTACGATAAGGCTCATGAGATATATGGTCCGGACCTTCCTAATATAGTTGTGAAGAGACTTGAAAAGGAATTGAATTCCATCATAACTAACGGCTTTGCGGTTATGTATATAATTGCTCAGAAGCTGGTCTGGCGTTCTAATGACGATGGATATCTGGTTGGTTCCAGAGGCTCTGTTGGTTCGTCATTTGTTGCTACTATGGCAGGTATAACTGAGGTTAATCCACTGCCTGCTCACTATATATGTCCGGAGTGTTTCTTTACAGATTTTGATTCGGAGCATGTTAAGCCATATCAGATGCAGGGACAGTCAGGGTGTGATATGCCTGACAGAACATGTCCAAAGTGTGGACATAAGCTTATTAAAGAGGGACATGATATACCTTTTGAAACATTCCTTGGATTCAAGGGAGACAAGGAACCGGATATAGACCTTAACTTCTCTGGAGAGTATCAGCCTAAGGCACATGCATATACGGAAGAACTGTTTGGAAAAGGAAAAGCCTTTAGAGCAGGAACTATCGGTACTATGGCTGATAAGACTGCCTTTGGATATGTTTATAACTATTTTAAGGACAAGGGGCAGGAAGGTCAAAAGAGACGTTGTGAGATGGAGAGAATCGCAGAGGGTTGTACAGGCGTTAAGAGAACTACCGGGCAGCATCCCGGAGGTATGATAGTTCTGCCAAAGCATGAGGAGATTTACTCTTTTACACCTATACAAAAGCCTGCAAATGATATGAATACAGATATTATTACAACTCACTTCGAGTATCATTCTATAGATCATAACCTTTTGAAGCTTGATATACTTGGACACGATGATCCAACTATGATTAAGCGTTTGGAGGATTTGACCGGACTTGATGCAAAGACTATACCTTTGGATGATGAGAAGGTAATGTCTTTATTCCACGGTACAGAAGCCTTAGGCATAACACCGGAGGATATAGGTGGTACAAAGTTAGGTTCTCTGGGAGTACCTGAATTTGGTACGGAATTTGCTATGCAGATGCTTATTGATGCGGATCCTCAGAATTTCTCTGATTTGGTTCGTATAGCTGGACTTTCTCATGGTACAGATGTGTGGCTGGGCAATGCTCAAACTCTTATTCAGGAGGGGAAGTGTGTTCTTGGAACAGCAATATGTACCAGAGATGACATTATGATTTATCTTATCAACATGGGTCTTGAATCCGGACTTGCATTTACCATTATGGAAAGCGTTCGTAAGGGTAAGGGCCTGAAGCCTGAGTGGGAGGAAGAAATGCTTGCTCATGGTGTGCCGGATTGGTATATATGGTCATGTAAGAAGATAAAGTACATGTTCCCTAAGGCTCACGCTGCGGCATACGTTATGATGGGATGGAGAGTTGCATACTATAAAGTGAATTATCCATTGGCTTACTACACCGCATTCTTTAGTATAAGAGCTTCAGCTTTTGACTATAAGCTTATGTGTCAGGGCAAGGATGTTTTAGAGGCGGAGCTTAAGGAATTCCAGAAGACTCCTAAGGAAAAGCAAACTGCCACAATTAAGGATACAATCAGAGATATGAAGATTGTTCAGGAAATGTATGCAAGAGGAATAGAGTTTATGCCTATTGACTTATATAGAGCAGATGCTCATAAATTCCAGATCATAGATGGAAAGATAATGCCAAGCTTTTCTTCTCTTCCGGGAATGGGGGCAAAAGCTGCCGAGATGCTACAGGAAGCTGCAAAGGATGGAGAGTTTATGTCCAAAGAGGATATACGTGTGAGAGGAAAGGTATCTAAAACCATACTTGATGATATGGAGGCATTAGGCCTTCTTGCAGGGCTTCCTGATACAAATCAGTATGATTTCTTTGGAATGCTTAATTAAAGAGTTGATATTTTTTAGATAATATATTAAAATATTCCTATATGTGTTAAAGGACGTGATGAAATGACTAATCAAAATACTCAGGATATAGGGATAATTAGAGAATCGACTATAGAGGTTACAGAGATACTTGCTCAGGTTTATGGTGCTCTTTCTGAAAAGGGCTATAATCCGGTAAGCCAGATAGTAGGGTATGTAATGAGCGGTGACCCAACCTATATCACCAGCTATAAGAATGCGAGAAGTCTTATTATGAAGGCTGAACGTGATGAGATTATAGAGGTTCTTCTTGAGAACTATATCGAGACAAGACTTAAGTAATAGGTTATAAGTGCGCCTGCGGTTATGGCGTACCAGGTTGTTATACAACAGATTATAATGCAAGTAATTACGGATATAATCATACTGATAGCTCCTTTTAACAAGAGATATAGGTTTGGTTATATCCTTAATTAGTGTAAAGGAGATAAACCTTTGAGAGTAATAGGACTAGACTACGGAACTAAAACAGTTGGAGTGGCGGTTAGTGATGAGATGAAGCTCATTGCCCAGCCTCTGTTGACTATAGAGAGAAAACAGGCTAATAAATTGAGACAAACCTATGCTGCCATAGAAAAGATTATCGAGGAGCAGGATGTTGAGCTTATAGTGTTGGGATACCCTAAGAATATGAATAATACAGAGGGGGAAAGAGCTCAGGCTACCACTGAGTTTAAAGAGGCCCTTGAGAGAAGAACAGGGCTTCAGGTTGTTTTGGTAGATGAGAGATTAACTACGGTAGAGGCAGACCGAATATTGGAGGATACCGGTGTTGCTAAAAGCTCAAGAAAGGAACACATTGACAAAATGGCTGCGGCTATAATATTACAGAACTATTTAGATGTTGAGTATAATAAGACACATAGTTAAAGTAATTGAGATTATTGAATCTGACTGATTGAGTTTTAATAAGGAGGAATATAGTATGGATAATAGAGAGTTTTCACAGGATGAGTTAATGGGGGATATGCAGAAGGAATATATGAAGATAACCTTTGAGTCAGAGGATGGCGAGGAGGATTTTTACATTATAGAGCAGACTATGTTGGGAGGGGTAAATTACCTTTTGGTGACTAATTCTGTTGATGAGGATGATGAGGATGGAGGATTTTTAATCCTTAAGGAAGGTCCGGAGGATGAGGATGGATTTTCTTCTTATGATATATTGGATGATGAGAAAGAGTTAAAATCCATCGTGCAAATATTTAATGAGATAGTTGAAGGAATTGATTTGGAGGTATAAATTTGAAAAGCAACGAAAAAAAGTCAGTGAAGATTATTCCACTGGGCGGATTAGAGCAGATTGGAATGAACATTACTGCCATAGAATATGATGATACCATAGTGGTAATAGACTGTGGATTGGCATTTCCTGAGGATGAGATGCTGGGTATCGATTTGGTAATACCTGACGTTACTTACCTCAAGGAGAATGCAGATAAGGTTAAGGGGCTTGTTGTTACTCATGGACATGAGGATCATATAGGAGCTATCCCTTATATTGAAAATGAGATAAATATGCCTATATATTGTACTAAGCTTACTATGGGACTTATTGAGAATAAGCTTAAGGAACATAACAACCTTAATAATGTTAAAAGAAAGGTTGTAAAGCATGGACAAATAATAAATTTAGGCTGTCTTAGAATAGAGTTTATTAGAACTAATCATTCTATAGTTGATGCTGCGGCATTGGCGATATATACACCTGAGGGAATTATTATTCATACAGGTGATTTCAAGGTTGATTTTACACCTGTGTTTGGAGAAGCTATTGATCTTCCAAGATTTGGTGAACTTGGTAAGAAGGGCGTTCTGGCATTGATGGCAGACTCTACTAATGCAGAGAGACCAGGCTATACACAGTCGGAAAAGACAGTGGGAAAGACCTTTGATAATTTATTTGCTGATAATAGAGAACATAGAATTATAATAGCAACATTTGCATCTAATGTGGACAGAGTTCAGCAGATTATCAATTCTGCGTACAAGTATGGCCGCAAGGTTGTGGTTGAGGGAAGAAGTATGGTGAATATAATCCAGACTGCTACGGAGCTTGGATATATAAGTATTCCTGATAATACCCTTATAGAGATAGACCAGATTAAGAATTATCCTGACGAGCAGATAGTGCTTATTACAACAGGCAGCCAGGGAGAGAATATGGCGGCTTTGTCACGTATAGCGGCATCTATACACAACAAGATTACAATAAAGCCGGGCGATGTGGTTATCTTTTCTTCTAATCCAATACCTGGAAACGAAAAAGCTGTATTCAAGGTTATAAATGAATTGGAGCAAAAGGGTGCTCATGTTATATTCCAGGATACTCACGTATCAGGACATGCATGTCAGGAGGAGCTTAAGTTAATGTATGCGTTGACTAAGCCTAAGTACGCTATACCTGTTCATGGTGAGTATAGACATCTTAAGAGGCATGCGGAGCTTGCTGTTGAGATGGGAGTGGAGAAGGATAATGTTAAAATCCTTTCTGCAGGAGATGTGCTTGAGATTGGAGAAAATGTATTTAAGGTAACAGATAAGGTTGTGGCTCAGGGAATCATGGTTGATGGCTTGGGAGTTGGTGATGTAGGAAATATAGTTCTTCGCGACAGACAGCACTTGTCACAAAATGGTCTTCTTATAGTAGTTGTAACCTTAGAGCAGGGTAGCAATATGGTGCTTGCAGGACCGGATATAGTATCACGTGGATTTGTTTACGTGAGAGAGTCAGAGAACCTGATGGATGAGTGTAGAGAGGTAGTTCAGGCAGCGCTAGAGTACTGTCAGGATAAGAATATAACTGATTGGGGTAAGATCAAGTCTACCATTAGAGATTCTTTAGGCGACTTCCTGTGGAAGAAGACCAAGAGAAGTCCTATGATTTTGCCAATTATTTCAGAGGTATAAGAGGAAGATAGATGAAGGAAGTTATTGCAGAGAGTAAGCGTTTAAATGCTGAAATCAAAGCTACAACAGAATACAAAAGATATATTGACACTAAAAGAGCTTTGTATGATAATATGGACTTATGCAACAAGCTACGAGAATTTAGAAATCGAAACTACGAATTGCAAAACAGAGAAGGTGTTAATCCTTATGATGAAATCTGTAATCTGGTGAGAGATTATGATGAGATGCTTCATAATTCGCTGGTTCATGAATTCTTGAAGGCTGAGCAGAGAATATGCAAGATGATGCAGGAAGTGTACTGTTCCATCGCAGAGGGATTGGAGTTTGATTATTTAGATGAGTAATAAGAATGTAAATAACAATAGCATAGAGCAGGGCAATGTCAAGAAGACTTCTTCAAAGAAAAAGGCTAAGAAGAGCTTTACTGAGCAGGTCCTTTCTCCTAATAGTATTAGAAAGGGTCTTAAACATTCGGCTGGATTTACCGGTAGTTTGCTAATCAATGTACTTATTGTTTTTATGGTAATTAAGGTGTTTTCGTATGCATTTAATTTCACCTACAGTATATTTGGCGATGTGTGTATGTCGCCGGGAGATACAGAGTACGTGGTAGTTGAGATACCGGCAGACTCAAGCATACTAGAGATAGGTCAGGCCTTAGAAGATGGGGGCGTAATAAAGGATAAATACGTGTTTTTTGCTAAGGTTAAGGTTAAAGGCTATGGAGATCAGATTAAGACAGGAAAATTCGGTCTGTCTGCATCTATGAACTATGATGAGATATTAGAGATAATATGTGATTTGGATACCGAAGAGGAGGAGTAGTCTTGCAGGGACAGGCTCAAACTATGGAAAGAATTTCATCCTTCATTAAATCCTTTATAAAGGATGATGAGGGTAAGCTTGGGCAGATTTACCTTGAAGCAGTCAAAAATCAGGTTCCGGTTATGAGACCGGAGACAAGAGAATTGCTTAAGACTCAGTTGATTATGAAGAAGCCTATGCAGCTTTTAGAGATAGGAACTGCAGTAGGCTATTCTTCTATTTATATGAGTAATTATTTGGCAGAGGGTGGAAAGATAACCACTGTTGAGCTTGATGAGGAAAGGGTAAAAATTGCCAAGTCCAACATAATAGATATGGATAAACAGGATGTTATAGAGGTTATTCAGGGAGATGCCTACGAGGTGCTGAAAACATTGCCGGATAATTATTATGATTTTGCATTCGTGGATGCCGCTAAGGGGCAGTATATAAATTATTATCCTGATGTTATGCGTGTTGTTAAATCAGGTGGGGTGATAATATCTGATAATGTGCTTCAGGATGGGGATGTGTTAGAATCACACTTTACAGTTGATAAGCGAAATAGGACCATACATGATAGAATGAGGGAATATTTGTACACTATAACACATGATGACAGATTAGACACAGCCTTGGTTTCTGTTGGTGATGGTGTTGCCATATCGATAAAGAGATAATGGATATATTTTGAAGGGAAGAATATATGAGAGAGATAAAAAAACCGGAATTGTTAATACCTGCTGGGAGCTTAGAGGTTCTTAAGTGTGCCATAGACTATGGTGCTGATGCAGTTTATATTGGTGGTCAGAAGTTTGGCCTTAGAGCAAAAGCCGGTAATTTTACATTAGAAGAAATGGTAGAGGCTGCAGATTATGTTCATGCCGCTGGCAAGAAGCTTTACGTGACAGTTAATATATTTGCACATAATGATGATATAGAAGGCGTCAAGGGATATTTTAATGATATTAGAGCTTATGGTCTTCATGAGAAGATAGATGGCTTTATTATATCTGACCCGGGTATATTTACTCTTGCCAGACAGATACTGCCGGAGGTAGAGATTCATATTAGTACGCAGTCTAATAATACCAACTATCTTACTTATAACTTCTGGTACAATCAGGGTGCTACCAGAGTGGTGGCGGCTAGAGAGTTATCCTTAAAGGAGATTAAAACAATACGAGATAATATACCTGAGGATATGGAGATTGAGGCCTTTATGCATGGGGCTATGTGTATATCTTATTCGGGCAGATGCTTGTTGAGTAGTTATTTTACAGGAAGAGATGCAAACAAGGGTGCATGTACTCATCCGTGTAGATGGAAGTATTCTATAGTCGAGGAGAAACGCCCTGGTGAATATCTTCCTATAGAAGAGGACGAGAGAGGAACCTATATATTTAATTCTAAGGATTTGTGTATGATACAGTACATTCCTGAGATGATAGAGGCTGGCATTAATTCCTTCAAGATAGAAGGCAGAATGAAGACAGCTCTTTATGTGGCTGTTGTAACCAGAACCTACAGACAGGCTATAGATGATTATTTCGAATCTGAGGAGAAATACAGACAGAGGATGGATTATTACGAAGAGGAGATATCGGCCTGTACCTTTAGACAGTTTACAACTGGTTTTTATTTTGGTAAGACTAATGAGAATTCTCAGATATATGATAATAACACTTATATCAAAAACTACACCTATCTTGGTATAGTTGAGGATATAACCGACCAGGGATACCTTGTTATACATCAGAAGAATAAATTCCTGGTAGGGGATGAAATTAATATAATGGACTTTAATGGAGATAACCACTATGTAACTGTGGATGCAATCTATGATGAAAGAATGCATCCGGTGGAGTCCGCACCACACCCTAAGCAGCTTCTTTATCTGAAGGTGTCAGATAACACTAAGGTAGCTAAGGGAATGGTAATTAGATCAAGGCACTGCGAAGCTTAAGCAGTGCTTTTTTCTCTATACGGGATACGTAGGAACGGGAGATATTAAGTAGTTTAGCCACTTCTCTCTGGGTAAGCTCCTGATATCCACACAATCCATACCTGAGAGCTATGACCTGCTGTTCCTTCTTATCTAGTAGTTTGTTAAAATGTGAACTGATTAGCCCTAGATTCTCCTGGAGGATTAGATTACTTATCATGGACTCCTCATCACAGCTTATTATATCTAACAGGCTGATTTCGTTACCTTCCTTATCTGTTCCGATGGGTTCGTATATAGATACTTCCCTAGCTTCCTTTCTTTCCTGCCTGAGTCTCATTAGAAGTTCATTTTCGATGCATCTGGATGCATAAGTGGCAAGTCTGTTGCCCTTTGAGTTGTCGAATGAATCTACGGCTTTGATTAAACCTATGGTACCGATGGAGATTAAATCATCGGTGTTTCTGTTCGGTGCGAAGTATTTCTTTGCTATGTGAGCTACCAGTCTTAGATTATATTCTACTAATTTGTTTCTGGCATTTATGTCTCCTTCTTTGGCAAGCTTTAGATAGTGGTTTTCTTCATCCTTGGACAGAGGCTGCTTGAAGGTGTTCATAGATACCTCCACAGGCTGTTTGTATATAATATGTTGTGGGGGAAGAAAAAGTGCTTTTCCAAAAATTTATATAGTTTATTTATTTTGATAGAATAGAAAAAATCAAAGTATCTATTTTAAAATGTTTTAGCTTCATATAGATAAATACAGCTAATTTGTTGCGTACGATATCGCCCTTTGGAAGAAACAAAGATAGATTTTTATTGCAAGAATAATTTGGAAAATTGATTTCTAACCAATGGAAAAGTTTGTCGCGCGTTTTTATTATATCTTGTTTTGTGCTCTTGCGTGCATTGGTCAGTAGAAACCACACTATAAATTTAATAAAATAATACTCGATATAATCATCTGGTATAGTATTTGGTTTATTAAAATCATTTAATATCAGATTAAATGTTTCGATAGGATTTACTGATTTGTTGATAGTTGTATATTTTGTGTTTGAAACAGATTGCGGATTGTTGTTCCATACATATAGACAATCAGGTATCATTTTTATATTTTTTGTGTGTGAATATGATATTAAATCAAAATAAATATCTTCTCCGATAGTGGTGTTTTTGAATAATATGTTATTTGATATTAAAAAAGCACGTCTTATAATTCTTGCCCATGGATAAGTAAGACAGAATTTTGACCAATCGCTGTTGTTAGCTTTCATAATTCTTGTTGTTTTGTTATTTTTGTTTTTCCTTATAAAACCACCGATTACCATGTCGTAAGGTATGCTTTTGACTTCTGACATAAATTTCTTGCAAAAATTAGGAAGTATGTAATCGTCCTGATCTAAAAAGGCTATATAATCAGAGGTCGAAACATTGATACCCTTATTTCTTGCCTGCGATACTCCTGCGTTTTTTTGGGATATAATTATTGTATTGTAATTTTTTTTATTGTATAATAATATAGATTTTTTTATAATTTCAACACTGTTATCCGAAGAACCATCATCGATAATGATGATTTCTAAATAAGGGTAATCTTGGCTAAATACACTTTTTAAACATCGGGATATATATTTTTCACCATTATAAACAGGAATTATAAAAGATAATGATTTCATAGTTTCCTCCATTGTTTTATATAGCGTATTTTATATTATATATTGTGATTTTACAAGAAGGACATAGGGTTTTGATTTATGAATTATGATAAAATACTAGTAAAAAATCAAAGATTTGTAGTTTGCATTTCATATGGAGATTATATGATTATGCATGGAGGAGTAAGTAGATACTTGTTGGAATACAGTAGAGAATTGATGAATAATGACATTAGTATTGTTTTTATATATCCCAAGACAGTGAAAAGTCCTATAAGTCAGAAAACATTAGTAAAGAAATATGGATGTAAAGTAGATGAACGAGATTTAGAGATTTCTACAGATATAGAATCTATAATTGATATAGTGAAATATAATTTAAAACATAATAAATTAGTGGATGTACATATTCACCATTTTAAAGATATCGAAGTTATCGATATTGAGAGCTTTGTAGAGTTGTTTGAGGTACCTATAAAATTTTTTGTTCACGACTATTATTGTGTTTGTGAAAATCAGCTTTTGTTAAATGACGAAAAGATTTTTTGTCAGGTTAAATGTGAAGAAAAAGGTGGCTGTAAATATTGTGCAAATAGGCAGGAACACTTCGGAAAGTACAAAAAGTTTTTCTGCAAATTTAAAAATAGAATCACCATTATAGCTCCTTCTGAATGTGCAAAAACAGTTTGGGAATTGGCATTTGGGAAGATGAATAGAGTTATGGTGTTGGAACACCAGATTCCAGTTACATATGAGAAAAAAATAAAATATAAGGAACATGGTGAACAAATCAAAGTTGCGTATTTAGGTAACAGCAGGTTTTTTAAAGGTTACGAATATTGGACAGATGCCATAAACAAGAATGAAAACAATATATGCTTTATAGAGTATTCGGATGCGACAAAGCCGTCTGGGGCATTGCAGAAGAAGGGGTACTTTTCTAAAGATAATCTTATGCTTATGCGAGATAAAATGATAGAAGATAAGATTGATGTGGTTGTCTTATGGTCGATTTGGCCGGAAACTTATTCTTATACTTTCTTTGAAGCTCTTGAGACGGGTGCTGTTATATTAACTAATGATGAAGCTGGTAATATACCATGCATGGTAGATAAATACCAATGTGGAATTGTGAAAAACAGATATTCTCTTTCAGAGGTCGTAAATGATTATGATTTACTGATTGATTTGTGTAATGATAAACAATCGGGAAATGGATACAGATTTATATTTAATAATCAATTGATCTCTAGTATTAAAGATGAAAAAATCATTGATAATGTTGGATGTGAAGATATAAAGATTAGAAATTATAGGTTATTTTCTTTTGTTTATAAGTTCTATAATTGGTTGAGAATTAAGGTAATAAAGGTATGAGTTTTATAAAAAGAATAATTAATTATATACATAGTCTATATATTCATAGCGATGTATGGAAAAGGAAATTAAAAAAAGAAATAAAAGAGTATTTTGCATCAAATGAATATGGAAAATACAAATCAGAGTTAAACTATATTCAAAATAAGGGTCTGGAAGTTTTTAATTATGATTTTACAGATAAATACTGTGCGAAAGAAATTGAAATATCTTGTGATGATAGAAATGGTTTAAAATATTTGTATGATGATATGGGCCACAAACTGTACTTTCCTAGAAAAATGTCAAAAAAACAAATTGTGGATTACTATCGTACCTTGTTGATGGAACAGGATGATGACTCTCCGCATAAATACTTGGATGCTGAATTACAGGAAAGGCATTATGATACAGTATTGGATTTAGGTGGAGCGGAAGGTAACTTTGCTTTAAGTGTAATTGAACATTCTGAAAATGTTTATATATTTGAATATGATGAGGATTGGGTAGAAGCATTGAGGTTTACATTTGAACCTTGGAAGGAAAAGGTTCATATTATTAAAAGGTTTGTATCTGATTATAGTCGTGGGGATGTTGTAAAATTGGATGACATTGAATCCTTGAGAGATTCGAAAATTGATTTGATTAAAATGGATATAGAAGGAGAGGAGTTAAATGCTTTGATTGGAGCAAAAAGTATTTTAGACGTAAATCCTCAATGTGTGTTATTGTTGTGTGTTTATCACAAAGCAAATGATTACAAAGAGATAACAAATTACTTGGAAGGATACAGAGTTCAAAAACGGAAAAATAAGATTTTGTTTATATATGACAAGAATATAAAACCACCGTATTTTAGATATGGTGTTATAAAGGCGTGTAGAGGATAATATGAGTGGGTTATTATTGACTGGAACGATAGATAGTGGTGTATTCAATAATACGAATGTTGTAGTTACAGATACAAAAGATAGGTTAAATCAGTACGTGAATACCATTATAAGGTATATTAAAGAAAGCAATTTCGATAAGGTTGTGTTTGTAGAGAATTCAGGATATGAATTTCCAACCAAACATATAATGAGCATTGCTGAAAAATACAAAAAACAGTTTGAATATATTTATGTTAAAACAGATATAGAAAAAACCATTCGTTTAGGAAAATCTTATGGCGAGGCTGTTTTGATGGAATATGGGATAAAGTATAGCGAGTTGTTGAAAGAGGAAGAGTTCATATATAAGTGTACGGGAAGGGTGTTTGTAAAAAACATTAATTCGTTAATACATAAAGAAAAAAATACTAACCAGTTTTTAGCATATAACAATATTAGGTATTGTTTTACATTGTTTTATAAAATTAGTAGAAAAGATTTTTTAGAGTTTTATACTGATATGGGGGAAGAGTGTGACGAGAAAAACGGTCGCGCAATTGAATATGTGATGTATGAACGAACAGTTAATAATCATGTGAAATGCGACAGGTTTGTATTGTATCCGGATTTTTGTGGGGTTTGTGGAACGGATGGTCAAAGATATGACTGTAGCAGATTAAGGATGTTTGTTAAAAATATACTTCTCGTGATTGGTGAATATAGTGTTGATGCAAAACGCGGGAAAATGATGGATGTGATATTTAGAATTCTTAAAATGGGACCGAAATATGAATGCAATAGAAAAAGGTGAATTAAAAAAGAATTTAAAGTATGTAGTTACTACGGGGATGGTGACAGTTTTAGTGACCAATATTGTTGGATTGATTATGCCATTGTGTTTGACATATGAAGCTTATGCTGAATATAAAATATACACTACATACATCGCTTTCGCAGGCTTGCTTCATTTTGGGTTTATTAATGGTGTATACTTGGAATATGGAAAGTTAAATTATGATCAATTGCCAAAAGATAAGTTTAGAGCATATTTTCTTATTCTGTTAATTATGCAGATGTTGGTAACGGTGGGAATGGTTGTGTTTGCTTTGTTTTGTTTCAAGGAGTATAAATTAAGTTATTTTTATGTGGCGCTGAATGTACCATTAATAAATTTAAATTGTTATTTTTCACTTATAAATCAGTTTACTAAACGGTTTAAAAAAGATACCACTGTCCAAGGTGCACAATCATTACTGTGGTGTATTTTAGCAATTGGTTTGTTTTTTGGCGTAACTGATGATAGCAGAGAAGTATTGCCTCAAGTTTTGTTTATTAATCTGTTTGCTATGATATATCAAATTGCAATTAATTGTGATATTGCATTTGGAAAGCGAGAAAAAATAAAAAATGTGTGGTGTGACGTTAAAGGTTTTATAAAGTCGGGATCATATGTTATGCTAAGCGAATTGATAGGGTTAATACTAATTAATGTTGATTTGATATTTGTACAGCATTTATTTAGTGTATATGATTTTGCGATATATGCGTTTGCGGTTTCAATAATAAATGCAGTTTATGCATTGATGACCTATGTAAATGGCATCTGTTATCCGTATTTGGTGAGAGAGAATGATGAAGGAAAAACTTTTGAAAAACTTCACAATATAATGTTGGATTTAGGTATTTTGTTTCTTGCTACATATTATGTATTAGAGGTGATTTTAAGAGAGTTTGTTCCTCAGTACACAGATAGTATTCCTGTAATAAAGATATTATATGTTACCATTCTGGTGAAAATGATAGTGATGGGAGTATACAATAATGTTTGCAAGGTTCTGAAAAAGAATAATGTTTTTTTGGTTATTAATATTTTTGTTTTAATTGTGTCTGTAGTATTGAATTGGGTAGCTTTTGTTGGTGGAGAAAGTGTGGAGGCTATAGGAATAGCCAGCGTTGTTTCTTCGTTGATATGGCTTGCTGCTTTAGAAATCTTTGTGCATTTAAAAGTACCTTATGTTTTTGTTTGGATTAGAATTTTTATAGCTGTGATTGCTTTTCTTTGCTTAAATTACAATTTTGTTTTATCTGTATGTTTATATTTGTTTGTGAATGTGGTTTGTAAGTTTGTACTTGGACGTTTGGATTCTAAGATTGGTTCAAAAACGTAAAGGGTTGTCAATTTAGGTAAAATAATAATGAAGAAAGGAATATTATATTATGAAAAAACTAAAAGATATTATGATAGAGGACTTGTTTAACCATAAGGCGTTTCCTTATATTTATTTTCTTGTTGTTGTGGCATTTTTGCATATAGCTTCTTTTGAGGTGTTTGGAGACGATTATGCTGTTTTAGCAGGGTTGAAGGATAATCTATGGTTGGAGATAAAAAATTTGCCCAATATTTGCAATGGTTGGAGTGGGAGATATCTGATTAATCCTCTAATATATGTAATGATGCATTTTGATTACAGGGTATGGTTTTGTGTTGAGATGATTTGCTTTGTGTTAATGTATCAGCTTATAAAAAAATATGGATTAATGAGTGATAAAGTACCACATTTGTTTGTGCTGTCGGCTATGATGTGTACATTGTCCTTTGTTGATTATTATGAAATAGGTTGGCGAGTATCGACTATGACATATATATGGGTGGCGGCTTCGTTTATGGTAGCTTGCTTGACTATAGTAAAAAACTATAAAGATGAGAACATAAAATGGTATCAAATGATAGGAATTTTGTTGATGACTATTTTTTCAACCAATAAGGAAGAATTGTCTGTGATGGGCATAATCATTTTTGGCGTAGCTCTTGTGATGGCGCTGGTAAAAAAGAGAAGATATATTGTTTTCTTGGTTCAATTAGGTATATCTGTAGGGAACTTCCTGTGGCATTTGCTATCGCCAAATAATCAGGCAAGATATGAGAGAAAGTCCTTTTATGGTGCGCATGATTATGGATTTTTTGACAAAGTGACTATAGGCTTATCGTCCACCTTTAGACATATAGTTTTTGAACATAATTTTGCATTTCTTTGTTTGGTTATAGTACTTATCGTTGTGGTATGGTTTGCAACAAAAAAGATACTGCCTAGATTTTTATCATTTATTCCACTGGCTTTCTGGTTTATGACATGGATACCACCAGAATTTGATTACATATTTGGAACATGTTCAGTTGGATTTAGAGCGTGGGTTGTAATAATTTGCGGAGCATTAGCTCTTTTGGCGATTGTGCTGTGTATGTATTATATTTATGGAAAAAACGAAAAGTTTATTTGGATGACGACTATACTGGTAGCGGGCTTTGCAGGACGTGTAGTTGTAGGCTTTGCTAACACCGGATGGCAAAGGTATGAAAGAACATATACTTTTTTATATATTGCTATGATTGTGGTTGCGTCCGTTCTTGCATGTGATATATGGAAGAACCTAACATATAGGAAGAAACAATTGTTATTTGGAGTGATTATTACTTTAGGTAATTTTGGCGTAATGAAAAATATTTATGATTTGGGTATTATATAGTTTATTTTGATGGGGATATAATATGGAGAGGGATTTGAATGGATAAAAAATTCCTTTTCAATTGCGACAAGATATGATAAAATTATAATAACTAAAATTATGTAGAGAGGTATTTGACTATGCGAATAAGTAGCGGAAGAAAAAAGATTCGTGTAGGTGATTTGCTTGTAGAGGCTGGGGCTATTACTGAAGAGCAGCTTATGGAGGCACTTGCCTATCAAAAGGAGAACGGTGGTCGTATAGGTAATGTTATCATGGAGCTTGGTTTCATCAGCCAGGACCTTCTTGTAACAGTGCTTACCACACAGATGGGTCTCGATTATATCGAGCTTAAGGCGTGCAGACTTGATGATGAGATACTCAAGCTGGTGCCGGAGACTTTAGTTAATAAATATAAAGCTATACCTATTGGGTTTGATGAGATGAATCCTAACGTGCTAAGGGTGGCTATGGTAGATCCTATGGATCTTAATGCTATAGATGATATTGGTATTGCAACTAATACACAGGTAGAACCACTCCTTGCTATGGAAGATGATATGAATGAGGCCATAGGTAAGTACTATGGTAATTCACAGGCTATGGAGGCTGCAGAGCAGTATCGTAGAGAGATGGAACAGGATGGTCTTACTACTGCTGAGGAGGATGCTATAAACGAGGATATTGAGAATTCTCCTGTAGTACTTCTTGTTAAGCAGATTATTGAGGGTGGTGTAAGACAGAGAGCTTCTGATATACATATTGAGCCACTTGAGACAAGCGTAAGAGTTAGATATCGTATAGATGGTGCTCTTAAGCAGGTTATGACATATGACTATAGC
This sequence comes from Lachnospiraceae bacterium, assembly GCA_017463225.1. Taxonomy (GTDB): domain Bacteria; phylum Bacillota; class Clostridia; order Lachnospirales; family Lachnospiraceae; genus Coprococcus_C. The sequence goes on along the minus strand of JAFTPO010000056.1, from coordinate 37,021 downwards.
TTGCTTTCAGCTATTAGTGCCCGTATCAAGATTATAGGTGGTATGGATATCGCTGAGAAGAGAAAACCACAGGACGGTCGTATAACCATTATGGTAGACAGAAGAGAGTATGATGTCCGTGTATCTATGCTTCCTACTGTATACGGCGAGAAAACGGTTATGAGACTTACCTCCAAGGACGGACTTACAAAGCCTAAGTCGGCTCTTGGATTTGATCCTGAGACACTGAAGGTGTTCGATGGAATCTTAAGTAACCCACATGGTATTATCCTTGTAACCGGACCAACAGGTTCCGGTAAGTCAACTACACTTTACACATCTCTCAGTGAACTTAACACAGAGGATGTTAATATTATCACAGTTGAGGATCCTGTAGAGGCAAATATAGATGGTATCAATCAGGTGCAGGTTAATGTTAAGGCAGAGATGACCTTCGCGGCAGCTCTTCGTTCTATACTTCGTCAGGACCCTGATATCATAATGATAGGAGAGATTCGAGATGGTGAGACTGCTCAGATAGCGGTTCAGGCGGCTATTACAGGACACCTTGTTGTATCAACACTCCATACAAACTCAGCGGCATCAACAGTTACCCGTATTATTGATATGGGTATCGAGCCATATGTTGCAGGAGATGCGCTGGTAGGCGTTATCGCTCAGAGACTTGTAAGAAGACTTTGCACTTCTTGCAAACAGCCAAGACTCGCTGAACCGGAGGAGAAGAAGATTCTTGGTGTAGAAGACGACGAGGATGATGTTATTGTATATGAGCCAACAGGATGTACTCTTTGCGGCGATACCGGATATGCAGGACGAATCGGTGTGTATGAGATGATGCCTGTATCGAAGGAACTCCAGGCGGTTATTGCCAGAGGTTCAACTGCAGATGTTATTGAGAAACAGGCTTTGGCAGAGGGTATGCTTACTCTAAAGATGGGTGCTGCAAAGCATGTTCTTAATGGTATTACATCTATGATGGAGATGAAGAAGATAGTATATACTACCGGTGATGAGTATTAAAATATATTAAAGAGAAGGAGATATAAAGTATTATGTTAGATATGAAGGAGTTGCTTGCATTTGCTGTTGAGCAAAATGCATCAGATATCCATATAGCTTGTGGTATACCACCGAAGCTTCGTATTCATGGTAGACTTACAGAGGTAGAGGTTCCGCCGCTTGGACCACAGGATGTGGCAGATGCCATTGGCTCTACTATGCACGAGAGACATAAAGCTATACTTAAGGAGAGGGGAGAAGTTGACTTCTCATATGCGTCAGCAGAGACTGGTCGATTCCGTGTTAATGTATTCATGGATAGAGGTAATATGGCTGCCGCATACAGAAAGGTTGATACAAACATTCCTAGACCGGATATGCTTGGTATTCCTGATTCCGTAGTACAGCTTTATAAGAAAAAGAGAGGACTTGTACTTGTAACAGGACCTACAGGTTCCGGTAAGTCAACTACACTTGCTTCTATAATCAATAAGGCAAATGAAAACCTTACAGATCATATTATTACACTTGAGGATCCTATTGAGTATGTACATAAGCATAAGAAGTCAGTTGTTAACCAGAGAGAGATTGGTATGGATACACTTACCTATGCAAATGCTCTTAGAGCAGCGCTTCGTGAGGATCCTGACATAATCCTTGTAGGAGAGATGAGAGATCTTGAGACTATCTCAACTGCCATCACTGCAGCAGAGACTGGTCACCTTGTATTCTCTACACTTCATACAATTGGTGCTGCATCAACCATCGACCGTGTGGTTGACGTATTCCCACCACATCAGCAGCAGCAGACACGTATCCAGCTTTCTATGGTACTTGAGGGAGTTATATCTCAGTCTCTTATACCTACTGCTGATGGCAATGGACGAGTGGCAGCCTTCGAGGTTATGTTAGCTACACCGGCTATTCGAAGCCTTATCAGAGATGCAAAGACTCATCAGATACAGTCACATATCCAGACAAGTAGAGCACAGGGTATGGTTACTATGGATGATTTCATCTTAGAGCTTTATAGAAATGGAAGTATTACAAGAGACAGTGCTCTTACATATGCGCAGGATCAGGCTTCAATGAAGAAACAAATGTAAGAAAAGTTTGTGCAAAATTCACAAAATATTAAAAAATTATCTAATAATATTGCAAAATGTAGAAATGTGATGTAATATCAACATAGATACAATGTTAATATTTTGTTCATTTTTAAAAATTTTGGGTCGGAGGAGTAGTTAAATGGCACAGTATAATTACAAGGTCATGGACAAAAGCGGTAAAACCAAGAAGGGTGTGGTTGAAGCCGTTAATGAGGACAAGGCAAAAGAAAAACTCAAGTCCGAGGGCTATATAGTCCAGGATGTTAAGGAACAGGGCGCTGGCAAGAAAAGCGGTGGTAAGAAGGTTAAGGACAAGGATCTTGCAGTTTTCTGTAAGCAGTTCGTTGCAGTTCTTAATGCCGGTGTTACTGTCATATCAGCTCTTGAGATGATGTCAGAACAGATGGAGAATAAGACATTACAGAGAGGATTAAGAGAAGCTCAGGCTTATGTACAGAAGGGTGGTTCCCTTGCTGATGCATTTAAGATTAATCCTAAGATATTCCCACCTATACTTATCAACATGGTAGCTGCTGGTGAGATGTCTGGTAATCTTGAGACAGCTTTTGAAAGACTTACAACTCACTTTGAGAATTCAAATAAGTTAAAGTCTAAGGTTAAGGGAGCTATGACATACCCTTGTGTAATTCTTATAATTGTTATTATAGTGGTAATAGTTCTTCTTGTAGCAGTAATACCACAGTTTGAGCAGATGTTCTCAGATTTAGGCTCAGAGCTTCCAATATTTACAAGAATGTTGGTTGCATTTAGTGAGTTCTTACAGCATAAGTGGTACATATGTATAGCTATAGTGGCTGCTATAGTATTTGCTCTTAAGGCGTTTGGCAAGACTGATGGTGGTTCATATCTTTATGCTAAGATAGCTATGAAGGCGCCTGTTTTTGGTAATCTTACTATCAAGTCAGCAGCGGCTACATTCTCTAGAACTCTTAGTACACTTCTTGCAGCGGGTATACCTCTTATAGATGCAGTTGAGCAGGTTGCTAAGATGATGAATAATCGTATCATTAGAGAAGGTTTAATGGATGCTAAGGTTCAGGTTGCAAAGGGTGTGCCTCTTTCAAAGCCTATTAGAGATATGGAGATATTTCCAGCTATGCTTCCTCAGATGATTAAGATTGGTGAGGAGACTGGTAATATTGAAGAAATGGTTGATAAGGTTGCAGATTACTATGAGATGGAGGTTAATGATGCAACTGATGCTCTTACAGCTATGATGGAGCCACTTATCATCGTAGTAATGGGTGTTGTTGTTGGTGGTATAGTACTTGCTATTTACTCACCTATGCTTAATATGTACGACGCTATCGATAATTATTAAGATTAGTCGCACAACTAAAAGTTGGATAATAGCCGCTGGGCGAGGACGGTGGCTTTATCATATAATTTAAAGAAAATTTTATTAAAGAAAAGGAGAGAAAATTTATGAAGAAAATGAACAACAAAGGTTTCTCACTCGTAGAGCTTATTATCGTTATAGCTATTATGGCTATACTTGCAGGTGCTATCGCACCAGCGCTTATCAGATATATTGATAAGTCAAGAATCTCTAACGATGTATCATCATGTAAGACAATCAAGACAGCTGTAGAGACTGCTATGGCTAATGAGAAGACTTACGAGTTACTTACTAACTCAGGAAAGGGTTCTACTATCGTTGTTTCACCTGATACTGAGACTTCAGGCGGTGGCGGTATAACTCTTTTAGGTTCAGGCGGTGCTGCTTTATCTGGTTCAGGTGATGCTGCAGCAAAGACTGAGATCGGTGCTAACATCGGCGAGAAGACTCCAAAAATTAAGTATAAGAAGCTTGATGCAAAGGCATTTGTTGTTGAGATTACACCTGGTGGTACTGTTAAGGTTGGTATGTCAACTGATAGCAAGGCTATCAAGTATGAGGTTGCTCCAGAACTTTGTGAGCAGTATCAGTAAGCTTAAACTTAATATAGCTAACAATTCCACCTGCCACGCCAGGTGGAATTTGGCTATGTTATAGTACATTTTGACGTAGGAAGGTTATTGACATGCTAGATATAGTGTTTAGTATATTTTTTTGTTTATATGGAATTGTTATAGGAAGCTTCTTAAATGTGCTTATATTAAGAATTCCTTTAAAGGAAAGCGTAACCCTTACTAGGTCACATTGTATGAGTTGCGGTCATATCCTTAAATGGTATGAGCTTATACCGCTATTTAGTTACATATTTTTAGGTGGAAAGTGCAGGCAATGCAAGAGTCACATAACCATACAGTATCCTATTGTAGAGGCTGCTAATGGAATTCTATATGTGATAGTGTACCTCGCATGCGGTATTAGTATAGAAGGGATTCTTTACTGCCTGTGTGCTTCTGCCTTACTTGCGCTAAGTGTAATAGATTGGCGCACCAAAGAGATCCCCGTGGGATTCAACATTTTTATATTTATTTTAGGACTGATTAGACTTATTACTGATTTTAGTAATTGGCATCAGTACGTAATCGGTTTGTTTGCGGTCAGCGGTTTCTTATACTTACTGTTCTTGGTAACTAAAGGTAAGGCGATGGGAGGCGGCGACATTAAACTTATGGCAACAACCGGCTTGCTATTGGGCTGGCAGCTTGTTATTGTAGCATTTTTGCTGGGATGTATCATAGCATCTATTGTACATCTGGCTTTAATGGCTATAAAGAAGGTCGGCCGAGAGTTGGCGTTTGGTCCGTACTTGTCGGCGGGCGTATTTATAGCAATGATATGGGGTGAGCAGCTCGTGAGCTGGTACCTAAGTATGTGGGCTACCTATTAGTCCTTAACATTTTATTAAATCACTGATTAGCGAGGGAGGCTATAAAGAATGGCAAAGAGCAATAAGGTGTTATCAATTGATATCACAAATGAAAGTATTACAATTATTGAATTAACAGCTTCTGCTAAGAAGCAGACTAACATTCACAATGTTATCATTTTTGAGACTCCGGAAGATTCATTTGAGGATGGAGCTATCAAGGAGCCTGAGAAGATTGCAGCTGCAATCAAGGAGAATCTTATGGCTAGAGGAATTACTAATAAGAACGCTGTGTTCGTATTATCTTCAGCTAAGATTGTTAACAGAGAGGTAGTTATACCTTACGTAAAAGAGAATAAAATCAGAGGAATCATCAATGCGAACTCATCAGAGTATTTCCCTGTAAATATAGAGGATTACGTGGTTTCTCATACTGTTCTTGAGACAGTAACAGACGAGGAGAACAACAAGCAGATTAGAGTTCTTGCTGTAGCAGCTCCACAGCATATGGTTAAGTCATACTATGACTTAGCTGAGATGGCTGGACTTAATGTAATCGACCTTGATTACATCGGTAATGCTATGCTTCAGTTAATCAAGACTCAGACTAATGCAAATGCAACAACTATGGTAATCCAGTTAGGAAGTGAGTCAACAGTACTTAATATTGTACAGGGTGACAATCTTCTTCTTCAGAGAACAGTTCCATATGGTACCAACTCTGTAGTAAATGTAGTAATGGACGAGAAGGGTGTAGATGCTACAACTGCTATGACATTGCTTCAGAATGACAGACTTATAACTGTAGATTTCGATGACAATGAGACTACAGGAGCATTTAGATATCTTATTAATAATATAGGAAGAGTTATGGACTTCTATGCTTCTAAGAATCCTGACAAGCCAATCGAGGATGTATTCCTTACAGGTGATGGAGCTCTTATCAGAGGTATCGATGGACTCTTCAAGATTCAGCTTAATGTAAGTACAAGAATTATGGATAGCTTATATAATATTAAGTTTGATCCAAGTATTGACCTTAAAGTTTATAACCCAGTATATCTTGTAACTCCTATCGGAGCTGCTTTTGCTCCTATGGGCTTCGAACTTCAGGATGCATCAGGTAAGACTAAGTCATCAAGTGGTGGCGGAAGTGTAGCTCCATTTGTTGCAGTAACAGTTATTGCAGCTATCGCAGCAGCAGCACTTGCTTTCGTATCCATTAAGCAGGTTCAGGAGGCTAAGGACAAGAAGGCACAGCTTGAGGCTGATATTGCAAGACTTAGCGATATAGAGCAGATTGTAATGGATTTAGAGGCATCCAGAGCGCAGGTTCTTGATGTGACAACTATGGTTGGTACAACATATCACTTAAATGAGAATGCTAGAGAGTTCATTACTGAGCTTGAGAATAAGATTCCTACAAGTGTAATAGTAAAGAGCTTTAGTTCTTCAGATGCTGGTATTAGCATTCCAGCTGTTTCTACAAGTTATGATGCTATTGCAGAGTTTATTATGCAGCTTAAGACTATGGAATGTATTAGTGATGCCTATGTGGCAAGTATATCAGAGTCATATGATGAGATTACAGATACATATCAGTACAACTTTACAGTAACTGCTACTTATGTTATGCCGGCAGTTGATGCAGAGTCAGAAACAGTAGCAGAGTAACGATAGGAGGTATTAAGATATGACACAGAGCAATATAAAAGTATTACTTGTTTTAGCAACAATCTTAATATTGGGCGGTACATTTATGTATGTATATAAGCCAAATGTTGAGGAGAAAGAGCAGTTACAGACAGAGATAGATGAACTTCAGGCAAAATATGATGATCTTAAAGCTCAGGATGCCCACAGAGAAGAATATCTTGCAGAGATAGAGTCAAATAGAGAGTATTTTGATGAAGTTGTTTCTTATTTCCCAGCAACATTAGATCAGGAGATTTCAGTTATGTTCTTCAAGGGTGTAGAGAAGGATAAGGGAAATCTTCAGTTTGATGTTCAGAGTGTTGGATTAGGTAGAGAAATGCTTTATTATTCATTGGCTCCTGCTTATGGACAGGAAGCAGGATATCAGTGCTATACAGCACAGTTTCCTATTACTTACGAGGGCTCTTATGAGGGACTTAAGGATTTTGTTGATTATATTATGAATTATAAGTACAGAATGAATATTAGTTCATTTAATATTGCATATAATTCTACTGATGAGACTTATTCAGGTTCATTCCTTGTTAATGCATACTCAGTATCTGGAGAGGATAGAGTAGCAGATACAGTATCAGTTAATGTTGATAACGGTGTTTATAATATCTTCCATGGTGGAGATGATGCAGCAGATAATACTTCATCATCACATGATGCTGATAACGGAGCATCTATAGCAGGAGATTATGATATCTTAGTTGCACTTAACAATGCTAACAACGATGCTACAGATGGTATTATTCTTTCAGCAGGTGGCAGTGATACTTATGTAACAAGTGCTGATAATTCAGTAGTTGATGTTAAGGTTACTGTTGAGGAAGTTGACGGAAAGAATATGGTAACTTATGCTATCGGTTCAGATTCATACCAGATGGAGCTTGCTGATAAGGAGCTTACTGTATACGTTCAGTCTAATGAGAGAGTTGATGCTAATGACTCAAACGGAATTAAGTTTAGCGTTGAGAATTCAACAGATGTTCCAGTTTATGTAAAGGTTGATGGTGATGATACAACTTCACCAAGATTTGATTTAGGAACCAAGACAGGTGTAGTTAAGGTATACTAAGAGAGGATGAGGATTTATGGCAAAAAATAATAAAGGTTTCAGTTTAATAGAAATTGTTATCGCCATAGCCATATTAACATTGCTTTTGACACCTGTTATGAAACAGTTTGCACAGACAATGAGAACCAGCCGTCTTGCAAAGGAGCAGCAGTATATTAATGAGGAAGCTATATATGCCTTAGAGGAGGCTCAGGTAGTACCTAATGATGTTGATGATGATAAACTTAATGATATATACGTTCAGAATTCATTAGATACAGGGCTTCCTTATAGTTCAAAGACAGATGCTGTTGAATGTGAACTTGTTGATACAGCAGGTAATCCTATAGGAAAAGTAACGTATAATGTAAATACTTATAAGACTGAGAATATTGAAATTGGCGCAAGAAATACATTATATAACAAGATAGTAAAGGTTGATGATTTATCTGCTCAGGTTAAAGGCCAGACTAATGCCGGAGCTTCTACAGCTTCAGACGCAGGATATACTATAGCATATAATCTGGATAATAGTTATTTGAGCGCATTGCCAAGTGGATATACGCTGACTAACGAGGGTAGTATAGTTCAGTATGATGCTGATGGTAACATAAATAAGATAGTATGTGAAACTGCCTACTACACAGGCAACCCTAATGAGATTAACTTGGGTAATATGCAGAATCTTGACCTTGATACAGTGGCAATGATTAATGGCAAGGGTGCAATGTTTGACAGTCAGGCTGAGGAGGCTATATTTGCTGAACAGCTTGAAACATTAAAACAGCTGGATTATGATTCGTGGGATCAGGCTATAAACCACAATGAAAATGCTAGTGTTATAGAAGATTGTGTTGGCGATGACCCAGTTAAGAAGGTAACAAAGCTTTATGTAGATAAGCTAAAGGATAATGCCAGTGGTAAATACTATTATATAGTAAAGATGGATGTATATTATATTAGTACATTTTTCTTGCAGGATAAGGAAGGTAATGACCTTACAGGAGAAGGTATTGATGAAAATGGTAAGTTTAAAGTTGTGTTAGAATACAATGTTTTTTCTCAGAGATTTGATACAGAGAAGTGTCCTGACATATACTTTGAATATCAGCCGTTTATATCTTCTAACGTTGTTACTAACACTGCATCTGGCAAGAATTATAATGTAACCTATGCCGATGAGGATTATCTCGTTATAGACAATTATGTTGAGGGAGTAAAGCTATATCTTTACAAACCATATAACGATGCTCAGAATGTTGCGAATAATGTTGATGTATATAATAAGGATAGTTATGTGTATACAAAGACAGCACCTTCAGCTAGTGTGAAAGCAGATGCAAGCTTGTATCAGGCATTTAAGAAGGATAATGCTGTGAATATACATATTGTAAAAGCAAATTCTAGTGTTTTAGACGAGAATACTACAATTTACACTAACTTAGATACAAATGCAATTAAAGATAGTGATAAGAGTACAATTGTCTATAATTCTAAGGTAAAAGATGAAGATAAAACAAAACAGGCAATACAGTTCTACTGTGATACAAGTATTTTTGATGGTGAGGAATCATATAACAAGGCAGCGAATGAGTCAGTAGTATCTGATGTTAAGTCAAAGGGTACAACTAAGGTTGGTTTCAATCCGGCTTATATTAAGTCTATAAATGAAGATACAAGAACTGATGACAGACTTAAATCTGTTACTGTAATTATGGAACCTGTTTCAGGAAATACTAACACAGTAAGATTATCTGGAGCAAAGGGGGAAAAATAGTTGAATAAAATTAAAAAGCTATTTAAAAAATTAGATAATCGCGGCTCCAGTATATTACTTGTTATAGTTGCGTTAACATTTTTGGGAGTTATAGTTGGTGCATTGCTTACGGCTGCAGGTTATTCCTACAGACTTAAGATGCAGGATCTTAATTCAAGAGATAACTTCTACTATGTTGAGCAGGCCATGAATGAGATTTATGCAGGAGTGGGCTCTCAGACAGTTAAGGATATGCAGGAGGCATATACTTACACTGTTGAGAATATGGTTAGATACGATTTTATAACAAACAGTTACATTACTTTAGATGATGATGAAGTACAGAAGATGTTCACAGATCGTTTTATGAACAATGTACAGGCGAATTCATTCTTTAGTGGTAGTAATACAGATTTGGCAAATGCTTTAGAGAAGTATATATCAAATGACTCTGTTAAGTTAGATAAAAGTAGAGTATCTGTAGAAAAAGTATTGACAAATGGTAAGGTTACAAAGATTGTAATAAAGAACGTAACCTTAACAAGAACTGTTGAGTATGATAGGAATGTAGCTAATGGTTCGTATACACAGACTATATCAACTGATATAGAGATTGGTGAGCCAAACTTTGCGGTTTTATTTAATTCAACAAACCAGGAATATGCTAACATATTTGATTATTCAATGGTTGCAGATATGGGTATAGAGGTTATTCAGCCTACAACTCCTCTTGTTGTAACAGGTAATGTATACGCAGCTGCGGATTATTATAATAAGAAGTACAATGAGAGTAGATATGTGGTAAATGATAAGGATGAGTTAATAGTTAAGGATTCAGACAAGAAGTATAATTCAGGACTTACATATGAAGTTGAGGATAAAGAAGGTAATAAGACTTCAGAGAGTATAGATGTTTATACTCACGGCAGTGTAACATCTAAAAAATATGCTAAATCGGCTGCATATAATACTATGTATAATGCAGCTTACGATGATGGGGATTTAGCGACAGGTCAAACTGGAAAATTCAAAGCTGATTATATGTTTGATGGTGTGAATGATAACAGTATGTATTCTGGAATATATGTTGATGGATCATCACTTTCTATCGTTGGTGATATGGTTATAGTTCCAGGTACTGTAGCGGTATTGGATAATGGTTCATTTTCACTTTACGGAAAAAGCGGAAGAAATACATCCGAAGCTGAGCTCTGGGCAGATAATATAATATTAGGTGGCCAGAGTATTAAGAAGGAAGAGCTTACAACAGAGGGCGACACTGTAAATGTATATGATGGTTCATCTATGGTTTTATATGCAAATACATATATTAAGGATGATACAGAACTCAATGCTAATGGCTCAGAATTCAAATTAAGAGGAAACTATTTCGGATATGGAGATAGTACAGAAAAGGATGAAAGGGTGTTCATGCCTACTGTAGATAAAGAGAATTTCCAGTTTTCTTATGTGAAGGGTCAGGGTGAAAATGCAGAGACTGTATGGGAGAACAGAGGCCATTATAATAGTAGTGCTATTATAATTAATGGTCAGAAGTCTACTCTAGATCTTGCAAATGCAGATGTAATATATCTTGCCGGACGTTCTTACATAGAGTTATCTGGAAAACATGCGTTTACGGAAGAGGAAGTTACTACAACAGCTAATTCTAATGGAACTACTACAGAGGATAAGCATACTGTAATATCAGAGACATATACATATCTTCCAAAGGGTGGCGATCCACTTGATCCTGAAGATGATGATGTGGATCATGATGAAGAGGAGGGTACTGTATTCTTAAGGGACTACAAGACTGGAGAGTCTATATCTATGAAGACATCTCAGCTTGCTTACATCCCTGTTATGTATTCAGGTATCCCAACACCTGTTTATACAGATGCAGCAAAGAAGAATTTTGCTGGATACTTTGAGGCAGAATTACATGTAAAACTTCAGGGAGGATATCTTTTCGACAAGTATTTCCCAGAAACTGTATTTAAGGATTATAAGATTCCATGTGTTATGCAGGAGATATCCGGTAAAAAGTACTATTACTATGATTTTGAAACAGCTTATAATATGATGTTAGAGGCTGTAGGTGAGAGCGGTGCGGCTAACTTTAAGGATTTATATCCATCTGCTCAATACTATGCTTCAGCATTTATAGTAGACTATGATGCAGAGATAAAGAAGAATGAACAGCTTAAGCAGAGTAGTAATACAGAAATTGAACTTTATACAGATTATCTTGTAGATATCTTTGATTTCGAGGAGCATAATTTTGAGCCTGGTGATATAATATTACCAAAGAAGCAAGAACCAACTGACTTAAACCCATATCCAATAACTCCTAATGCGTTCATATATTCTAGTGGAGCCATAACTACTAAGGAGAATACGCAGTTTACTATAAAGAAATCTGATAAGTGGACTAATGCAGAGTTAGAAAAATTGTTCAGTTCAGAACCAGGTTATAATTTCTCATTTGACGTATATGCTAATGGCAATGGCCTCACTACTTCTGAGATGCAGGCTGATAGTTCATTGTATCCACAGGCATATTTGTTATCAGATGATTTAGAGATTGAGTATGATCTTGTTAAGTGGAATTTAGGTCACTATGAGACAACAGGTCCGGATGCGTTAAAGAACGCTACAGAGATTGAATATATTCAGAAAATGGTTGATGATGTGAATTATGGAGATGCATCTATAACACCTATTAATAAATTCCTTAATGTAGATAAGATTGTTGATGACACAAGTATAATACCAAATCTTTCTGGTTCCGATAATGGTCCTAAGGTATTAGATTTAAGCTCAGGATATTCAGTATGGGTGTCCTATGGAGATGTTGAGATTAAGGCAAGAGATAAGGATCAGGGAGCAGTAAGAGGATTAGTAGTTACAAAAGGTGATGTTAAATTTAATTCTAATGTAACTAGCTTTGAGGGTCTTATTATATCAGGTGGTAAGGTATATATCACTGAGAACCTTGCAACTATGAATGCCAACGCAGCTATATGTCAAACAATATTAAATGAGTGTCAGCTTCTTGGTACTTCTAATGCGGAGTTAGTACTTAGTCTTTTCAAAGGATATGAAGTAGACAATACAAATAAACCTGTTGCATCTCCTGGAGATGCCAATGCTTCAAATCAGGCAAAGACAATTGACAACATTGATTATTCAGATGTTTGTAGATTCAACAACTGGATGAAGAATGTAGAATAGAGGTGCCTATGATGAAGAGAAGAATGAAAAAACTAAACAACGATGGTTACTCATTAGTTGAGATGATTATCGTAATAGCTATTATAGCTGTTATGACTGCAGCAGCAGTTATAACAGTTAACACAATCCAGACAGCAAAGGCTAAAGAAGCTTCTATGAGCTTCGAGTCTGCTGTTAAGGATTTGCATAGCACTACTAAAGGCAAAGCTTATGACTTTGATGGCGATGGCGATGTAAACGACGTGGATGATCAAAATCTTAGCTTTGGTTTAAGAATTTATGATGATGGTTCAAAATGCTATATTCAGAAGGTAATAGTAAAGAATGGAGTATATGAACCAGATGCTACCTACGAGAAGGATAACAACCTTAATAAAGGAAAAGGAACTAGTTTATCAAGCTATGTATATGTTACATATTCACCTATAGGTGGAGCTGAGAAAAAGATAGATGACTCTAGTTATGAAGCTCTTATCTATTATGGTAAGGATGGTACATGTAAGCTAGGAGTAGGTACATATAAGTTTTATAGAGATAATGGAAGTAGTATTGCAACTGTAAACGTTAATAAAAACGGTAGCGTAATATCAAAATAAGGGGGAGTGAACTGTGAAAAATATTAAAAAGAATAATAGCGGTTTCACTCTTGTAGAGTTGATAATTGCTATGGCTGTTCTTGCGTTTCTTATGACAGCAGTTGGCTCTCTAATGGGATCAAGTGTTTTAACTCATAAGAAGGCTAAGGCAGAGATTCAGGTGCATAGCTCTGCACAGACTACTTACAATCAGGTAACAGATTCTGTTATGCAGGCTAAGGAGGTTGTTCTTATAGGCTATGAGTCTTCATCAGAGTACGATTTTGATGAGCCAGGTAAGGATGTAGGGACAACACCTAATATAGTAGTATATGTTAAGGATCAAAAGATGAAGGATGATATACTTGCACATCCAACAGTCTATGGAATAACAACTACTGACGGCGTTGCTGGAGATGGAAGTAATGTAAAGTTCTTTAGTAACTTTGATGGAACCAAGACATTCTACATTAAGAAGCTTATAGTTCTTACAGCAGCTCCAATAGATGCTTCATATGCTCCGGATATTACAGCTGGTCCAACACAGTGGACTATAGCAGATAATCTTTTTGGAGGAAGTGTAACTATCAAAGAAAATGGAGCTTCAGCTAGTGGAGCTAAACTTTATGATAAGTATGATAATATGATTAATATCTATACTTTCGATAAGAATTGTATGTACTATGAGAAGAAATATAGCTTTATGACAGATTTAAATGATATGATTAATCCTGCTGTAGCAGGTTCAAAGGAATCATGTATTTATAATAATGGATTTAGCTATGTTACTACTTCAGGTTCATCATCAGCTGATATTGCAGCTTGTACAGCTGTGGTTGATGCCCCAAATGGCTCTATTGGAATAGAATTCCAGTTTGATGATAAGAATATGACATACACAACAAATGGTATGGTAAGTGCAAGAAACTCTTATGTTTTCATGCCAAAAGCAGATTAAGGAGGTAAAAGCAAAGTGAAAAGAAATATAAAAATAACAATTTCTGCTCTTGCAGTAATGCTTGTTATGGCTTTGGCTGTTACTGTAGTATCCTTCTCTCTGGCAGGTAATGATAACAAGGAGGGTTATCTTACAGATGATGCAGCACTTGTAACAGCAACCGCTGATACAAATACCAATATCGATAATATTATCGAGAACTCTTACAATGTAAGAGAGAATGGCGACCATATTTACAGAGTAGTTGAGATTACTTCAGGCTCCCCATCCAGTTTAAAGGCTATGGTTGAGGATGGTGATTTCGAGAGCTATGTAGTAAATGGTAATGCTACAAAAGATTCATATACTATTAAGGATGCAGAAGGCAAGGATAAAATTATAGATGCAATTATGAATCCTGAAATTGATGCTATCTCTTATGAGCATTATACTGCAGCAGAAGTACTTGCTGCTGCTAAGAAGGAAGATAAGACAGACTATAATAATATCTTAGCGGTTGTTTCAAAAGCAGATTTTATCTATCTGTATAATGACACAGCAAGTCCTTTTGGTAAGGGTAATGATTTAGATGAGGAATTATATAATATTCTTCACACTTATGCTGTTGGTGATTATAAGCCGCTTGTTATTAGTGATATAAGTAATTCTGGTGGAAATGGTGGAGTTGATGACTCAACTACAAATATTACTACTACAAAGTTAGCAAACGATATGTTTGAAGTATATGGTAGATATTACTATACCTTCAATTGGAAGGATAAGCAGGAGCTTTCAACCTTCTTCGCCCATCAGGATGGTTCTATGTATCTTACTATGAATGGTAAGAAGAAGTCAGTAAATTGGTCAGATGTTGGAACTGATATAGCATCCCCTACAGATTCTACTGAGCAGGGTACTACACCACAGTCGGCCAAGAAGATGGCAGAGATGCTTATCATAACCAATGGTACTACAACTCCTATGGCTGATGAGGTTATGGGTGATTTTGGTAATCCTGTAACAGGACTTAAGTATGTGACAGGAACTGATGTTGAAGGCGATGTATATGATATTAAGACTAACAATGCTTTAATATATCAGTCTGGATATAATTCAAAATCAAATAATGTTAGACCGGATTATATGAAGGTAACAGAGATTCAGCTTGCTGATATATCTAAGCATAGCTTAGATAAGTATGATATGGTTATTATTGAGGCTAATTGCGCAGGCGCTGCCATTAGTTCAGATGATTATAATCAGTTAGCAGCAGCTATGTATGGAAATATCCATATGGTATATTCATCAGTAATGACTACTGTTACTGCGTCAGGTCCGGCATCAGGTGGTTCTGTTGATGTTGGAGACCAGCAGGCGACAAATTTCTCTGAGATTTTCTATATGGTAGCTACAACTACCGGTCAGGAAAAGTATGAGAATATTATGGTTACTAATAGGACTGAGTTTGATATCATCGCAGGTAGCAAGAGTTCTTCAACAGCAAAGGTTATTGCTGACTTGATTAATGCTTCTGCATTTAGAGGTATAGGAGGTCCAAAGAGCTCATCAAGTAAATTTACAGTGCTTGAGATTCAGCCATGTTATCCTATTGATGAAGCATTAGCAGCAAAGAATAAGAATTACTATACAATTCCTTCAGACGTTGTTAATGGACAGACAAAGGAAGAACTTTTAGATGGTACAGAATACTATGCATGGGAGCTTTCAAAGGCAAAGATAGCTGCAGCATTTAATCTTACTACAGACCAGATAACATTGGTACAGATGTCTTCAGAGCAGTTTGCTTCTACTAAGGAAGATGTATTTGGTACATACGATTTGATATATATCGGTGGTAATACATCTGCACTTAAGAAAGCAGGAGACTACGGTGCGTACGGTCTTATAGCTAAGAATTCAGCATCATTGACATTGAATAACTTGTTAAAGAATCCTAATGATTTATCAAAGATGCCTATTTATGTTATGTATTCTCACTCTGGAGAATTGATACAGACAGATTTAAATGCACTTGCACAGGCAAGTGGTACTGTAGTGGGTGATGTTCCTTCAGCTTATGTTGATATTGATGGTGATGGAACTAAAGAGGCGAGTTTCACTTTATTGAATGGTAATGATATAACCCTTACAAAGCTTACTCAGCTTCAGGAGTATGTTGATAAGGGTATGCCAGTTGTTTTCAGTAAGGAAGCTAGTGAGGCATATTCTGCCGTTAAAGAATTAAAGTACAATCAGAATTCTATAGACCCAGACAGTAATATGTGTAAGTTTATGGCTTACTGTGGTTCTTCAAATAAGTCGAACGTACTTTGGAATTTTGATCAAACACAGGTTCAAAGCGTAGAGAATAATGGTGGAGATTATGGTGATACGTTAACAGGATTTGTTACTGTATTTGCAGATGCTCAGGCAGGAGAACTTAATGATTTATATAATAATAACGTTAAGAGACCTAAGGTTACTCTTACTGAGATGCCTGCAACGTACAATATGTATGACGATTCCTCTATTATTACTAACAAGACAATGAGCTTTAAATATAAAGTTGCAGGAGCTACAAATTATACTGTAAAGCTTTATGTTGATGATAATGGAAATAGCGTATTTGAGGGTAGTGAGGTTGTTGCTACAGGTGATAAGAATAAATTGGATTTCGTAGCAAGTGATAACTTCTATGGTCCGGTATATTGGAAACTTGTTGTTGCTAATCCAACTGGATTAGAGGCAAGCACAACCGGAATAAGCTATATTGGAAATACTGCTTCTTCAAAGCAGAAGGTTAAGATACTTCAGATTATGCCGGGAACATATAATGGAGCAGGTAAGCGTAATGCAGACGCTGGTGAGACTGCACAGGGTAAAAACTCACTTTACTTCTGTACTATATGTCAGCAGGCCTATGAAAGACTTGAGTTTAATCCAAGTTCAGAGAGCGGTGGAAGAACAAGTTATGTAGCATTGTACGATGGTAGAATGATTGATCATGAGAATGGATTATCATATCAGGGTAATGCAGGTAAGATATATCTGGGTGTACATGAACATGAGTTTGGTATAGTTAAGTATGACAGTACAATGGAAGTATCAGAGAAAAACATTGTAGGTGCTGATAATTGGGATCTTAATCTTGCAGATGAAGTAAGAGACAAATATGATTTTGATATTGAAATTATGATGAGAAGTGAATTTGTACAGATGAGTACAGATGTTGCTAATGCATATGATTTCAGTAAGTTGTCCGATACAGAAAAGGCAACCCTTACAGCAAATAATCCTTACGAAGAGAAAACTGAGGAGTATGATGCTTACGCGAAAGCTGAGCCGGAAGCTAAGCTTAAGATGGTTTATGATGTAAATTATGAAACACTTAGAGATGAAGCTTTAGATGAGTATAAAGAGCTTACTTCACTTATATACTACACAGAAGATGATTTTAATGCAGCTTTTGTTGATTATCAGTATATTGATGAGTATAAGTTAGAGTTAAATACTCTTACAGAGGCGCAGAAGGCCGAGGCAAGCTATACGAAGTCTACTATAGATGCAGAGATTGATCTTAGAAATGCTCTTATACACATGAGAGACGAATTAGGTGTTGACTCTTTCCATGGTAAGGAGATTGATAGATTACTTGTGACAAGACATTATTGGGATTATTATTCTATTGATAATGGTAAATATACTAATAAAGAGAATTGGTATATTACAAAAGATGGTGAGAATCTTAATGCGCTCTATCAGGAGTATGTTAAATTAAAAGATAAAGAAATACTAGCTAATAATCAGTATAAGAAGTATTCTCGATATCTTAGCGGAAGTGAGTGGTTACTTGATAAAGATACTGGATTTGATATGATAGTAATCGGAGCTGCAGACGATTTTTCTAATGATGATTTTATTTTAACAAAGTCAGAAGGAGAATTTAGTGTTAAGCATAATTCTGAGATTGTGACAGATACTTATATTGCTAATTCACTAAAGGTTACACTTAGTAATTTTAAGGATAGCAAAGGTAATGCTGTATTTGTAAATAATAATCAAGTTATCGATGCGAAGTATGAATTCTCAATTGGTAAGAATGTTGCAGGAGCAGATATAGCACTTTATAAGAATGCTAAGGAACCATGGAATGGATTTAACGTAAGTAATCAACCTGTTAAGTCAGAACATAAATTATCTGACAAGATATTAGATCCTTATGGTAATGTTTCGTTTAGTGGTGTTTTATATGAGCCAACAGCTTATGAGGTATGGCCAAACGAGTATTATTTTTACATAGATTATGACTATACTAAGTTAGTTGCTATGAAGGATATTACTATGGATGTTACAATAGCATCAGATAATAATGCTATTAATGAGACATTTACTGTAACAACAGATGCAAGTGGTAAATTTAACTTTGATGTAGATAATTATATTATTACTCAGAGAGAAGTAACATCGGTTGATATAACTGATGTAACTGCTTCAACAGTTGTTACTGATAAAGATGGCAAGCCACTTCCAGCAGCACGTGCTTTAGCTGACTTAGAGGATTATATGAAGAATGATGGTCAGGTTCTTATGTTCCATGACACTCTTACTAGATTTGATGATGCAGGCTCAGTTTATCTTACTAATATGATTAAGAAGTATGCTGCTATGGACAGATACAATATGGAGATAGATAAATCTAAGACTGATAATCTTACAGCTAGTTACTATGTACCTTATAAGTCAACTGATCCTGAGAAGTATTTTATGACAGATATTTCTATAGCAAATAGTCCTAGCCAAGGTTCTGCCAAGTATATGAATTGGTTGAGTGAAACAAATGCGTTGTTAAGTGAAGGACTTCCTGGATTGTATCTTTCTGATGTTGCTTATACTGACACTTCAGCAGTAATTCAGAATACTGGTGGTTCACATGAGAATGCTATGCCATATATATATGCAGATTTAGAGTGGTCAATTGCAGCTATATATGCTAGAGATGATCAAACATATTTATCAGGCAAAGCAAGTGGAGCATATGGAGCCGATAAGGCCAGTCGTACAAACGAGGGAGTAGTAACTCTTTATCCATTCACACTTGCAGACCAGCTTAATGTGTCATTCACTCATGCTCAGGCTTATGCTGTAGATATTGAGAATGATGATGTTACAGTATGGTATTCTATGGGTGGAGGAACTGGAGATAAGAAAGGTTCTTCTGTATATGCAGCTTCACCTAACGATGGTATGGATAGTTATTTCATCTATACATACAAGAATTTCAACTACTGTGGTGCTGGACATACAAATGTTACAGGATGTGGTAAGGATAATAATGATGAGAGAAGACTCTATATTAATATTATCTGTAACTCAGTTAAGAAGAGTATAGCTCAGCCAGACATCTATGTATATGATTATCAGACTGAAGAGAATAATATTATCAAGAATGTTAACGGAATGTACGTGACTAAGGTTGAAGAAGACTGTGAGTATCTTGATTTTAGCTTCTTAGCTAGACTGGATGAAGATGCAGAGATTAAGAAGGTACAGATTTACTTTGACTTAGATTACATCGATGATGAATCAGATGCATATGATGATAAGGATTTAGAGAATCATATTTTAATTGCAGATTGGACAGACAAGAACGTAACTAAGGGTACGGTAAGAGATGTATTTAGATATGATGGTGATCTTAATGTGGAATATCAGGTTGACAAGGATGGAAAGCTTGTGCTTGATACCAATAACAAGCCTATACCTGTAACTGAGCAATATGATATTGACGGAGACGGTGATTTGGACACTATGAATAGAACTAAACTCTATCTCAAGGATGAATACTTTAACAAGTATGGTGGCAAGTATACATATATTGTAATAGCTGTATATGATACAGAGAGTAGTACACCAACATATAAGAGAATTAAGATAGAGCGTAAAGAACATCTATTCAACTTAACCTAAAACAAATCCAAGAGGTGAAGAGAAATCTTCACCTCTTTTCTTGTAGTTAAGTAAAACTTGTGTTACAGTATTCAAGGTAATGTAATTCAATATCCACCCTTAGGAGGAACAATCATATGGAAAAACGATATACGAGATTAAATGATGTTATAAAGAACAACAATCTACATGGCATAATACTAACTGATGGTTACAATATACATTATTTAACAGGCTACAAGGGTCATACAGGAGTTGTTCTAATACTAGAAGATGACAGATATTTGCTCACTGATTCCAGATATACTGAGCAGGCTGAGATAGAAGCACCGGAATTTAAAGTTATAGATATTGCGCTAGATGGATATTCCAAGACTATTAGACGTATTCTAAATGAAAAGTATTGTAACAATATCAATAATGCTGAAAAACTTCGATGCGGTTTTGAGGACAAATCCATATCCTACAGTCAGTACAAAGCATTTAGAGATAATTTAGAAGAGATAGTAGAGCTGGTGGAGCTTAATGACCAGATAGATAAGCTTCGTATGGTAAAGTCTAAAGAAGAGATACTGCTTATAGCCGAGGCAGAAGCCATAGGAGATAAGGCTTTTGAGCATATCCTTAATACTATGGAAGTGGGGATGACTGAAAAGGAAGTGGCTTTAGAGCTGGAATATGCTATGAAGAGCTTAGGAGCAGATAGACTTAGCTTTGATACTATAGTAGCTTCCGGTAAGAATTCCTCTATGCCTCATGCTGTTCCTACAGATAAGGTTATTGAGGATGGTGACTTTGTGACGATGGATTTTGGCTGTATATATAAGGGATACTGTTCAGATATGACCAGAACTGTCTATATGGGTGATGAGATGACAGAAAAACAGCTGGAGGTTTATACAGTTGTATTAAATGCTCAGAAGGAAGCTCTCAAATGTATTAAGCCGGGAATGATATGCTCTGATATAGATAAGATTGCAAGAGATTATATTGCATCTGCCGGCTATGGAGAGTATTTTGGACATGGCTTGGGGCATGGTGTAGGCTTATACATTCACGAGGAACCAAGATTCTCCAGAACCTGTGATGTTGTTTTAGAGCCTGGAATGGTACTTTCCGTAGAACCGGGAATATATCTGCCTGGAGAGTTTGGAGTAAGAATAGAAGATCTTATAGTGGTAACGGAAGATGGATATGAGAATTTGGCTTCTTCGCCAAAGGTATTGATATTGATGTAATAAAAATGGACAAGGATTTTAATCCTTGTCCATTTTTATTATAAAGTTACTGTATTAAACCCTTGAAAGATACTCACCTGTTCTTGTATCAATCTTAATTGTATCACCCTGGTTAACGAAGAGTGGTACATTGAGAGTAGCACCAGTCTCTACTGTACATGGCTTTGTAGCACCTGTAGCAGTATCTCCCTTAACACCTGGCTCACACTCAGTGATAAGAAGCTCAACAAAGAGAGGTGGCTCTACTGCAAACACCTGTCCATTGTGAGAAGCAATCTTACAAGTATCGTTTTCCTTAACGAACTTTAATGCATCTCCGATAACGTCTGCGTTAAGAGCTATCTGCTCGTAAGTCTCCATATCCATAAAGTTGTATAAATCACCATCTGAATATAAGTACTGCATATCCTTTCTATCGATATGTGCCTTAGGGAACTTCTCTGTAGGACGGAAAGTCTTCTCAACTACACCGCCTGACTTGATGTTCTTAAGCTTTGTTCTAACGAAAGCTGCTCCCTTACCTGGCTTTACATGCTGGAATTCGATAATCTGATATATGTTACCCTCTAACTCAAGAGTAACACCATTTCTAAAATCGCCTGCTGAAACCATAATAATCCTCCTTAAAATCGCATATAAGATATTGTAATATAACTAATACAATTTTTCAACTATTTTTTCCCAGAAGCGAGAGCATATTTATAGCATATCAGCATATACATATTAAGAGGTGTTAATTATGGACATAGGTATAAGAGGATTACTATCCCCTGGAATTAGATACATATTCAGTAGACAAAATATTGATGAGCAGAATTTACTGGAGGTTAGACTTAGAATAAATGAGCCTATCCTCTTGCTGTATAGTCACGGAGAGTATGTTTTACCTGATGATGCAGGGGCTGGTTATATAGTAAAACAAGAGGATATTAGAACTACACTGGATTTAATATCAGGATATTCTCTTTATGCCTATGAGAATGAGATTCGGCAAGGCTTCATTACAGTAAAAGGTGGACATAGAGTAGGCTTCGCTGGACAGGTAATACTAGAGGACGGGAGAATAAAATCTATGAAACATATATCTTTTTTGAATATACGAGTGTCCCACGAGGTTAAGGGATGTGGCATTAAATGTTTGCCATACATTATAGACAAGCAGAGAGTGTTAAATACATTAATAGTTTCTCCTCCTGGCTGTGGTAAAACCACTTTGCTAAGAGACTTGGTCAGACTGTTATCAGATGGAAGCAGTATGATGACAGGTGTGAATGTTGGTGTGGTGGATGAGAGATCGGAGCTTGCTGCCTGTTATCAGGGTGTGCCTCAAAGGTCGTTAGGGATGAGGACAGACGTTTTGGATGGATGTCCTAAGGCTTCGGGTATGCTTATGCTGTTAAGAAGTATGAATCCTAAGGTGATTGCTGTGGACGAGATAGGTGACAGACAGGATGTAGAGGCTATCAATTATGTTATAAATTGCGGATGTAGCATATTGGCCACCATTCACGGAACAAATATTGATGATATTAGAACCAGACCGGTTTTAAGAAGTCTGGTGGAGTTAAAAATGTTTGACAGGTACATAGTCATTGATGGAGATGAAGGTGTAGGAACTATAGGCAATATTTTCGATGAAAGGGGAAATGAATTATATATGCCATTACTTTCGGTAGCAAATTAATAGGTGTTGTACTTGTCATAGTGGGAAGCTTATCGTTGGGAATACGCATAGCTCTCAACATGAAAGGACGAATTAGAGAGCTTCAAGAGATAGAACGAATATTATCCTTTTTAGAGGGAGAACTTCGAGTCAGGCATTCTACTATAGATGAGGCATTAAGCCGTGTGGCAGATAAATCCGGACAGCCCTTTAGAGACTGGTTATATGGACTTGTTCAGGATATACGTGCTGGCAGTGAGCAGGACAGCCCTTTGGAGTATAACTCTCACATTGATTTATACAATATGTGGAAGAAATCCTTAGATAACCTGCATGCAGTTACCTGTCTTAGTTATAAGGATTTGGAGCAATTACAGGATGTGGGAAAGGCACTGGGATATCTTGATATAGAAAGTCAGCAGATGAATCTTAGGAGGGAATTAGAAATGGTTCATGCCCATGTTTTATCCTTGGACAAGGATCTAGGGGTACGTATGAAGAATGCTGTAGTAGTTTGTCTGCTGGGAGGTATTATGACAGTTATTGCATTGCTTTAGAAAGGTGGGGTAAGGGTGACTATAGAATTAATTTTTAAAATTGGAGCGGTTGGTATAATTGTATCCCTGCTAAACCAGGTGCTAAAGCATTCAGGAAGAGATGATCATGCGTACCTGGTTTCCTTAGCAGGTCTTATTATTGTGTTAACTTGGATTATACCATATGTATACCAGTTGTTTTCCGATATAAATAGACTATTTGAATTCTAATATGCAGGGAGGTGCCAGGCTTAGAATGAGCATGGGAGTTGTTATGGCTTTTGTCATAATAGGTGTAATCTTTGCCCTTAGCTTAAAGGCAAAAAGTCCGGAGTTTAGCAGTCTGATAAGTGTAGCCCTAGGTTTAACGGTTATTTCTCTTTGTATAGACAGATTAAGGTATATTGTAGACTCCTTAAAAGGTATCACGGATAGTATAGATGTTGATAAGGGCTATATCATAATACTTATTAAACTTATTGGGATAGCTTATATCTGTGAATTTGCAGCAGGAATAAGCAGAGATGCAGGCTATGGAGCAGTTGCATCTCAGATTGAGCTTATGGGAAAGCTCACCATGCTTATGGTATCACTGCCTATATTGCTGAGCCTGGTAGAGAGTATAACAGGTTTAATGTAGCTTTTGGGAGGTTTTAGGGTGCTTTCGTTTGGATGGATTTGGAATAGCACTAGAGAGGAATTAGAAGAAGACTACATATATGATACGGATTATGAATCCAGTTATCAGGAAATATATGAAATATTAAATCTGGATAACACTGAGAAGCTTCTCAGACAAGAAAACATTAACCTAAATTTGAAAGGCCTGATAGAAGATATAGTATCTGGAGAAGGTGGATATGTTGGGGAACAACTGATGAGTATATTAAAGGAGCAGCTTATAGGTGAAATAGTTTTCAACAGAGAATTAATGCTGCAGATAGTTATAGTTGTTTTGCTTGGCTCAATATTTGTAAATCTTGCAAATTCCTTTGGGACAGGCTTTGTAAGTGAAAATGGATTTTATATAACATATCTGATTATAACCTCTATGCTACTGCTTTCCTTTGTTGGGACCATGGATATGGTGTCAGCTTCCATAGAAAAAATACTAACCACCATTAAAATTATAGTTCCACTGTATGCCCTTGCCATGAATTTTGTAGGGCAAAGTGTGGCTTCGGTTGGGATGTATGAAGTTGTTATGGTGGGAATATGGTTGGTTCAGGTAGTAATTCTTAAGTTTATCATTCCTATGATTAAATTCTATGTAATCATATCCCTGGTAAATAATCTAAATCAAGAGGATAGCTTCTCTAAGCTCAGTGCTTTAGTTATGAACCTGGTCAATTGGGTTTTGAAAACAGTGGTGTACTTTATAGTAGGCCTTAATTTGATAAAGGGTCTTGTAGAGCCACAGATTGATGCATTGGGAAGAAATACGGTAAATAGAGTAGCTACATTATTGCCTGGTGGAGGTATGGTAAATGCATTGACAGGAACATTTTTAGGTGCAGGAGTAGTGGTGAAAAATAGTATAGGTGTGGCTGGGATTGTGATACTCCTTATAGTTGTTCTTGCGCCTATAATTAAATTGCTGGTTATAATGCTAACTGTGAGAATTACTTCGGCTATGATTCAGCCCATTGGTGAGAGAAGGTATGTGGAAGGCGTAGAGGCTCTTGCAAGGGGGAATCAGCTGTTACTTCAAACTATTTTTAGCTCAGTGGTTTTGTTCATGCTGACTATAGCTATAGTTGCATATTCGGCAAAGGGAGTTTGATAAGGAGAGTATATGTTATATGGTTGGATGAAAAATCTTATAGTATATCTTATTTTTGCAGGAGCAATCATTAACCTTTCTCCATCAGGCAGCTATAAGAAGCACATTAGACTGGTGACGGGACTGGTTGCTATTATTATAATTATCAAGCCTATGAGCTTTATTTTTAGCTATGATGAAAAAGAGCTTTATGGACTGATTAATAGAGTTTACTCTGAAAGCCAGATAAATTTTGATGAGTATAGCTTAGGTGAGCCCGGTACAGCTGAAACCTGTGATTATCTTCAGCTTGGAATAAGTGAAGGAATTAAACAGGAGCTAAATGACAGGGGACTGGAAGTTACACAGGTTAGTGTAGTGACAGATGATGATAATAAGCTTCTTAATTGCAGGGTTTATGTGGGCGAAACCAATACTATGGAAAGGTCATTTCAAGAAGAAAATATAAAAAAGTATATCTCAGAAGTCTATAATTTAAAAATGGATAATATATATGTTGTAAGACGGTGAAGTTATGGAGTTGAAGCTAAAAAAAGAGAATATTAGTAAGATTATAACCATAATATTAATAGGGCTATTACTACTTATTGTAGTAATTCCTATGGATCAAGATAAAGCATCCAAAA
Source organism: Lachnospiraceae bacterium (assembly GCA_017463225.1). Lineage (GTDB taxonomy): Bacteria > Bacillota > Clostridia > Lachnospirales > Lachnospiraceae > Coprococcus_C. The sequence goes on along the minus strand of JAFTPO010000056.1, from coordinate 11,075 downwards.
GCTTAGATGCTGATGGGGAAGCAGGACAGCGCTATGATACTTATCAAGAATCTGCAGCCTACTATGAGGAAAAGCTTAATGTCATATTAGAAAAATCCTATGGTGAGGGCACTATGGAGGTCATGGTTCATCTCAAAGAGTCATCAGACCAGGGAGATATGTATGATGAAAAGGAAATGCAGGTTGATGGAGTACTAATCGTGGCCGATGTTGAGGATGAGGCAGCGCGAGGAGATATAGCATTTGCTGTATGTGCGCTATTTGACCTACCTGCACATAAGGTGGCAGTTATAAAAAAATAAGGGGGATTTATATCTTGAAGAAAATAGTAAAGAAGAATCAGATGGTTATAGGTGCTTTGGCAGTATTACTGGGAATAGCAGGTTACATAAATTTTGGCGGAAACAAATTAGATTTAGGACAGAGAAATTCAGAAGGAATTGCAACGGGAAGTGAGGCAGCATTTGCTGAAAATGAATTCGATGTGGCCTCAGGCGAGGTGACTATGGATGATGTGGAAAGTGAGGAGCATATTCAGTTAAATTCTGATGAGGATTCTATCGGAGAGGCTGTGCTTACTTCCGCAGATACTACTTCATCAAGCATGGTAAATATTAAGCTTAGCAGAGAGCAGACACGTTCAAAGGCAAAGGAAAACTATTTAGAGATTATGAATTCTGATGGTATGGATGAGGCAGCAGTTCAGTCTGCCACAGATGCGTACATCAAGCTGACTGAGAACATGGAGCTGGAGACAGAGATTGAAACTATGCTATTAGCTAAGGGATTAGCAGATGTTATGGTTACTATAGGTGATAGCTCTGTTGATGTTGTTGTAGGAAAGGAAGCATTAACCGAGGAGGAAAAGGCTCAGATAGAGGATGTTGTGGTTAGAAAGACCGGATGTACTATAGATATGGTTACTATTTCCTTGGCTCCTTAATTTGTTGCATTATCATAAATAATTGGGTATAATTATAAATAGCTATTTATTTATGATAAGGAGGAATTATAAATGGGAGATAATGCTAATAACGAGGCAAAGATTGGAAATATAAGTATAGCAGATGGTGTAGTTGCATCTATTGCCGGTATCGCTGCTATAGAGGTAGACGGAGTATCTAAGCTTACAGGTAATATTTCTAAAGAGCTTGTCAGCAAGCTTGGAAAGAAGAATTTGGCTAACGGTGTAAAGGTTGATATCGTTGATGGAGTAGTAAACGCAGATATTTCTGTTGAGATTAAGTATGGCACAGCTATTAAGAAGGTGTCAGAGGAGATTCAGGTTAAGGTTAAGCAGGCTATTGAGAATATGACAGGACTTACCGTAGGAGTAGTTAATGTTGTGGTTTCAGGTATAAAGCTTGACAACAATTAAGCCCGCAAAGGACGGAAGAAGCTATGACTAGAAGACAGATAAGAGAGAACATTTTTAAGATATTATTTAAACTGGAATTTAATAATGTAGATGAGATGTCAGAGCAGATGGAGCTATCATTAGAGGATATTGAGAATATATCTGATAAGGATAGACAGCATATTATTGATAAGTCAAATAAGGTGATTGGGCTTATCGGTGACATTGATGCATTTATAGAGAAGATTTCATCAGGCTGGAGAATAGGAAGAATTGGTAAGGCAGAGATTGCCATATTAAGACTTGCTATTTATGAGATGAAGTACGATGATGAGGTTCCGTTTAAGGTTGCTATTAACGAGGCAGTTGAGCTTTCTAAGATTTATTGTGACGAGGATGCAAAAAGCTTTATAAACGGAGTTCTTGCGAAGGTGGAAGAGTAATACATGGATGGTTTTACAGTAGATAATACTAATGTTACATTTAGAAGTGTTTCACAACTGAATTTAACCATAAAACAAAAGCTAAAAAATGATTCCTTATTAGGCAGAAGCTTTACTGTTGAGGGAGAATTATCCAATGTTTCATTTGGAGCAAAGAATCTTTTTTTCAGCCTTAAAGACAGTAGCTCTGTTATAGGGTGTGCTATTTGGGAGTATTCTAAACAAAATATTTCCAGAGATGATATTAAGAATGGTGATAAGGTAATAGTACGAGGTTCTATAGATGTATGGAACAACAAGGGTGAGTATAAGCTTATAGCTACCGCTGTGCAGCCTGTTGGAGAAGGTGCTGTAATGGCCAGAGTCAAAGCTCTTCAGAAAAGACTTGAAGCAGAGGGGATATTTGATGAAGCTCACAAGAAGCCTATACCTTCTTATCCAAGAGTTATAGGACTTATTACAGGAAGAGATAGTGATGCATATTACGATGTGATTACCAGAAGCTTCGAGAGAAATCAGCACATTAAGTTTGTGGTTAGGTATAGTTTTATGCAGGGGGCAAGTGCGCCTGCTGATATAGTTAATTCTATTAGACAGTTAGATCCTTTGGGATTGGACGTTATCGTAATTGCCAGAGGTGGTGGAGATACAGAAGATAGGTGGACCTTCCATGATGAAAATATTGTAAGAGCTATATATAACGCTAATACACCTATAGTAACCGCTATAGGGCATACTAGAAATGGTAATCATCTAGCTGACCTGGTTGCTGATAGGTCCGTATATGTTCCCAAGGCAGTGGCTGATGATTTGATTCCGCATCTGGGAGAAAATCTTGAGAAACTGGATAAGTACCTTAAGGATTTTGATATTCTTGTGGGTGGAAGACTTAATAATCTAAAGTTAAATGCTGATAACTATCTAAGTAAGCTCCAAGCATACAGTCCAAAGAATCAGGTTGACAGAAAACTACAGATGCTGGACAGTCAGGAGCAGATAATGACTACGAATATGTCAGGAAAGCTTATTAGATATCAGAATTATGCTGAGAATATAGGTGTTAGAATTAAGGCCAATAATCCTAAAGTATTGTTGGACAAACGAAAGCAGGATTATAATGTGATTAGTGATAAGCTTCGACTGAATATGGATCAGAGGCTTATGAGATATACTAACGATTTTGTATATATAAGCACAAGACTTAACGGATTATCGCCTACGAATAAACTTATCAATGGTTTTGGTTATGTTTCAGCTAATGGTGAGCCTGTAAGAACAGGAAGTGACGTATCTAAGGGAGACCGTATTAATATTACCCTTAGTGATAGTAAGATAATTGCTACAGTTGATGACGTTAAGAAGAATGATATTTACTAGAAGGAGATAAATAGATGGATAACAATGTGTCAAATAATGATTTTTCTATAGAGAACGCATTTACCAGATTAAGAGAGATTAATCAGCAGCTGGAGAGCCAGAATGTTAGTCTTAAGGATTCCATCGCACTTTACAGTGAGGGTGTTAACCTTGTAAATACCTGTAAGAATTACCTTACAGAGGTTGAGAAGGAAATTCAGGAGTTAAGTAATGTATAGTACAAAGGATATTGAAGATATTATATATAAGTACCTTCCTAAAGAGGAGGGGTATGGAAAGCCTGTTATAGAGGCTATGAATTATTCCTTTAAGGCAGGAGGAAAGAGACTTCGTCCTATGATGCTCAAACTTGCATTTGATATGTTTACCGAGGAAGCATATATTAACGGAGAGAGCGAGCTTGAGAAGGTGGCTCCATTTATGGCTGCCATAGAAATGATTCACACCTATTCCTTGGTGCATGATGACCTACCTGCACTGGATAATGATATGTATAGACGTGGACAGCTTACCTGTCACGCAAAATATGGGGAAGATATAGCCATCTTAGCAGGAGATGGTTTGCTTAATTATGCCTTTGAAACAGCGTCAAAGGCTTTTTTGGCGTTTCCTTCTAATGAGTCAGTGGAGAGGTCTTTTGTAATACTTGCAACAAGACCTGGTATTGATGGTATGATAGGTGGACAGGTATTAGATGTTACTATGTCTGGCAAGGAATTAACAGAAGAACAGATAGATTATATTAATCTAAATAAAACTGCGGCGCTCATAGAATGTTCCATGGGCATAGGAGCAACCTTGGCCGGTGCTTCTAAGGAGGACACTGATGCAGTCATACAGGTAGCTAGATGTGTAGGACTTGCATTTCAAGTACAGGATGATGTGCTGGACATTATTGGAGACGAAGCTAAGCTTGGCAAGCCTGTAAACAGTGATGAGAAGAATGCAAAATATAACTATGCTACAATTCATGGAATTGAAAAAGCAAAGGAATATGTTAATACTATGTCTAAAAAGGCAAATAATATACTTAAGAGTCTGCAGGTGGTAAATGAGCCTGCAAGAGAAAAGCTAATGGATTTAATAAATACTTTGATTAACAGGGATTATTAAAATGAGTATTTTAGATAGGATAACCAAGGAAAATGATATAAAACAGATAAGCAAAAGGGATTATGATGCTTTGGCTTCAGAAATTAGAGAATTCCTGGTGCAAAGTGTCAGCGAAAAGGGTGGACATCTTGCCTCAAATTTAGGTTCGGTTGAGCTTACTATGGCTTTGCATTTGTGCATGGATTTCCCTAAGGATAAGCTTATTTTTGATGTGGGACATCAGTCATATACACATAAGCTTCTTACAGGTAGAAGAGATGGATTTGAATCCCTTAGAGAGCTGGACGGATTAAGTGGATTTCCTAAGACTAAGGAAAGTGATACGGATGTGTTTAATACGGGACATAGCTCTACTAGTATATCTGCTGCAATGGGTTTTGCTGTTGCCAGGGACTTAAGAGGTGGTAGCGAAAGAGTTGCTGCTGTTATTGGTGATGGCTCTCTTACCGGTGGTATGGCATACGAAGCTATAAACAGCCTTTCTCAGCAAAAGACGGGATGTGTAATAATTTTAAATGATAATGAGATGTCTATAGATAAGAATGTGGGAGGCTTGTCAAAGTATCTTAACAGCATTCGTATAGGCACAACATACAATGAGCTTAAAGAGGGTGTGGAGAATTCTCTTTTAAGCAGTAAGGTTGGTACAAAGGTTGCTAAGACTATAAAGCATTCAAAGGATACCATAAAGCAGTTTTTGGTTCCCGGAATGTTTTTTGAGGAGCTCGGAATAACCTATGTAGGACCTGTGGATGGACATAATGTTGAAGATTTGGTTTCTACGATAAATAGCGCATTTAAGCTAAATAAGCCGATTATAATACATGTAAAAACAAAGAAGGGCAAGGGGTATACCCTGGCAGAAAAGCATCCGGATTATTTTCATGGAGTAGCACCATTTTATAAAGATACAGGAAAGCTTAAGACTAAGAAGGAGACAAGCACTTACACAGATATGTTTGGAAGACATATGGTGGAGTTAGGTGACAGATATCCTAATATGACAGCTGTAAGTGCTGCTATGTCCATAGGTACAGGACTCAATAGATTTAGTGAGGCATATCCGGACAGATTCTTTGATGTGGGTATAGCAGAACAGCATGCTGTTACCTACGCTGCAGGTATGGCGGCAGCAGGACTTATCCCTGTGGTTGCAATTTATTCATCCTTCTTACAGAGGGCATATGACCAAATTCTTCATGATGTGTGTCTTCAGAATTTGCATGTGGTATTTTGCATAGACAGGTCTGGTTTGGTGGGGCAGGATGGAGAAACTCATCAGGGAATTTATGACGTATCATATCTTTCTCATATGCCAAATATTACTGTATTGGCGCCTAAGAATAGGGTGGAGCTTATTCGAATGATGGATTATGCTATGGAATTGGATGGTCCGGTGGCTATAAAGTATCCTAGAGGCTCTGCTTCAAAGCAGCTTATGGATTTTGATCAGCCGATAGAGTATGGTAAAAGTGAGGTAATATACCAGGGAGAGGATATTGCCATATATTCCTGTGGTCATATGATGGAAGAGGCATTAACTCTTTACAATATGCTTGTTGAAGCAGGTAAGAGACCGACCCTTATAAATGCCAGATTTATAAATGTTATAGACAAGGATTTACTGAAGAATGTTGTAAATGGTCATAACACAGTGGTTACTATGGAGGAAAATGTAACCAATGGAGGCTTTGGGCAGCAGCTTATGTCTTGTTTAATTGATATGGGAGATAAAGCTGATATAGCTAAAGTGAGACATATAGACTGTTCTATACCATGTGGTAAGGTTGAACAGGGAAAAATTAGTGAGCTTAGAAGTATGCTGGGCATTGATGCAAAGAGCGTATATGCCAAGCTTGTTTAGAGGTTTGTATGCAGGATAAGACAAAACAGGAAAAGGTAAAAAAAGAAAGGCTGGATGTCCTTATAGTAAACAGAGGACTTGCCACCTCCAGAGAAAAAGCTAAGGCGATTATAATGTCTGGAATAGTTTTTGTGGATGGAGAGAAGGAGGATAAGGCAGGTACAACCTTTCCGGAAAATGTTAATATTGAGATAAAGGGTAATACACTTAAGTATGTAAGTCGAGGCGGTTTGAAGCTGGAGAAGGCTATGAATGAGTTCGGACTTCGACTTGATAATATGATTTGTATGGATGTTGGCTCCTCAACCGGAGGCTTTACAGATTGTATGCTTCAAAATGGTGCGACTAAGGTTTATGCTGTAGATGTAGGACACGGGCAGCTAGACTGGAAGCTTAGAAATGATTCCAGAGTCGTATGTATGGAGAAGACCAACATAAGATATGTTACACCAGATGATATAGAGGATAGATTGGATTTTTCATCTATAGATGTTTCCTTTATATCTCTCACCAAAGTACTTCTTCCAGTTAAGGAATTACTTAAGGATACCGGAAGAATCGTATGTCTTATTAAGCCGCAGTTTGAGGCAGGTAGAGAAAAGGTTGGTAAGAAGGGTGTAGTAAGAGATAGGAAGGTTCACGAAGAGGTCATAGAGATGGTTGTTGAGTATGCTAAAACCATAGAGCTTCATCCGTTAAGACTGGACTTCTCGCCTGTTAAGGGACCTGAGGGAAATATTGAATACCTTTTGTTCCTTACAAAGAACCCACAGGATTTGAATGAATTTGGGGATTCCCAATTCAGTATACATGAGGTTGTAGAGGCCTCACATAAGACACTTGATAAGGAAGCATAATATATAGGAGAGGATTAGGTAAAATATATGAATAATTTTCTCATACTTGCAAATTCTGACAAGGATGTAAATCTTAGTCTAAGCAATAAAATAAGTGAATATTTGCGCAATGCAGGAGCTAAGGTTGTCATTGTAAGTGATGTTGGTGAAAGCAGGGATGAATGCACTATCAAGGAGGAGCTTATGGAGGGCGTTCAGGCAGCTATCGTCTTAGGTGGCGATGGAACTATGCTTAGAGCTGCCCACAGTATAGGTACCTATAATATTCCGTTTATAGGTATTAATCTGGGAACACTGGGATTTCTCACTGAGATAGAAGAATCTAACGTTTACGAAGCGTTGGATAGGCTTCTTAAGGATGATTACATAATCGAAGAAAGAATGATGATTGAGGGTAGTGTAAAAGATAAGGTTTTTGACGCTCTCAATGATGTTGTTATAACAAGAGCAGGCTTTTCCCGAATAATTGGACTTAAGATATATGTAAATAACCAGCTTTTGGATACATATGGTGCTGACGGTGTAATATTAGCTACGCCAACAGGCTCCACAGGATATAATATGTCAGCTGGTGGTCCAATTGTAAGCCCTAAGGCGTCTGCTATTGTTGTGACACCTATATCACCACATTCTTTAACGTCCAAAAGTATTGTGTTTGACAGTACGGAAGAGATTCGTGTTGAGATTATGAAGAAGAGAAAAACCCAGGAAACTGAGGCGATAGTATCCTTTGATGGAGAGAATAATATTGAGCTTTCTGCAGGTGATTGTGTCAATGTTAAACTATCAGCCAGAAGTATAAGCCTGATTAAGATGTATGATGTGAATTTTTACAGCGTACTTAGAGAGAAAATAGGAGGTTAAGCCCTTGAAACAGAAAAGGCAAGAGGCTATTATCAATTTAATAAATAATAATAGCATAGAAACTCAGGAAGAGCTTCTTAGTTTACTTAAGGCAGAGGGCTTTGACACAACTCAGGCAACTGTTTCCAGAGATATTAGAGAACTTAATGTTACAAAGATATCCTACGATGGTAATAAACATAAATATGTGGTAGGACGAATAACAGAGTCTGCAGGAGCTAAGTCGTATAAGCATTTGCTTGGTAGCTGTATTATTTCTATGGATAATGCAGAGAATATAGTAGTTATTAAAACTGTGGCCGGTATGGCAATGGCAGTGGCAGCAGCTATAGATAGTCTGGCGTTAGATGATACTGTAGGCAGTATAGCAGGAGATGATACTATATTTTTAGCCATAAGACACAGTAACCTGGCAGATAAGGTAATTGGAGATATCAAAAAATGTTGCTAAATATACATGTTAAAAATATAGCCCTTATAGATGAGATTGATATAAATCTTAGAGAAGGGCTAAATATACTTACAGGAGAGACCGGTGCAGGAAAGTCAATTATCATCGGCTCTTTAGGTATTTGTTTAGGTGGTAAATTTTCTAAGGATTTACTTCGGGATGAAAGTAAAGATGGTCTAGTGGAGCTCATGTTTTCTGTAGAAAGCCAGGATGTGAGAGAGGAGCTTTCTTCTCTTGAAATCTATCCTGATGAGGAAGATGTTCTTCTTATATCAAGAAGAATTAACGGTTCAGGTAAGACCATTAATAGAATCAATGATAATACTGTTACCATTGGAAAGCTTAAGGAAGTTGCAGCTGTTTTAATTGATCTTCACGCTCAGCATGAACAACAAACCTTGCTAAAGGTATCAAAGCATATTGAGATACTTGACAGATTCGGTGGGGAAGAGGTTGCTTCTCTTAAGGAAGAGGTATCTAAGTTATATGCAAAATATGTTGATATTAAGACGAGACTTAAGGCAGATGAGCTTGATGAAACAGCTAAGAACAAGCAGGTGGATTTTCTTAAATATCAGATAGATGAAATCCAGTCGGCAGGATTAAAGCCGGGTGAGGATGATGAACTGGAATCTTTATATAAAAAAATAGTTAATTCCAAGGATATTATGTTGTATGCAGATGAGGTATACCAGGCAACAGGCTATAATGGTCCTTCCTCGGCAGGAGATATGCTAGGTCATTCGTTGGGAATTATGAAGAGAGCTGCTGAGCTTGATTCGGATTTAAATTCCTGCTACGAAACCCTTGTAGATATAGATAGTATGTTAAGTGATTTTAATAGAGAGCTATCACAGTATATGAAGGGCATGGAATTCGATGAGGAGGAGTTCAAGACTGTAGAGTCAAGGCTGGACTTAATTAATACTCTTAAGGCAAAATATGGAAAAACCATAGGTGCGGTATTAAATAGCTTGGAGGCTTATAAAGTTGAGCTTGATAAGCTTTCTTCTTATGAAGAGTATATTGAGGGATTAAAAAAGGAGCTTGCCACAATTGAAAATGATTTGCTAAAATCTAGCGAGGCATTATCCATAAAACGAAAAACTGTAGCGGACAATATGTGTAATCTTATTAAAGCCTCTTTGTGTGAGCTTAATTTTTCTGCTGTGGAATTTGAGATGAGATTTGAAAGAATGGATAAATTCTCATCATCAGGCTATGATTATGCTGAATTTTACATATGCACTAATGTTGGCGAAGATATGAGACCACTCAGTCAGGTGGCCTCAGGTGGAGAACTTTCTCGAATTATGTTAGCATTAAAATCATGTATAGCTAATTTGGATGCTACACCAACATTAGTATTTGATGAAATTGATGTTGGTATAAGTGGTAGAACTGCTCAATTAGTTGCTGAGAAGCTAAGTCTTATTGCTAAGAATCATCAGGTAATATGTATAACTCATCTTCCTCAAATTGCAGCTATGGCAGATGCACATTATGTTATAGAAAAAAATGTGGAAAACAATAAAACTCTTACCAGTATTCGAGGACTTAATAGAGAGGAGGAAATTGGTGAGATTGCAAGACTTATAGGTGGTGCTATGATTACAGAAGCCACTATAGCATCTGCTGAAGAGATGAAAGGATTGGCAGATAGAACAAAAATATACTAAATTTAATCGGCCGAAACTAAGGATAATAAGAGTACACTTGTAAAAGAGTGTGCTCTTTTTTATTGATTAATTTATAAAGGGGGATATATATGAATAGCTATAAAAAAATTATAGTTTTGATATTGGCCTTGGATGTATGCCTAATATGTGCCGGCATAACTAGATCCAATCATCGGACTGTAGGGATTGAGGTTGATGTTGAAAAGACAGTGGCTATGGCGGATGTTGATGAGGAAGAAAAGTTAGTAGTGCCATCAGGGGAGCCTATTGGAATATACGTTAAATCAGAGGGTGTTATGATTATAGGTGTAGGAGAAATAATGGGTGCTGATGGACATATGCACTCACCTTGCTCTGGCCTGGTTTCTGCTGGAGATTATATTTTATCTATAGAAGGACAGATTATAGAGGATAAGGCACAGCTTACATCTGTTGTTAATTCTTCTAAAGGTCATACTATAGACATTACAGTTCAAAGGAAAAGTGAAAATACTTTAGGTAGCGTATATATAGAAACAATTTCCGTTACCCCCGCCTTAGATGAGTATGGAAATTATATGCTTGGACTTTGGGTAAAGGACGATATATCGGGAATAGGCACTTTGACTTATTATGATGAGGACAGTTTTGGTGCTTTAGGACATAGTATAAATGATAATGATACCGGTGAAGTCTTTGAAATATGTGATGGTGCAATATACGATGCCAAATTAATAAATATAGTAAAGTCAAATACTAAGCTTCCGGGAAGATTAGAGGGGCTGATTGATTACTCATCAGAAAATATGATAGGTCGTGTAGAGGACAATTCTTGTTACGGAATATCTGGTTATATCACTGATATAGGCAAAAATAAACTTTCATATGATGATTATATACCCATAGCTGACCGAGACGAAATTAAAGTTGGAGAGGCTTATTTATTATCTTCAGTTTCCGGAGAGCCGGAATATTATACTGTTGAGCTTAGAGAAATAATATACGATACAGATGAAGAAAATAAAGAATTAAAGCTGAAGATAAAGGACCCAAGACTAATAGAACTCACAAGTGGTATTGTACAGGGAATG
>JAFTPO010000055.1 GCA_017463225.1 Lachnospiraceae bacterium | reverse complement strand
ATACAGAAAGGGTATCAATGCCATTAACAGACGTGCTCAGGTAATATTTGAGAACAAGGATGGAGTAGCTGAAATCGATGATGAAGAGATGGAGCTTCCGTTTGATATTGAAAAGCCTGTTATAGAGCTTGAGGAAGAGGATTTCGGTATCTGGTATATCGATTCCTGTGATAATCCTGATAAGTATGTGGGCAAGACTATAAAGTTTAAGGCTATGGTTCATAAGCCAAGCGCTTATAAGAAGAATGAGTTTGTGCCAGGTCGATTTGCTATGACTTGTTGCGCAGATGATATCGCGTTTATAGGTTTTAAGTGCTACTATGATGGTGCTAAGAATCTTACAGACAGACAGTGGGTAATGGTTACTGCAACTATAGATAAGGAGTTCTACCCAGAGTTTGAGGGTGAAGGACCGGTGCTTAAGGCAACAGAGGTTGCACTGACAAGTCCGGCAGAGGAAGAGTTGGTGTACTTTACCTAGAAATAAAGTGTATGCTTATCGGCGAATGAAATGAGTCGGTATGGTTCGGAATTGCGAGTAGTATATTTGTCGTTTTGTGTTTAGGAGACATTATGAAATATAAAAATATCGTAGAAGGAAAGTTTATATCAAGACCTAATCGATTTATCGCTCACGTGGAGATAGAGGGCGTGGAATATGTGGTTCACGTTAAAAACACCGGTCGTTGCAGAGAACTTTTGCAGCCGGGAGCTACAGTTTACCTGGAAAAGAGCGACAACCCTGCCAGAAAGACCTTATATGACTTGGTATCGGTGAAGAAAGGGAAGCGTATAGTTAATATGGACTCTCAGCTTCCTAACGGTTTGGTTGAAGAGTGGCTTAGGGAAAGTGATGAGGCTAGAGAAATATTAGGTGATATAACCTTTATAAAACGCGAGAAAACCTATGGTAAGTCCCGTTTTGACATCTATGTGGAAGCTGGGGATAGGAAGATATTTATAGAGGTTAAGGGGGTAACCTTGGAAAATGACAATGTGGTCAGCTTTCCGGATGCACCTACAGAGCGTGGTATAAAGCATTTAAATGAGCTTGTGGACGCATTAGAGGATGGATATGAGACCTATGTGTTCTTTGTTGTACAGATGGAGGGTGTGGACTATTTTACTCCTGCTTGGGACAAGCATAAGGCCTTTGGAGATGCTCTTGTGAATGCACATAATAAGGGAGTAAGTGTACTGGCCTACGACTGTAAGGTTAGTGAGGATGAGGTAAGGATAAATGAAGCTGTGATGGTGCAGCTTTAAAGAAAAGGTAGCATATAATTTAAAACGCAACTGATTTGCAAATTATGTTGACACAAACCTTTAGTGGTTGTAAAATACAAATTGCAAATTAGTTGCGTTTTGTTTATGAAGTGTCGGCATGGTTTATATTGATATAAAACAGAAAGGACAATTATTATGTCATTACTTACCTGTGAGAATGTATCTCTCGGTTACGAGGGTAAAACAGTTGTAGAGAATTTAAACTTCACCGTAGAAAGTGGAGATTACTTATGTATATTAGGTGAAAATGGTTCGGGAAAGAGTACTCTTATGAAGACTTTGCTAGGGCTTAAGACGCCTATGTCAGGAGCTATTACCCTTGGTGATGGCTTGAAGCATAATGAGATAGGATATCTTCCGCAGCAGACTATAGTTCAAAGGGATTTTCCTGCTTCTGTAAAGGAGATAGTTTTATCAGGCTTTTTAAACCACAGTGGGCTAAGACCATTTTATAACAAGGAAGAAAAACAGCTTGCTAAGGACAATATGAAGAGACTTGGAATCTATGAACTTAGAAAGTCCTGTTATAGAGATTTGTCAGGAGGACAGCAGCAGAGAGTTTTACTTGCAAGAGCGCTTTGCGCAACTACTAAGATGCTTCTTTTGGACGAGCCTGTGGCTGGTCTTGATCCTAAGGTTACTATAGAGATGTATGAGCTTATTAGCTCTATTAATAAGGGGAATAAGGATGAGAATAAGGAGCCTATAACCATTATTATGGTATCACATGATGTGCAGGCGGCCCTTAACTATGCTACTAAGATACTTCACGTAAGTGATACACCGGAGTTTTTTGATTCTAAGGAGGCGTACCTTGACAGTAAGATTGGTAAGCAGTTTACCAATGTGCAGGAGGATAAATATATAAATGAGTGATATAATTGCAACTTTAATGGAATATATGGAATTTCCTTTTGTAAGAAGAGCCATCATCGTTGGTGTACTTATTGCATTTTGTTCATCATTACTTGGAGTAACTCTTGTACTTAAGAGATTTTCCTTTATAGGTGATGGACTGTCACACGTTGCGTTTGCAGCAATGTGTGTAGCCATGGTGCTTCAATTCACTAATAATATGCTGCTTATTCTGCCTATTACAGTGATTGCGGCTATTTTGATGCTTAAGACAGGTCAGAATGCAAGGATTAATGGTGATGCTGCGGTGGCTATGATATCCGTTGGCTCCCTTGCTATAGGATATCTGCTTTTAAATGTATTCTCCACATCTTCAAATATTTCAGGGGATGTGTGTTCAACATTATTTGGAGCCACATCAATACTTACATTAACAGATATGGACGTAACTATATGTATAGTGATGTCTATAGTTGTGTTGACATTTTATGTGTTCTTTTACCATAAAATATTTGCAGTTACCTTTGATGAAAACTTTGCTAAGGCAACAGGTATTAGAGCAGGGGTATATAATATGAGTATGGCTGTTATAATTGCAGTAATTATAGTACTTGCCATGAATTTGGTAGGGTCATTGCTTATATCAGCGCTTGTAATATTTCCGGCTCTTTCAGCTATGAGAATATTTAAGAATTTTAAATCGGTGGTAATATGCTCAGCAGTATTCAGTGTGGTATGTGCGGTTTTAGGGCTTTTAATATCATTATTGCAGGGAACACCGGTTGGTTCAACTATTGTTGCGGTTGATATTGTTGGTTTTTTATTGTTTTCAGGAATTGGTATGATTATGGGGGTAAATAAAGCATAATGAAAAAGAGTTTAAGTAGAAGAATATGCTTGACAGTAGCTGCCATTGTGGTTGTCCTGTCCTTGGTTGCGTGTAATTCAAAGGATGAAGGTGGTAGAGGTGAGAAAAAATCTGATGTTGAACAGCTGATAGATGATGCAAAATCAGAGCATACGACCTCTGAGGAAACGTCTGAGACAGAACAAGTAGCGACTACAGAATCTATAACTGAAGCTGTTACAGAAGAACTTTCAACACAAGCTCTAGATGGAACCAATGGTCAATATGCTCCTAATATGGCTACTGGTGAGATAACAACGGAATTTCCTTTAGCAACAGGACCTAGCCAGATGGATGGCTCTGGAGCAATAAGTCCGGGACACACTGCGGAAGATTCTGTTACTGATGCACCTCTTGGTGATGCAGATCCTAATGTTGACATTGATCTGACAGTTTTAAGTGCCAATATGGTCTATGCTGAAGTTTATAATATGATGATGTATCCGGATAGCTATCTTGGAAAGACCATTAAGGTTTCAGGACCCTATTATCCTCTTTATTATGACGGAACAGATAACTACTATCATTATGTTATGATTGAGGATGCCTTGGCTTGCTGTCAAAATGGTATGGAGTTTATCTGGGATGAGGGAAGTCATATATACCCGGATGAGTATCCTAAGGAAGATGATGTTATAGAGATAAAGGGAGAACTTAAGTCATATAAAGAGGAGCAGTATACCTATTATTATTTAGATATAGATGAATATACTATTTTGGAGTCAAACTAGAGGACGAATCATGGGAAGAACAACAAATTATTCAACAGAGAAAAGAACCATGATACTTGAGTACCTTAAAGCACATAAGGATGAAAGTGTCAGTGTTAAGGATATAGAAAATAGCATAAATAAAAATTTAGATAAATCTGTTAATGTTACAACCATTTACAGGTATTTAGACAAGCTGTCCAATGAGGGACAGGTTCTTAAACATACCAGTGAAGATGGTGGAAAATCCACATATCAGTATATAAATCCGGATAAGCTTTGTCATAATCATCTTCATATGAAATGCAAAAGCTGTGGGCGTATAATGCATATGGATTGTAGCTTTATGGATGAGTTTATGAGGCATATTTATATACATCATAAGTTTACTATAGAATGCAAAAGCTCTATGATATATGGAATATGTAATGATTGTAAATAATGGGGAGATTAGAATGAAAAAGGCCAAGATAAAGAGAATACTATTAATTGGAATGATTATATGTGCTATGATGCTTACGGCTTGCGGGGGTAGTACATCAAAAAAAGATGATAAGTTAAAAGTGGTATGTACGCTTTTTCCTCAATATGACTGGGCTAGAGAGATTATAGGAGACAATAATAATGTTGAATTGATTCTTTTGGTGGAGAATGGCAATGATTTACATAGTTTTCAGCCAACAGCAGATGATATTATCACTATTTCAAATTGCGATATGTTTATATATGGTGGCGGAGTGTCTGATAAGTGGGTTGAGGATACCTTAAAGCAGGCTACTAATCCTGATATGATAGTTGTGAATATGCTGGATATAATAGGAGATAATGCTAAAAAAGAAGAAGTAGTAGAGGGGATGGAAGCTCACGATCATAAACATGACCATGAACATGAACATGAGGAGGATGAGCACCAGCATTATTTTGACCCTACAGGCTATGATGAGCATATATGGTTGTCTATAACAAATGCTAAGGTGGTGTGTGCTGAGATATGTGATGGATTATGTAAGCTTGATTCCTCTAATTCCATAAAATATGAGGAGAATATGAATAGCTATATTTTAAAGCTTGATGACATAGATGATAGATATAAGACTATGGTTTCTAGCGCATCTTTGGATACTATTTTAGTTGCAGACAGATTTCCATTTAGATATCTGACAAGTGAGTATGGAATTAATTATTATGCCGCTTTTGTGGGATGTTCTTCGGAGACCGAGGCAAGCTTCGAAACAGTTACGTTCCTGTCTAAGAAAGTAGATGAATTGGGCTTAAATTATATTGTTGTAGTTGATGGTTCAACTCAGGATGTTGCAAGAACAGTTTTAGAAAGT
>JAFTPO010000009.1 GCA_017463225.1 Lachnospiraceae bacterium | reverse complement strand
TTTAAAATTTCACATATAAAAAAGCTAGAAAAATGGCACTTTTCGGAAGATTAACCATTGACGGTTTCTTCTAAAAAATGCCATTTTTTCTAATTATTGCTTAATTCTCGCCTTGTGATGCAACACAGTTGAAAACTTCCCATTATTTTTTAAAGGTACGAAAACCCTTGATATACAAGGGTTTTCGGTAGTTATTAGAATAACTTCTTTAATGAACCTAAAGCATCTCCAACCTTATCTGCTGAGATTTTTGCCTTAACACCGTCTACAATCTTTTCTACAGCATCGTCTGGTAAGTCCTTGCCGATAACTTTCTCAACAGCTTTGATTGGATCGTTTTTGAAATCCTTCATAAGGCTCTCGTCCTTTGTGATTTTTTCAATAGTGTCTTTAATTTGCTCTACAACTCCCATTTTCGTTCTCCTTTGAGTATAGTAGTGTTTATTATGGTCTCTCTCCAGAGACTTAGTTTATGTCACGTATAATAACATTAAATCAAATTATTAACAAGATGCAAACACCATAATTGTGGTTATATTTGGTGGTTTTATGCAAAAATACCTTAAAAAAACACAAAATATTGTAAATACACCCTAAATACTCTTGAATGTTTAACCGAAATATAATATACTTATTATGATTTTTTTGGATTTTTTAACCAGATAAAAAAGGAGGTTTATTATGGTTGATGTGGTATGGAAGGATAGAAAACGTATAATATTTGGATTACCATGGTCATTTACGAAGTATGGTTTGTCAGAGGACAGAATTTTTATTGAGACCGGAGTTCTTAATCTTAATGAAAATGAAGTAAGATTATATCGTATTATGGATGTTTCTTTGAGTAGAAAGCTGTGGCAGAGACTTTTCGGTCTGGGTACTATTACCTGTCATTCTTCGGACAGATCTATGGGAACCTTTGAGATAAAGAATATAAAGAAGCCAAGTGAGGTTAAGGAGCTTATATCTTCATACGTGGAAGAGGAGCGTTCAAGGAAGAAGGTGTCTAGCAAGGAGTTCCTTGTGGACGAAGAAGGCTTTGATGACTTTGACGGAGATACAGACGAGGTGTAGATTTACAAACAGAGAATATAATTTAGAGAGATAAATTTAAGGAGAAATTACTTTAAAGAGGAGGGATTTTATGAAAACATGTCATGTATGCGGATGTGAGGTAGATGACAGAGAACTGGTGTGTCCTGATTGTGGCGCTACAGTTGTTAAGCACAGTGGAAGCTTGTCTATTAAGGCAGAGGAGGAAGTTAAGAAGAAGACTAATCCTATGGGAATGACGGTTAGTACGGGGTCAGGATTAACTGATATTCTAAGGAATGAGTCTGAATTTGATAATCCAGATATAGATGACAATTTCTATGGTGGTTCTATGCCTGCCGGTATGGCTAAAACAGTTGTTGAAGGCGTAGATATGAAGAAGAAAAGTGGCTTTGCAAGAACTGTTGGAACTATGTTTAAGATATTATTTGTAGTTGCTATAGTATTAGCTATATGGTTATTCTTAGACAAAGCCGTATTTAACAGGGATATTGTTGAAAGTCATGAAGAAGCTATACAGATATATGTTGATGCTATAAATAACAATGATGCAGTTGCTATGGAAAAAATTATTCCTCAGTACTTAAATAATCCTGAGATACCGGCGGAAGAGATTGTTGCAGAGATGGAGAATGTTAATATTAATAGATATGATATTATATCTGTTAGAGACTTATCTGAATTAGAGATTAAGAATGTTCAGGAAGAGATTAAGCTTGTAACAACAAAGACTGCAAACATAAAGGGTGCTGTTGAGGTTGAGGTTCGTTTCTATGGAACAACACATAACTCTTCAGGACAGAAGATAGAGAAGAATACGGTAGAGTATCTTACATTTATTAAGATTAAGGACAATTGGCTCTTGGAGACAGAAACTTACGAGACACCTAGTATAAAGTAAAATACCAATATTATAAAGCCACTAGCAGGTTGAGCTAGTGGCTTATTTTTATAGGTTTTCACCAATTTTGGTTACCCCCACATATATTTGGGATATTTTATACCATGTTGGGAAATCTACTATTCCATTTGCCGGCAGGTCAAAGACCTCTTGAAAGACTTTGACAGCGGCTTGAGTATTTGCGCCAAATATTCCGTCTATCGTTATCCTAGGTATGGCAGGATAATTTTTTGATATTGCATTAAGCTGTTCCTGTATTGTAATCACAGGTTCTCCTGTTGCACCAAGGCTTAAGTTGTATCCAGGAAATGAGGCTGGTATGCCGGATATTAGCTCTGCGTTGTTTATGAAAATATTATCTCCATAATAATACCTAAGAATTTGTATGGCGGACAGTCCATCATCACCTAAGGTTTTTGAACCCCACTGAGTCATCCAGTCAGGACAGGATACCCTTTTACCATCGCAATATTGAGTAAGGATAGGCTGCTTAATATTGGGTCTTGCCAGAAAACTATCGTAAAGCTCATCAGCGATTTGTGAGATGCTTTTATAGATGGTTTTGTTGTATGTCCATTTGTGGTCGTATGCAGTGGATGATGTAATTGTAAAATCGTATCCCTTGTTTCGGTACCATTCCGTATATACTCTGTTTAAAGTGAAAGACATTATAGCAAGAATATTAGCTCGGATTGTCTCCTTAGGCCAGGTGCTGTATATTTCACAGCTTGCTACATTTTTTATATAATCTAAGTATGGTACATAATAATTGGGCGCAGATGAGTCGGATGGAGCACCATCGTGTACTACGATTGTTTCGGGGACAACAACCCTGCTAAGGACGATTTCGCCTGTGCTATTGATAGGCTTTGTTTCACTTTCTGCTATTTTAGGCGGGAAGAATTCCCATAGAGTATGACCTGGTATTACTATCGGGTTGTAGACAGGTGATGGAAGAGCTCTGGAAAGATTAACATTTTGTATAGCTCCCTGACCTGGAAAAATTTGTATATTAGATATTATCTCATCATCAAAGTCCTGAGCCATTACCTTGACATTATATTCTGAGTAGGGTTGGTTATCGGTGGGGGACATACTATATTCTAGGGGCGGAGCCTGAAGAATGATATCCTCTGTATTTCCGCTTGAGTCTGTCACAAGTTCTTCTATAATAGTATTAGGTTCTCCGGAATTTGATATTTGGATTCTGGCTTGTGGAATTGGAGTATAGCCATTTGGTCCGGAAACTGAGATTTTTAGAGTTCCTGTTTCTGCTGAGTTATTAATTGAAGTGTCCATATTTTTGTCCTGTAATAATACTTATTTTAACATATATGTTGTTGTAACATATTTAATTACATAAAAATAAAAAACGTCAAGAAAAAATACTTGACATAGTAAAAATGCTGATGTATTATACTTAAGGTGTGTAAAGGGAATTAGCTTTACGTGTAATTAGGTGGTGTAATAGTGGAGAAGATAGTGAGACAGTCCTTGCTGTACGATTTTTATGGCGAGCTACTGACAGACCATCAAAAAAATATATATGAAGAAGTGGTTATGAACGATATGTCATACTCTGAGATAGGTAGAATATACGGTATCTCAAGACAGGGTGTTTATGATATGATTAAGCGATGTGACAAAATCCTGGAGGATTATGAGGGAAAGCTTAAACTGGTAGAGAAGTTTGTTAATGCCAGAGATAAGATAGCCACTGTACAGTCTAATATACTTAAGCTTAAAGCTGATAATAAGGATTTAGAACTGGTTGAGATAATAGATGAGATAGATATGGAAACCGCCAAGTTATTAGAAGAATTTTAGTGTATTTATTTTGATTAAAGATTGTTTGATGGGGGATATTAATGGCATTCGATAGTTTAACCGATAAATTGCAGAATGTGTTTAAAAAGCTTAAGAGTAAGGGTATGCTTACAGAGGCTGACGTTAAGGAGGCTATGAAAGAGGTTAAGCGTGCGTTGCTTGAGGCTGATGTTAACTTTAAGGTTGTTAAGCAGTTTATTAATTCCGTAAGTGAGAGAGCTGTTGGTGAGGAGGTTCTTAAAGGACTTAATCCGGGACAGATGGTTATAAAGATAGTTAAGGAAGAAATGGATAAGCTTATGGGTTCAGAAACCACAGAGCTTAAGCTGCTTCCTTCAAATGAGATTACTGTTATTATGATGTGTGGTCTTCAGGGTGCTGGTAAGACAACCACAGTTGCTAAGCTTGCAGGAAAGTTCAAGAATAAGGGTAAAAAGCCTTTGCTTGTAGCTTGTGATATTTACAGACCGGCAGCTATTAAGCAGCTGGAGATTAACGGTGAAAAGGTTGGTGTGCCTGTATTTACTATGGGTGATGGCCATAAGCCTGTTAATATTGCTAAGGCGGCTATAGAGCATGCATCTAAGAATGGTTTAAATCTTGTGTTTATCGATACAGCAGGACGTCTTCATGTAGATGAGGATATGATGGCGGAGCTGGCGGAGATTAAGGAGAATATAGCAGTTACTTACACACTCCTAACGGTTGATGCCATGACGGGTCAGGATGCAGTTAATGTAGCTACTACATTTGATGAGAAGATTGGTATCGATGGAGTTGTACTTACAAAGCTTGATGGTGACACAAGAGGCGGTGCAGCCCTTTCCATAAAGGCTGTAACGGGAAAACCTATACTGTATGCAGGTATGGGAGAAAAGCTTGAGGATTTAGAGCAGTTCCATCCATCACGTATGGCAAGTAGAATTCTTGGCATGGGAGATGTGGAGAGCCTTATTGAAAAAGCTCAGAGTGCTATCGATGAAGAGAAGGCCAAGGAGATGGAGCAGAAGATGCGTAAGGCATCCTTTGACTTTAACGATTTCCTTGAGCAGATGGATCAGATGGAGAAGATGGGTGGCATAAGCAGTATGATGAATATGCTCCCAGGCTTTAGTTCAAATAAGCAGCTTAAGAATGTAGAGATAGATGACAGTGCGATGAAAATGCCTAAGGCAATCATCCAATCTATGACTATGAAGGAGAGAGCTAATCCGGATATTATTAATCCAAGCCGTAAGAAGCGTATTGCTGATGGAGCAGGAGTTTCAGTGGCTGAGGTTAATAGATTGCTTAAGCAGTTCGAACAGTCCAAGAAGATGATGAAACAGATGAGTGGAATGTTCGGTGGTAAAAAAAGAGGTGGCTTTAAGCTACCATTTGGATTTTGATAATAGGTTTACTATTATATAGATAAGAATTTTAAGGAGGTGAAAATGACATGGCAGTTAAGATCAGATTAAGAAGAATGGGATATAAGAAGCATCCTTTTTATAGAGTAATCGTTGCTGACTCTAGATCACCTAGAGATGGTAGATTCATCGATGAGATAGGTACTTACGACCCAAATCAGGAGCCAGCTGCAGTTAATATCGATTCAGAGGCAGCAAAGAAGTGGCTTGCAAACGGCGCTCAGCCAACTGAGACAGTTGCTAAGTTATTTAAGCAGGCAGGTATCGAGAAGTAATCTAGGGAGGTGCTGGTAATGAAAGAATTAGTCGAAATTATTGCAAAATCCCTGGTTGATTGCCCTAACGAAGTTGTTGTAAATGAGACAATCGAGGAAGATACTATTACAATTGAGCTTAAGGTTGCACCAGATGATATGGGTAAGGTAATTGGCAAGCAAGGTCGTATTGCCAAGTCCATTCGTACTGTTGTTAAAGCAGCAGCGTCAAAGGGTGACAAAAAGGTAATTGTAGACATTAAATAATTCTTAATTCCCCGGTTTTATAATCGGGGAATTATATTTTTTGTCCAATAAAACAGGAGCTATGCAGGATTGATTATCCAAGAGGAGAATGAATGGAAGACTTTTTTAGAATTGGAGTGATTACATCTACTCATGGACTTAAGGGAGAGGTAAAGGTTTTCCCTACCACAGACGATGTAAATAGGTTTAAAAAGCTTAAGAAATGTATTTTAAGAACACCTAAGGGAGATATAGAGGTTGAGAAGAAGAGCTGTAAGTTCTTCAAGAATATGGTTATATTGTCCTTTAAAGAGTTTGAGGATATAAATGCCATAGAAAAATATAAGAATTGTGAATTGTTTGTAAAAAGAGAGGATGCAATGCCTCTTGATGAGGACGAATTTTACATTGCAGATGTTATTGGAATGGAGGTCTGGGAAGAGGATAAGCTTATAGGAGAACTTGCTGATGTTATGCAGACTGGCGCTAATGACGTGTTTGTTGTTAATATGACAGATGGTAAAGAGTTGCTTATTCCTGTAATTAAGCAGTGTGTGTTAGATATTGATTACGATGATAAAAAGATATTAGTTAAGTTGATGAAGGGAATGCTTGATTGATGAGATTTCATGTTATGACCTTATTTCCGGATATGATTATGAATGCCTTAGGTGAGAGCATAACCGGAAGAGCTATGGCCAAGGATTTATTCTCTGTTAATGCAGTTAACATGAGAGATTTCGCTAACAATAAGTACAATCATGTAGATGATTACACATACGGTGGAGGTGCTGGCATGCTTATTCAGCCAGGACCTGTTTATGATGCCTATATGAGTATAAGGGAGAATATAGAGAAATGCTCAGGGAAAAGCAAGAAGCCTAGGGTTGTTTATATGACACCTACCGGAAAAACTTTTGATCAGGCTATGGCGCAGGAATTTGCTCGTGAGGAGGATTTGGTGATTCTTTGTGGGCATTATGAGGGTATAGATGAGCGTGTTATAGAGGAAATAGTTACGGATAACGTATCTATAGGTGATTTTGTACTAACAGGAGGAGAACTGCCGGCTATTATGATTATAGATGCAGTTTCAAGGCTTATACCTGGAGTTTTGGGTAGTGATGAAAGTGCGGTATATGAATCCTTTTATGATGGCTTGTTGGAGTATCCGCAGTATACCAGACCTCCTGTTTTTATGGGTAAGGAGGTACCGGAGGTTTTACTTAGCGGGCACCATCAAAACATAGAATACTGGAGACTGGAGCAGGCCTTAATAAGGACAAAGGAGAGACGGCCTGATTTGTATAAGACCTATGTTGAGAATAATAAATCTAAACTGGAAAAGCTTATTAAAAAAGGAAAAATCAAGCTGGAACTATAAACTTGTCTAATTATGTAAAATAGTGTATAATTGCATACATAGTAATACCCCGTAAGGAGATATGATTTATGAAGAAGAAAATATGTATATTATTAACAGGAGTTTTGATGGCTCTTTCACTTGTTGCCTGCGGGAAAGATGATAAGAAGGACAACAAGGAAGTAACTGAGAATGTTGTACAGGCGGATTTGGTGGAGTTTATTAATGATGAGCTTCCAGGTATTGCCGGTGACAAGGATAATGCACTAAATATCTATAATTCTTATTTTGCAGGAAGTGATATGGATAATGCGGCATTTGTTGCAGATCTTAAGAATAATGCAATACCAAGTATGGAGACTTATATATCAAATCTCTCAGCCATAGAGGTTGAAACAACTGAGGTTGAGGAGATAAAACAGCTTTATTTGATGGGTGTTCAGAAGCAGTATGAGGCCATGAAGATGGTTGTTAATGCTATTGAGAATGAGATGCCTGATTATCTTACTCAGGCCGAAGCGTTGATAGTTGAAGCACAGATTTATATGGATGATTATGAGGCAAAGGTTGCTGAGGTAGCAGCTAATAACCAGATAACCATTAACAGTAGTACAGTTCCATCCGGAGGGATAGAAGAGTCTACAACTGAAGCACAATAAGTATTATGAGCGACAATAGTTTAACTGTTGTCGCTTTTTTCACAAATTGGACATAATAGGCTTGTATAATAGGTGAGTAAGATTATTATTTTAACGTAAATTAAGAGTTTTATAAATTGGAGGTCGGTTTGTATGGAAGACATTAAAATATTAGTTGTAGATGATGAGAGTAGAATGAGGAAGCTTGTTAAGGATTTCCTGATAAAAAATGGATATAAGGTTATTGAGGCTGCAGATGGTGAAGAGGCAGTTGATAAGTTTATGGCTGATAAGGATATTGCTTTAATTATAATGGATGTTATGATGCCTAAGCTGGATGGCTATGAGGCTGCAGCAGAGATTAGAAAGATATCTGATATTCCAATTATTATGCTTACTGCAAAGAGTGATGAGAAGGATGAGCTTAAGGGCTTCGAGATAGGTGTGGATGAGTATATTACCAAACCTTTCAGTCCGAAGATTCTTGTTGCAAGAGTTGGAGCCGTATTAAAGAGGAGTAATCTGGTTGATGGTGAAAAGAACCTTAATGTAGGTGGGATAGAGATGGATATTTCTGCGCATCAGGTTAAAGTTGATAGAGAATTAATAGAGCTAAGCTTTAAGGAATTTGAGTTACTTAATTATTTCCTGGTTAATCAGGGAGTGGCACTTTCTAGAGAAAAGATTCTTAATAATGTTTGGAATTACGACTATTTTGGCGATGCAAGAACCATTGATACCCATGTAAAAAAGCTTAGAAGTAAGCTGGGTGATAAGGGTGAGTATATAAAAACTATATGGGGAATGGGCTATAAGTTTGAGATATAGTCAAGAGAGGTTTTAGATGAAGATATCAATAAGGATGAAAATTACATTTATGTTTGTGTGCTTTGCAGGGTTTATCATAGCATCGTCCTGGTATATTTGTAATTTCCTGATATCAGACATATTTACTAATAACTTGAAGAATAATCTTAAAAACACCTATGCATCCTGCAACTTAATATTTAGACAGGATGCACCTAGAAGCGAGGATGGAGATTTGTATGGACAGATTGAAAATCCTTTGGAGGCCATAGTAATAATATATGATCCGGTAAATAGAAGAATTTTCTCAACTATTGATGATGAGAGTCAGATGATGGAGAGTATGAACAGGGTTATTGAAACCTTGAATCAATCACAAAGTGGAGCTATGCAAAGACCGGGTGAGTATATTATAAAGAGAAATCATGATGTTCTTATGAATGCTGATTACTACGATTTGATGGGACGGTTAGATAATGGTTATATAATAATAATTAGAACGCCTATAGCTCAGATAGAGAGCTGGATTAGCTTGGTAACAGAGGTGTTCAATGGTATAGCTATTGGTTTAATCATTTTTGGGTCTCTGTTCATACTAGCCTTTAGTAATGTTTTTTCAATGCCTATAAAGGTTCTTAATAATAATGCTAAGAAGATGGCCAATCTGGATTTTAGTGTAAGGGTTCCTGTTCTTACAAAGGATGAGATAGGAGAGCTTTCTGCTTCTATGAATACTCTGTCCGGAAAGCTTGAAAATACAATTTCAGAACTTAAAAGCGCTAATATAGAGCTGGCTCGGGATATTGAAAAGAAATCTCAGATAGATGAGATGAGAAAAGAATTTATATCACACGTTTCGCATGAACTAAAAACGCCAATAGCGCTGATTCAGGGATATGCAGAAGGCCTTAAGGATAATATGTGTGATGACGATGAAAGTAGAGAGTTTTACACAGATGTAATCATAGATGAAGCTATGAAGATGAATACTATGGTGAAAAGACTTCTAACACTTAGCGAGATAGAGTTCGGTGGTGTTAAACTTAATGTTCAGCAGTTTGAACTTGTTGGATTTATACGGGATGTGATAGCTGCAAAAAGTCTCCTGTTGGGCGAATGTGGAGCTACAATTGAGTACAAAGAGGAGGGAAATCTCTTTGTATGGGCTGATGAATATATGATAGAGGAGGTTTTTACCAATTATCTTATCAATGCAATTCATTATGTTAAACCAAATGGTACTATAAAGGTCTTTTTTGAAAAATACCAGGGCCTGGTAAGAGTTAATGTTTATAATCAGGGAGACCAAATCCCTGAAGAGGATTTACAAAAGCTTTTTGTAAAGTTTTATAAGGCTGATAAGGCCAGAACAAGGGAATATGGAGGCAATGGCATAGGCCTTTCTATAGTAGCTGCTACTATGCAGGCTCATGGTAAATCGTATGGTGTATACAATGTGAGTGATGGAGTTGTATTTTATTTTGATTTGGATGCTAATTTGCCTTGATGGAAACTTAAATTAGTGGTAAAATTACTATATGACTATGTCGAGAGATGGAGGATGTGAATATCCATGAAAAAGATAGTTGCAATCTGCAGTATAGTGATTTTATCACTTTTTGTTAGTGGATGCGTTAAGACAATTGAACTTACTGATGAAGAGAGCAAACTGGTGACAGAATATGCAGCAGAGTTACTTCTAAAATATGATAGAAATAATGACTCTAAATACTATAATGATGAGTATTCAGATATAGACCCATTTGCTACTACAGAATTTCTTACTACTGAAGCTTTGACAACAGAGGCTATAATTACAGAGGAGCCTACTACACAGGAGAATCAACCAGAGAATCCTGAACAGTCCGGTAACTCAGATATAACTGGTGGACAGCCTTTAGAACAGGAGGGTGTGGTTAATTCTAATTCTAATACTACAGAGAATGTTTCGGGTATTGTAGCAGATGCTGATAAGAATTTTAATCTGGGAGCATTTATAGGGGAAGATAAGGTATCCATTAAGTATGAGTACTATATGGTTCTGGACGAATATCCTTCATATGACCAGGATGGAGTATTTATAACTATAGAAGCACCTCAGGGATATAAGCTCATAGTGGTAAAGTTTAAGCTTGAAAATCTTACCAATGAGGATCAGCAGTTGGATTTGTATAGTAAGGATGTTGATTACAGAATAATAGTTGATAACAGTAAAAGTGCTAAGCAGATGCTTACTATCCTCATAGATGATTTGTATACCTACGAGGGAACTGTTGCAGCTAGTATGTATAACGAAGCAGTGCTTTTGTTCCAGGTATCAGAGGATATAGCTATTAATGTTGAGGATTTGAAATTAAAGGCTACATATAACGGAGAAGACGTGATTATTTCATTACAATAGATGAGGAGGATGAGAGTATGGACAACAACATTTTATTAGAAAGTGGAAGTGGCGAGCTTGAGGTACTTGAGTTTGTAATTAATGGTAATCATTATGGTATTAACGTAGAGAAGGTAAGAGAGATTCTTACATATCAGGAGATTACCCCAGTTCCTAATTCACACCCATGTATAGAGGGTATATTTATGCCTAGAGGTGATATTATTACAGTAATTGATTTGTTCCAGGCATTGGGCTTCCCTAATGTGGATAAGAGGAACAACTTCCTCATCGTTACAAACTTTAATAATCTTAATATCGCTTTTGATGTTCAGGTTGTATTAGGAATTCATAGAGTGTCCTGGTCAGAGGTAGTAAAGTCTGATGCCACAGTTAGTGGTCCTGGCGTGGGAATAGCTACAGGAATTATCAAGAATAGAGACAATCTCCTCATAATACTTGATTTCGAGAGAATTGTAGAGGGTATATGTCCGGAGACAAGCTTAAAGGTTTCTCAGATAGATGGTTTAGAGTCTAGAGAGAGAAATGAGATTCCTATCCTTATAGCAGAGGATTCTATGATGCTTTGTCAGCTTATAAAGGACTCTCTCAACAGAGCGGGATATACTAAGCTTACTATAAAGAACAATGGTCAGGAAGCATGGGATTATCTCTGTGAGCTTAAGAAGAATAATGGTGTTGAGTACGGAGCTAAGTGTATAATCACAGATATAGAAATGCCTCAGATGGATGGCCATAGATTGCTGAAGCTTATTAGGGACACAGAGGGCTTAAAGCATATTCCGGTAGTTATATTCTCATCACTTATTAATGACGATATGAAGCGTAAGGGCGAGCTTCTTGGAGCAAATGCACAGATGACTAAGCCGGAGATAGGAAAGCTGGTTAAGATACTGGATGAGCTTGTTGCAAGTTCAATCTACGGATAATTTAAATAGTTGTATATGTGCCGGTGATGTCAGTTGCCGGCATATTGTATTATTATATATTTATTAAATTGGGAGAGAATGATATGAATTTACAAAGTGTAGGTAAGAACAAAGAAGAAATAAAGGATATGTATAATACATATTTTTATGAGACCTTTAAAAGATTAGATTTTATAGCTGAAACTGGAGAGGGCTCATATATTATAGCAGAGGATGGTAAGCAGTATTTGGACTTTATGGCGGGTATAGCTGTAAATAGTACAGGTCATTGTAATCCTAAGGTAGTAGAGGCAATTAAGGAGCAGGCAGAAACCATGATGCATGCGTCAAATTATTGCTATACAGTTCCACAGGTTATGCTTGCGGAGCTTATATGTAAGACCATAGGTATGGAAAAGATTTATTTTCAAAACTCGGGAGCAGAGGCTAATGAAGCTATGATTAAGCTGGCAAGGAAGTATGGAAAGGATAACTTTGGACCAGACAGATATAATATAATTACAGCAAAGAATAGTTTCCATGGTAGAACCTTGGCTACTCTGACTGCAACAGGTCAGCCTGGTAGTGCCATACAGAAAAATTATGACCCATTTGTTCCAGGCTTTAAGTATGCTGAGTATAATAACCTGGAGTCCTTCAAGGAATTGGTTGACGAGAATACCATAGCTATTATGGTAGAGCCTGTTCAGGGTGAAGGTGGAGTTATTCCTGCAACTAAGGAGTTTTTAGAAGGCTTGAGAAAGCTTTGCGATGATAATAATATGCTTCTTCTCTTCGATGAGGTTCAGACCGGATGGGGAAGAACCGGAGATGTAATGGGCTTTATGACCTATGGAGTTAAGCCTGACTGTGTTAGTATGGCTAAGGCTATGGGTGGTGGTATGCCTATAGGTGCTATGTGTACCTCTGCAAAGCTTGCATTAACCTTTGGTCCTGGAGCACATGGAAGTACTTATGCGGGAAATCCGGTTTGCTGTGCTGCTTCATATGCACAGATTACCGAAATTTTGGAGAATGATTTAGCAGGAAACTCTAAGACAGTAGGAGCTTACTTTATGGATAGACTGAAAGCCATCCCTCATGTTAAGGAGGTTCGTGGTAAAGGTCTTATGATTGGCGTCGAATTTGATTGCGATATAGCCAATGATGTAAAATATACATCAGCTGATAATGGCCTTCTTATGACAGCGGTTAGACCAAGTGTAATAAGATTTGTACCGCCTCTTAATGTAACCAAGGAGGACTGTGATAAGGCATATGATATCCTTGAGAGTGTAGTTAAGGAGCTGGTAGGCGATAAATAATATGGAATAATATTGTTTCCATATGGGAATTATGTGTGATAGAACATATTTGATTTAATGTGCAGTAAAGGAGACGTTATGGATAGACAAAATGCATGGAAAACCTATACTAAGAAGCAACTTACAGAGCTTGATAAGTTCTCTAAGGGATATCTTGAGTTCTTGGATAAGGGTAAGACAGAGAGAGAATGTGCCAGAGTCATAGAGAAGATGGCGAAAGAGGCAGGTTATATCAACTTAGCAGATGTGATTAAGAATAAAAAGAAGCTTCATGCCGGAGATAAGATATATTCGGTTTGCATGGATAAGACAGTTGCCTTATTTAACATCGGTTCTAAGAAGCTTGAGAAGGGTATGAACATCCTTGGGGCCCATATAGATTCTCCTAGAATGGATGTTAAGCAGAATCCACTTTATGAGAATGGAGATTTTGCGTATCTGGATACACATTATTATGGTGGTATCAAGAAATATCAGTGGGTTACACTTCCGCTTGCACTTCATGGTGTAGTTGTGAAGAAGGACGGTACAGTTATAGACATAAATATTGGTGAGGATGAAAAAGATCCTGTATTCTGTGTAACTGATCTTCTCATTCACCTTGCAGGAGAGCAGATGGAAAAAAAGGCTGCAAAGGTTATTGAGGGTGAGAATCTGGATGTTTTATTCGGAAGCCAGCCTGTTAAGGATAAGGACAAAGATGCTGTTAAGGCTAACGTTTTATCTTTATTAAAGGAAAAGTATGATGTTGAAGAAGAGGATTTTATATCTGCTGAGATAGAGGTTGTTCCTGCAGGTAAGGCAAGATATGCAGGTATTGATAAGAGTATGATTATGGCTTATGGACAGGATGACAGAGTATGTGCATATACCTCTCTTATGGCTATGCTTGATGTAAATGATATGTCAAAGACAACCTGCTGTTTACTCACTGACAAGGAAGAAATAGGCTCAGTTGGTGCTACAGGTATGCAGTCAAAATTCTTTGAGAATTGTGTGGCTGAGATTATGAATGCTATGGGCGAATTTAGCGAGATAAGTCTTAGAAGATGCCTGGCGGCATCAAGCATGCTTTCTTCAGATGTTAATGCTGCATATGATCCTTTATTTGCCAGTGCATTTGAGAAGAATAATGCATCATATTTTGGCAGAGGTATGGTATTCAGCAAGTTTACCGGCTCTAGAGGTAAGTCAGGTTCAAATGATGCCAATGCAGAATATATTGCAAGAATTAGAAAGATGATGGATGATAATAAGATATGCTATCAAACAGCAGAGCTTGGAAAGGTTGATGTTGGTGGTGGCGGTACTATAGCCTATATACTTTCATTGTACGGTATGGAGGTTATAGACTGTGGTGTTGCTGTTCTTAATATGCATGCGCCTTGGGAGATTACTTCAAAGGCTGATGTGTATGAAACATATAAGGGCTACAAGGTATTTTTGAAGGAAGCATAATAGGCGGATTAGTACTGTATGGATAAAAGAAGATACTTTAATAGAATACTGGCCTTAGGGTTGACACTCCTTATGGTGTGTCTCCTTGTTGTGCCTAATAATAACGTTGTGGCAAAGGACTCGTTTGTATCATCGTATATTCAGACTATATATAATCAAAAGAATGGTATAGGTAGTAATGAGGTTAACTGTCTTTATCAGTCATCAACAGGTTATATTTGGATTGGAACAGAAGGCGGATTATATCGTTCTAATGGTTCTCAGTTCCAAAATATTAATCTTTGGGATACTGACAGAGCAGACATATATGCCATAAATTCTATAATTCAGGACAGAGATGGAAAGATGTGGATAGCCACAGATAATTACGGACTGTTCTATATTGAGGATGGTGAAAGTATACATCTTCAGGATGAATATTATGATGGTATTAAGGAAATAGTTGATGTTTGTCAGACTGAGACCGGTATGATATATGTAGCGGCAAATAATGGTCTTTATTATTGCCAGAAGGATACCTCAGGGACTATGAGGTTATTCCCATTTGCAGAGAGAAATCAGGGTTACGATATAGTAGAAATGGAAGCTCAAGGCAATCTCTTGTGGGCTATAACAGGTAACAATGAAGTTCTTGTATTTGATGAGACTGGCCTTATGGAAAGCATGGCTACCTCTGAACTTACAAATGATGACCTGACATGTATAACCAATTTGGCGGGAAATATATACATCGGAACCTCAGGTAGAATGGTCATCAAGTATATTGCTGTGGATAAGCCTTCTACGATAACATCTACTGTAGATGGTATTAATAATATAATGATGGATTCCAATGGCTATATATGGGCATGTGCGGATAACGGCTTGGGATATTTTAAAAAGTCTGATGAGTTCGTAAAGGTAAATGACTGTGAGATAGATAGTTATCTGTCAGATATGATGCAGGATTACGAGGGTAACTATTGGATAGCATCAGACAGATTGGGTGTACTCCTCTTAAGCAAGTCTAAATTTAATGATTTTAACATGTCTGTTGGTATGTCAGAGGCCATTGTAAATACAGTATATACTTACAGGAATCACAAATATATTGGAACAGATGATGGTTTGATAATTTATGACGCAGCTTATGAGAGGGTGAACAATGAGCTTACTGATTATCTGTCCGGTATAAGTGTAAGGCATATTACCAAGGACGATACAGGGGCACTGTGGATTAGTACAGGTAGAGTTTATGGCGTAGTAAAGGTGGCTGCAGATGGAACCATATCAAACTTTGGTAGAAATGCAGCATTGCCTAGTATATATATTAACGCTACGCTTGTGTTAAAGGATGGTAATATTGCTGTTGCTACTGAAGAGGGCGTGGCTATTATAGATAAGGAAGGTAAGCTTCTTAAGTCCTATGGAAGAGAACAGGGAATCTATAATAATAATGTTTTATGTTTGTATCAAGACAAAAATGGATTGATTTTTGCTGGAACAGATGAAGGCGGCTTGTATGTAATAGACACTACTGATGATGAAGTAGTTAACTTTACCACTGAGGATGGTCTGAATTCTAATGTTATTACGTCTATCGACCAGGGAACAGAAGGTCTTTGGATAGCTACTGATAATGGTATGTGCTTCTACAAGGATTCCTTTAGAGCTATCAGTAATATTGAATATACAAATAGTATATATGATATAGCTATGGATGAGGAGTTTATGTGGCTTGTGGGCTCCAGAGGTGTATTAAGAACCTCAGAGGAGGAATTGCTTGGTAGCTCGGGAATAGCAGGCAGATATTATGATACAAGTGATGGCCTTACAAAAACAATCAATACAACTTCTAATGCATACATAGATAATGATGGAATATTATTTATATGCTGTAATGATGGTATATGTACCTTAGATACCAAGAATATACCTTATAATCTGGTGGCTCCACGAATCAAGGTTACAGCCATATCTTTGGATGGTGTAACCTATGAGTTTGACGATTTAGAGGATGGCTTAAAGGTTAAGGATGATGTTTCAAGAATAACCATAGATTTCGCTGTGTTTAGTTTCTCTAATAGAAGCAATATACAGGTTCAGTATTCTCTAAAGGGATTTGATGAGAATCCTATAGTAATTAGTGGAAGTGACACTATGCAGGCTGTGTATACTAACCTGGATGGCGGAGTATATGAATTTGAGGTAAATGCATATAACAGTGACGGAACAGCCTGTGAGGCACCTATTGCTTTTGTTATAGAAAAAGAAAATAAACTTACAGAAAGCCCTATGGCCAGGGTTGGTATTATTTTCCTTACTGCAACAGTTCTCGTAATGTTGGTTGTCGGGTTGTTCTGGGTTAGAAAGATACTTAAGAATAAGGATACGGAGCTGGAGAAGCTTTCTAAGGAGCATCAGGAGGCAGTAAAATCAAGTAGTGCTAAGAATGACTATCTGGCTAATATGAGTAATGAAATCAAGATACCTATCAACGCAATGATGGCTAAGGCAGACGAATTGTTTGATATTCCAAAGGAAGATGAGGCTTATGGTGAGAACATAAAGAGTATACATGATATAGGACAAAATATCATTGAAAAGGTTGATGATATCATAGTCTTGGCTAAGCTTGAATCAGGTAGATATGAGGCAAGTGATAAGGCCTATTCAGTAACCACGCTTATGTATGATTTGTCAGAGTATGTTATGGAGATAATTGGAGACAAATCTGTAAAGTTTTTTGTGGAGATTGGCGATAGTGTTCGTGATAATCTGGTAGGAGATAAGCATAAGATAAAAGATATTTTAAAGAGACTTTTATCTAATTCAGTAAAGTATACTAAGGAAGGTTCCATAACTTTGTCTGTAGATTGCTACGAGTATCCGGACAAGGCACATATGGATAAGGTGAACGTGGCCTTTACAGTGTCTGACACCGGAATTGGAATTCAAGAAGAGCGTTTAGATAGTATCTTCCAGGTTTATAACATTGCTGATAATAAGCGTAATAATCAGCATTCCGGCAATGGAGTAGGACTTGCCATAGCAAAGGGCTTTGCTGACCTGTTAGGGGCAGAGCTTGAGGTGGAAAGCGTATATGGTGCAGGTTCAACCTTTACTTTATCCATAGACCAGAGACTTGCAGACAATGTGTCAAATAGTCAGATATCCAGGGTAGAGGATACTGTGTCTAAAGAGGTTGCAGATAGCCTGTGGCTACCGGATGTTAAGATATTGGTAGTTGATGATGATGATGTTAGTAGACAGGTTACAGTGAAGACCTTAGGTGAGTTTGATGTGAAAATCGATGAGGCATCTTCCGGAGTGGCTGCCATTGATATGATAATGAATCATGAATATAATGTAATATTTATGGATTTATCAATGCCGGTTATGAATGGCGTGGAAGCTATGAAGGAGATAAGAGAGCTTGCCGGAAGTGAGTATATGATGCTTCCGATTATAGCTATGGACAACGATGCTATCGAGGAGCACAGTCAAAGTCTTATCGAGGAAGGATTTACAGATAGCTTGGTTAAGCCTTTAGAGCGAAGAAGAGTGGCTGCTATACTTAAGGATTGTCTGCCTGAGGATATGATTAAGGAGAAAAGTAGCGAGACAGAGCAACATATTGATAATTCCAGATATAAGGATGGTTTGATTAAACTGAAGGATACTATTGAAATAGAGTATGCCATAGAGAAGATTGGTGGAAATATTGATATGTATAATAAGCTTGTAACTACCTTCTACAATCACAATACTATCGTTATAGATGAGCTTTATGATAAGATTGATATGGATACCAGAGGCTTTAAGACCAGGATTCACTCGTTGAGGACCAATAGTATAAATATAGGTGCCCTTAACCTGGCCAAGAAGGCTGCAACCTTAGAGGCTGCCATTAACATAAATAATAAGGATTATGTTAAGGATAATCTGGGAGAATTAATGAGTGAACTCAGGGAGACATTAGAGAATATTAGCTTATATCTAGCCTATATAAACGAGGTTTCGGATTTAACTGATGAGGAGTATGAGCGTCTCTATAAGAATGATCATAGTGATTCAGATGAAATCAATATAGAGGATATAGAATCTTCCGATAATGGCATCTTTGGTGATCTGGAAGGATTAAAGTCCTGTGCGTTGAATAAAGATGAAACAGGGGTAAATAATATGATGAATAGGCTTTTATCCTACGAATATGAGGGCGAGGATAAGGACTTTATGGATGCATTGTATGATGTTGTAAGCTCTGGGGATAATGACGCTATAGTTGAACTGGTTGACACTTATATTGCATTAAAGAAATAACAGATATTACAAAGAGGATGTGGTGCGACACATCCTCTTTTTTAGATAATATTATTCATCAACCTTATTAACCATATATATACCTATACATACCAGAGCTAATGCTATAATAAGCTCCAGTCCAAAGGATGAACTCTCATTAAGGAAGATAAATGAGAGAATTACGCTAAACATAGGGTTGGTAAATGAGTAAACAGCAACCTTGCCTACAGGATTAGCTTTCAGCAGGATACCCCAGACAGAGTACGCAACTGCTGATATTAGTGCTAAGTAAATCATAAGTATCAGTGATTTGAGACACCATCCGGATATTTGACCACCCATTATAAGACCGATGATGGTCATAATTATTCCTCCGAAGGCGAATTGATAACCACTTAAAACTACAGGATTTTCCTTCTGGGAATATTTCTTTACCAGTGTTGAGGATAATGCGTAGGTGATAGCAGCTATAAAGATTGCTCCTTCGCCCTTAAAGGTTATACCTCCGGTCAATCCTTCGGGATTATAATTTATTACGATTATGCCTGCGAATCCGATGAGACAGCCTATAAGCTTCTTAGAGGTTAGCTTCTCATAGCGGAAGATGAGGCAGGCCATAAGTATTGTCAAAAATGTCTGAGAACCATTGATAATAGCTGATTTGACTCCGGTAGTGTAGGCAAGTCCCATGTAGAAGAATATGTACTGGATTACAGTTTGAACCATACCAAGCTTAACAATCATACCCCAAGAAGTTTTCTGTGGGTATAAAGGCTTTCCGGCAATTATACTTCCTATGATGGCTGTAAGTATGCCGGCGATGATAAATCTAATACCTGCGAACAGTATTCTGGATGCGATATCGTTAGATGCTATACCAAACCACTCATAGCCGATCTTTATGGCGGGAGTGGCACTTCCCCATAGAAAGCAACACAGACAGGCTAAAAGGCCGATGCCTAGAGGTGTGGTGACGAAGGATTTGTTATCTTTGTTTGTTGTATTCATTAGTAAGTCCTCCTATTTAGTATTATTATTGTAACAAAAAAATAATTAAATAAAAGTAAAAAAATGGTGGACTTTAGATTGAAATGACTTATTTTTTGTGATTATTAGGAGAAAGAAAATTATGTAAGGGGCATATTGCCAAATTACGTATGGTTGATATTTTTTATTGTATTTGATATACTAATTGCGAACGTATGTGCGCCTTGAGCTTTGGGGGAAGGAGGTATAAAAATGTCTGATATTAAAGAAAGCAAGGAACAAAAAAGAGTATATATTGCCATAGATTTAAAGTCATTTTTTGCCTCTGTGGAGTGTGTTGAGAGAGGGTGGGATCCTCTTACAACTAATCTTGTGGTGGCAGATGCCAGCAGAACCGAAAAGACCATATGTCTGGCAGTAACACCATCACTAAAAAGCTATGGTATATCAGGAAGAGCCAGATTGTTTGAGGTGGTTCAGAAGCTTAAAGAGGTAAATGCAGAGAGAAGAAGATTTGCTCCAGGCAGGGAGTTCGTAGGCTCATCATATAGTGATGTAGAGCTAAAAGCCCATCCGGAGCTTGAGGTAGGCTATATAGCTGCAGCACCACGTATGGCTTACTATATGGCATATAGTACTAAAATATACGATATTTATCTAAAGTATGTGGCGCCGGAGGATATGCATGTGTATTCCATAGATGAGGTATTTATAGATGCCACAACCTATCTAAATACCTATAAGATGACAGCTCATGAGCTGGCCATAACAATTATTAAAGATGTGTTGAAGCAAACAGGTATAACAGCTACGGCTGGTATAGGAACTAATATGTATCTTTGCAAGATAGCTATGGATATAGTGGCGAAGAAGATGCCTGCAGATGAAGATGGTGTGAGAATTGCAGAGCTTGACGAGATGAGCTATCGAAGACTTTTGTGGAATCATGTTCCACTTACTGACTTTTGGAGAGTAGGTAGTGGATATGCCAAAAAGCTCAAGGCACACGGCTTATATACCATGGGGGATGTGGCCAGATGCTCTTTAGGAGGTGCAAATGACTACTACAATGAGGATTTATTATATAAGCTGTTCGGTATAAATGCAGAGCTCCTTATAGACCATGCCTGGGGTTGGGAGCCCACCACTATTAAGGAGATAAAGAGCTACAAGCCTGAGACAAACAGTATAAGCTCAGGACAGGTACTTCAGTGTCCATATACTGCAGAAAAGGCCAAGCTTATAGTAAAGGAGATGACTGACCTTCTGGTGCTTGACCTGGTGGATAAAGGACTTGTAACTGATCAGATGGTATTAACTATAGGATATGATATAGACAATCTTACTAATCCTGATATTTATGACAAATATGAGGGAGAGGTAACCATAGATTATTATGGTAGAAGAGTGCCTAAGCATGCTCACGGAACTGCTAATTTAGAATTTAAAACCTCCTCTACCAAGCTTATTATGGAGGCAGTAACTGAGCTTTTTGACAGGATAATCAACTGGGATTTACTTGTTAGAAGGATTACCATAGCAGCCTGCAAGGTTGTGCCTGAGAAGGAGGCTAAGGCAGCCAGAGAAAATAGCTTTGAGCAGCTGGATTTATTTACGGATTATGAGGCTTTGGAGAAGGAGAGAGAAAAACAGCAGCAGGAGCTTGATAAAGAAAAAAAGATGCAGCAGGCAATTATAGATATACAGAAAAAATTTGGCAAGAATGCGGTT
This sequence comes from Lachnospiraceae bacterium, assembly GCA_017463225.1. Taxonomy (GTDB): domain Bacteria; phylum Bacillota; class Clostridia; order Lachnospirales; family Lachnospiraceae; genus Coprococcus_C. Next base: position 7,004 of record JAFTPO010000009.1, on the reverse strand, counting down.
CTAAAGGGCATGAATTTTGAAGAGGGTGCCATGACTAAGGAGAGAAATAAACAGATAGGAGGACATAAGGCGTAATGGAATATTATAATGACCAGCATAGATATGATGATATTATAAATCTTCCACATTATCAGTCTGATAAGCGGGCACATATGTCCTTGCATGACAGAGCAGCCCAGTTTGCACCATTTGCGGCCCTTACAGGTCACGAGGAGGCCATAGAGGAAACTGCCAGACTTACTGAGAATGAGATAATCATAGATGAAAGTCAGAGAGAACAGATTAACCAGGTGCTTAGCAGGGCAGTTGGAGAGGGCAGTGGAGCTACATTGTCCATAACATATTTTAAACCGGATAAGCTAAAGACAGGAGGAGCATATCTAACAGATATTGGAATAGTTAAGAAGGTGGATACCATAGAGAAGGTAGTAATCATGGAAAGTGGTATGCGTATAGGCTTAGAGCAGATAGTGAGTATAGAGGAAGTCAGTCATTAAACTATGGGTTAAATGAAATATATTTGGGGTCAAACTATAATGTATATAACATAGATTTGATATATAAGAGAAGGAGGAACAAGATTTGAAGGCATTATATGATATTATTTCAGAAGCTATAGTTGATGGGGAGTTACCAGAGGATTTTCATCTGCCGGAGACTACCATAGATGGTAATATTAGTTGGGCAGATGGCGCTATGGATGGTGTTGGAGTCTACCATATGGGAACAAGACCTATAGGAGAGCTACAGCTATTGTTAGTGGGCAATGCTATGGACGCAGCGGGAGCCGGAGATTTTGAGAAGGCAGAGCATTGTCTTAGAGAAGCGGTAAGTGGAAAGCTGGGAGATGGTTACGCTTTGTGTATTATGGATGATATGCAAAGATACATAATAAAAAACGCTGAAAAACTGTCTCCGCAAAATGTATTTCAGTTTGCTATGCATCAGATTCTCACATCAGACCATAAGGAATGTGTCAAGCTGGGTTTGGCTATATTAGAGCTTATAAAGTCAGATATTGATGTGAAGATAAAAAGCCACATTATGACAGTTGCATTAAGTGACGAGTTTACCCTGTTTGCAATATACGCTATCAGTAAATGGGATAATGCCAATGACTACATATTCCAGCTTGCAAAAAAGGTACATGGCTGGGGTAGAGTACACGCAGTAGCGGCACTTAAACCAGATACAGAGGAGATAAAGGACTGGCTCATAAAGGAGGGAGTCCACAATGGTGTTATGGCAGCATATTCAGCTTACGAGTGTTGGAGTAAGGGGGATGCTGAGGCAAGATTAGTCAAAGAACTGGATTCAGAGGAGTACGCCGGTATAAGAGACATTATCGACGGCTTACTGGATGAAGGTCCTGTGGCTGGAATATCTCGTTTGGAGAACCAGGACAGGTATATGAAGGCTTTCCTTAAGCAAAGTCAGGGAAGAAAACTTGAGGCTGATGATTATGGCTTAATATATCAGCTAAGAGAGCATTTTGACAGAATGCTTGATACAGATGAGGATGAGCCGGAGGAAGTAGAACAGAATATTGATAAGCAGTCTTGTGAGGAGATTATAGGTCTTTGTGACCAGCTGCTTATGACTGAGGATTGTAAAAAGACCATATCAGAGGCTGTGAAGGGCGGTAGATATGTGTCCCTGGCACAATTCTTGGAGTTGGATTGCAATCATGAGCTTATAAAGGTGCTCAAGGATGATTTTTTCCATGGTGGATATCTGGTTGATGTTTTAATGAAGGATTCGGATTATGTAGATGCGGTGGTGGACATAGTCAGGGAACATCTTCCAATGGGTAAAAATCATATGGAAAAGTATATTTTAGAGCATGTAATCATGGGTCTAAGAGCATATCCGAAAAAGGGAGAAGATTTGATAGAATCCGGATTGAGCAGTGATGTGCCTAGAATCAGGTTCGTATCTGTTGCGGTGCTTGATTATTGGGTAAAGCTTACAGGCGAGAAGCTAGGGGATATATCTCCTCAGTTATATCACAGACTAGAGACTATGTCAGGGGAAGAAGAGGATGAGAAAATCCTAGAGAAGCTTAAGTGTCTCGTTGCAGAATAAGGAATTCTCTTTACAAAATAGAACAAATGTTCTATAATCAATACGAGAGGTAATGCGTATGGTTATAGAAGAGAAGGACAATCGAATAGATGTGATATGTGCCCACACAAAGGACGGTAGAGTCATCCCCATGAAGCTTAGAGTAGTAGATGAGGATGGGGAGACTCAAAGCTTTGTGGTGCAGGAGTACAGAGAGCTAACCTATAATAGCAGTCATAATCCTGGGGACAAAGTTCCCATCTTCGGCAATCATATAGTGAGCTACGAGTGCAAGATAAATGTGCTTGGGACAGCCAGATGGTTAAAGATAGCATATCACAGCAAAGAGATGATATGGAGAAGTATAGGTACCGGGTAGGTGATTATGATAAAGAAGATTAAGAAATTATTGATAATATTGCTTGCTATAATCGCCATAGGTGCATATGTACTTATTTATTATAAGGCTAAACAGGCTGAGGCGGACTCTGGTGGAATTGCTCTTGGTGATAGCTGTGGAACTGTGAACATATCAGAATTATCTATAGGTGAATACAGTGGAGAACCCTATGTAATGGTTAATGAGAACATCCCATTTTTCACATCGGAGGATCTGGTGATGGTAAGCTTCGAGGGGTATAGTGACTTAGATATACTGGGTAGGTGTGGAGAGAGCTATGCCTGTGTAGGAAAGGATATTATGCCCACTGAGGAGCGTGGAGAGATTGGACATATAAAGCCTAGTGGATGGCAGCAGGCTAAGTATTTTGGTGTGGTGGATTCAACACCACCATACCTGTATAATCGTTGCCATCTCATAGCATATTGCTTGACCGGTGAGAACGATAACGAGAAGAATCTTATAACCGGAACCAGGTATATGAATGTGGAAGGTATGCTTCCTTGGGAGGAAAAGGTGGCCGGATATGTGGATGATACCGGACATCATGTGTTATACAGAGTGACACCGGATTTTAGAGGTGAGGAATTGCTTGCCAGAGGCGTTCTTATTGAAGCATATTCCGTAGAGGATAAGGGAAAAGGAATATGCTTTTGTGTGTATTGTTATAATGTTCAGCCGGGAGTGGTTATAGATTATATGACAGGGGAAAGCTGGTTAGCGGAGTGAGGAGATTATAAGGTGGTCTATAGGACTGCCTTATTTTTATATAAAAAGTATAGAAATAAAAAGCGAATTATACCAGTGGGTTAAGGACAGCAAATACACCAGGGTGTATAATTATGTCAAACCAAACTGATTTCCGAAAATGATTAATCCATATGGTAAATAAGCAGAGGTTGGTTTGATAAGATTGTAAACATGTATACTGAATTATTACAAGAAAGGTGAGAGTAATGGTTATAAATTTATGCGGTCATGCTATATTAACAGGCAAGGATGCTAAGGAATTCAGGAAAGTGATGGCGAAGCCAACAGATCCTGGACGTCGTGAAGCATTGAGGAAGGAATCGGAAGAATTTTTGGAATTAATGAAGAAGAGAAAAGAGGAGGATAAATTATGAAGCAGATTTTATTATTTGACAATAAACTTACTGTTTCCATAAAAACAGAGTTGTGGGAGTATTTGTGTAATTATAGATTTTTTACTTCTAATCCTTCAGATGAGGAACTTGAAGCAGAATTTTGTTCGGGAACAGGGATTACTAAAAGTAAAACACATCTATGGGGAGAAGCAGATTCAAGATTTACCGAATATATAGAAGATCTAAAAGAAATATATGAATATAGGGATAATGAGAAAAAAGAAAAATAATTATGAGGAATGTATTATGAATGATTATTTTAAGCAATTGCAGAAAGATAATAAGCCAATGAGTATCACATTAGACCAGATATCTGATTATAAAGAGAGTGTTATTAGAGAGATGGAATTGATGGGTGCGAGGAGTGAAGATATTGCTTTGCTTGATGATATAATTGTAATAACTTCTATACAAAATCATCATCAACCCAAGGATTTGGCGTGGGCGATGATGCAATAAAAACAAGGCTATCCAAATGAGCAAGCTCATGGATAGTCTTATTTTTTTCTGTGCATGGCACATTTTAACGCACAAAAAGAGCGCGAGACTTAGCACAGCGCCAGTGGCGCCTGTTAAGCGACGACCGAGTTGGGAGACGAGAAGATCGAAGAGAGCACACTTTCAAAAACCTAGGAAAATCAAGGGAAAGAAAATTTGGTAACAACTTATAACAAATTGTAAAAATGGCAGTTGGAACTGGATGAGATGCTTATAACACATTTATAGGAAAGGAATGATAAGATGAGATTGATATATGCGGAGTATAACCCACAGGCAAACAGTATTGATATAACCACATTTGAGAATTATATATTGCGAATTGATTGTAATAAGGCAGAGGATGGATTAAGAACTACTCCTTGCTCGCAAAATTCGCTTAATGCGTTGGCGATAGATGAGCCACTAGAATATGCTAGGCTTGCGTTAGATGGTGAAATTCAGGCGTGGGTGGATGCTATTGATAGTTTGGAAGTTTGGTGATTTCATAAATTAATATTTATTTTGACAGAAAAGCCATTGTAGATGAACGAATCTATAGAGGCTTTTTGCAACAATGTAGGGATGACAAAGACTTTGATATTTAGCTCTAAGCATAACGATATAAAGGGATATTAAGAGATATATTGTATATAACTATAGTGTTGATTTTTTGAACAATGTTCAGTACGATTGATTTGAACAATGTTCAGGGAGGGAATAAATGCAAGAGATAAGAAATGTAAAGGAAGTAATCATTGACGTTACCACGGAATTGATTCGAGAAAATAACGGAAATGTTACTAAAATAACTTCACGCAAAATTGCAGAACGTGCAGAGGTGGGATTAGGTCTTATTAATTATCACTTTGGAAGTAAAGAAAATCTAATTACCATTTGTGTTCAGAGAATTATCAATAATGTGGTAATGTGTTTTTCACCGGATAAAAAGAATTATAATGAGAGGGATGGTTTGGCTGATAAGGAGCGACTGGCAGATTGGGCAAAGCAGGTGTACGATTTTCTTTTTGATAATTATGCAATTTCAAGTATTTCCATTCTTGGGGATATGCAAAATTATCAGGCAAAAAGTAATTCCGTATATACGCAAAAGGGATTATCTATAGCTATTCGAAATGATATTGGAGAAGAGAATAAAAGATTACTGGCGTTTATGCTTACATCAACTATGCAAGTTGCCTTTTTGTCAGGCAGTTCGTCCAAGGAGATTCTGGGGTATGACCTTACCATAAAGTCAGAGCGAGATAGGTATATTGATATACTTGTAGAATTGCTTTTTGTTGGAGTACTTGGTATGAAGGAGGGAGGAAATAATGAAAAATAGAAATCCACTGCCTATTATGATTGGACACGGAATCTTAAATGTAGCAACAGCAGTTAATATCTTAGTTACGTCAGCAGTTCCGAGTGTGTATGAAATGATGATGTAAATAAAAGGTCGTTTGGAGGGAAGAATGTGAAAATTTTAATTATAAATGGAAGTGCACACAGAGGAAATACGTGGAAGTTAGTAGAACAGGCAAAAAACTGTTTAGTTGAGAGCCAAAAAGAGATTGAATTTGACGAAGTGCATTTAATTGAAGAAGGTTTGCCATTTTGTATCGGATGTAGTAACTGTTTTCGAGTAGGATATGAAAAGTGTCCACATTATAATGTTATTGGTAAGATAATAGAAAAAATTGAAACTGCAGATGGCATTATAATTGCCACTACCACATATAATATGCGAGAAACTGCATTATTAAAAAATCTATTTGACCATTTTTGCTTTATGCTTCATAGACCACACTTTTTCAAAAGTAAGGCGTTGGTTATTACTACTACAGGTGGGGTTGGTGGACATGCGGCTGCTAAAAGTGTTAAAGGAACACTGCTGGGAATTGGATTTAATCGTTGTTATACGTTCTCTAGGGCATCTTTTAGTTGGAATGCATATGTACCAAACAACAAGACTTTGAGTTCTTTGAGAAAGGTGGTTCAAAAGTTTTATAAGGATGTGGAATCAAGAAAATTATATAATCCTAAGACGAAATTGTTAATACCATACAATTTATTTCGTGGGATGTCTTTAGCGTATGTACCGGGAACAGACTATGAGACAGAAGATGGTGTATACTGGACTGATGAATGTCGTAAGGGTTTGGTTTATGCACCGGGAATTGAAGTGGCTTTTTATAAAAAGCCTATCGGGCATTTGTTCTATTGGATTGGAAAGCTGGCAGGTAATATGAAAGGGATGAAGGTTACGTATAAGAAATAACCGAATATAGTATTGATAAATTATTGGTAGGGGCGATCGAAGAGAGCACACTTTCAAAAACCTAGGGAAATCAAGGGTTCTGAGAGTGTGCTTTTCTAGGTTACTCAGTTTGGTTACTCAAATCTTACAAAGCCTTGATTTTACTTGTTGTACGGACATTTTGGTGTAAAATGTGAAATGTAATATTTGTTATATAATACAGAAGGCTTATTTGATTTACAAGCGTATTTTAGATATAATTATGGGCATACAATGAGAAATGTGATATATTTAACAGAGAGATAAATCTTGCTAATGTAAGTCAAGTACTTTTTAAAAGTTTTTAAAATAAATTTTGTTTCTAAAAAAGGGTAACTTTAATAAACCTACCTATTGTAGATTTTTGAAAAATATATAATAATGTAATCAGATTTACTGTTCGAGTTCCATTACTCTGGCATAGTAAATTCTAAGGAACTTGTTCACGGCTGCCATTTTGGCGACGTTGAAATGTTTTCCTTCCTGTTCTTTTTTTAGCAGAAAAAGATATACAGGATCATCTTGAGGTTTTATCAGTTTGAGAGCCTGCATAACCTCAAAACAGTATTTTCTGAGAGCCGCATTCCCACGTTTTGATATGTGTCGATTGTGGCTTTCA
>JAFTPO010000054.1 GCA_017463225.1 Lachnospiraceae bacterium | reverse complement strand
ATAAAAGCTTTGATATTATTCTCCTCACATAGTCTATGCATACACGGTGACAACTTACTGATATCTGTAGATTCATTGGTCATAAATGCATTTTCAAATTGCATATCTCCTATACAATCAAGTGTACCAACAACTTCACCGAGAGCCACCGATTTAATCTCATTGTTACAGTTAATATAATAAAAATCAGATATTCTCAAATCCTCTCTCATTATATCAATAACTGCGTCCAACTTATCATACAAATTATCCTTAGAATCGAATTTTTTAGTCAAATCATCCTGAATCGTGAAAATTCCTCTACCTGCAATTTCCTTAATAACAATGTTCTTATGCTTCGACTCAACATATATTATGTAGCAATTTCTACCTTTAGTTTTGCCACGATACATAGTCTTATCTATAAGTTCAAATAAAGAATCATAATCTGATGCATCATAAGGGAAGGTTGCACTTCCAATGGTACCTGTTATAAATGGATCACAGCTTTCAAGGGCTATGTTCTTACGAAGAACATTGAAATTAGCATACATATTAAAGTAAAAGCTCTTAACATCTGCATAGGTCTTATCTCGCAGATTTACTATAAGGAACTCATCCCCACCTATTCTACCAGCTATACCATAATCATCCAAATATCTTATCAAATCTGATGAAACTCCGGCTAATACACCATCTCCAACCTTGTGACCATAGGTATCATTTATAAACTTAAAGTTATCCAAATCAAGCATTCCAAGAGTAAATGATACATTTTCTTCTACAAGGCTATGTATAAAGCCTATGATATAAGGTCTAGCTAAGAGCCCGGTCAAAGAGTCAGTTATAGTAGATAAATCCCGCTCCTGCAAAACCTTTTGAAAATATGGATATTTTAATAATTTTTCTTTGGTATACATATCATCACCCCGTAGCATAATATCTACTTAACTAATAATTATAAGTAATCTCCTGTACCCTGTATATATCCTGCTAATAATCTGGCTACAAAGAAAAGTATCGCATGCTCGTCTTCCTGCCATATTCTAAGATTACGAGGTTCTGCACATATAAGGTAGCCATAGGTCTCGTCCTGAATACCTACTCTCACCATAAGCACAGTTTCAAATTCCTTATCTCTGCAAATCTCAAATAATCTTCTGGATTTAAATTTTATCTCCTGAATCTCATTGGTCATATAGAGATCCTGATTAATAAGCTTCTCCAAATCGTAAACTTCACCTAGCGATTCTTCTGTATTAACACTTCTCATCAAATTCTCATTACCAACATAGTACAAATCCGATATTCTCATATCGCTACTTACAGTAAGCATAATATTCCTAAGCTTCTCTGTAACTCCCGACACTTCATCGAACTTTACGCAGATATCATGAAATATAGTGTATATATTTCTTCCAGCCAGCTCCTTTATCTTGATATCCTTATGTTTTGACTCAACATATATTATATAACAATTTCTTCCCTTTGTTTTTCCTCTATACAACGCCTTGTCAACAAGATTAAACAATGATTCGAAGTCTGCTGCATTCTCTGGGAATGTAGCACAACCAATAGTACCTGTAATGAATGGATTGCAATTCTCCAGTTCAATATTCTTTCGTAGAACATTGAAATTTGCATACAGACCGCAGAAAAATTGTTTCAAATCGTCATATCTAACATCTCTAAAATTAACAATTAAAAATTCATCTCCACCAAAGCGACCTGCAACGCCATAGCTACCAAGGTAGCGAATCAAATCTGTTGCAACTCCGGCCAAAACACCATCTCCTACCTTATGTCCATAGGTATCATTGATGAATTTAAAATTATCTAAATCTACGATACTCAAGGAAAACGGTATCTTCTCTTCAATTAACCTATGTATAAAGCCAATAATATAGCGTCTTGAAACAAGCCCTGTCAACGAATCAACAACACTTGAAATATCTCTGAGATTAAGTATCTCTTCAAAATATGAATATTTTGATAATTGCTCTTTTGTGTACAATCTCTAACCTCCGGCTATGTCTCAAAATACTACAATTTATTGTTGCTTAATATTATACTACTAGTTTTTACTTAAAACAATTATACAATTAATAAAATTAGTAAATTAATAGTATAATAGTCCATTTTCTAAAAAAATTTGGTCTGAGACAAAAAGCCTCAGACCTAGGTAAAAATAACTGTAAATGGGTATATAAACAGTAACTTTATCTATTTGCTTTAACGATGTCTGCAGCTTCAGCTACTAACTTCTTAATAGTATCAAAATCTCCAGCCTTGATTAAGTCTCCCTTAACCATCCAGCTACCGCCACAGCAGAATATTCTGCTTGACTTGAGATAGTCAACAACATTAGATGGGCTAATTCCTCCTGTTGGCATAAACTTAACCTTTGGGAAAGCTGCTCCAACTGCATTAATCATACTAAGTCCACCTGCATTCTCTGCAGGGAAAAACTTTACATGGTCTAAGCCAAGATTAACTGCCTGAATAAGCTCTGAAGGAGTCTGAATTCCAGGACAAACCGGAATATCCTTCTCTAAGCAATATTTTACTATCTCTGCATCAAAGCCAGGTGATACTATGAATTTAGCACCTGCATTAACTGCTCTATCCACCTGATCCTTAGTAAGAACAGTACCGGCACCAACTAACATATCCGGAAAGCTTTCTGCCATAATTCTAATTGACTCCTCTGCAGCTTCTGTTCTAAATGTAACCTCTGCTGCTGGAAGTCCGCCTTCCATAAGTGCCTCTCCAAGAGGCTTTGCATCCTTCGCATCATTTAATACAACTACAGGTATAATCCCCACCTCTGAAAATTGCTCTAAAACCTTTACTGTATTCTCACTGTTCATAACTAATCTCCTTATATATTAGAATATATTAAAACTCCTCTTCCTTCTCATCAGCAAACTTGCTAGGATCAAGATTTCCCGGATCCTGTCCAATATATGCACTTATACCACCATCAATGTAGATAACCTGACCATTGATGAAATCAGAAGCCTCTGAACCAAGGAATACTGCAAGACCCATAAGATCCTCTGTACGTCCCCATCTCTGAGCCGGAGTCTTTGAACGGATAAATCTGTCAAATGGATGCATAGAACCATCCTCCTGCTTAGCACGAAGTGGTGCTGTCTGTGGAGTAGCTATGTAACCAGGTCCAATAGCATTACACTGAATGTTATACTGACCATACTCTGAACAAATATTCTTAGTAAGCATCTTAAGACCACCCTTAGCAGCTGCATAAGCTGAAACAGTCTCACGACCAAACTCACTCATCATTGAGCAAGCATTGATAATCTTACCTGACTGACGCTCCATCATACTTGGAAGAACAGCCTTAGCACAGATAAATGGACCAGTTAAGTCAATATTAATAACCTGATCCCACTCCTTAAGACTCATCTCATGCATAGGAATTCTCTTAATGATACCTGCATTATTAACAAGAATATCAATAGGACCAACCTTTTCTGCAACATCTGCAACAAACTTATTAACAGCATCCTCATCTGTTACATCACATACTGCACCGTAAGCCTCAATTCCTAACTTCTTGTAATTCTCAAGTCCTCTATCTACTAAATCCTGATTTATATCATTGAATACAACCTTAGCTCCTGCCTGAGCATATGCATTACCGTAAGCAAGACCTAAACCATATGATCCACCAGTAACCCATGCAACCTTACCTGCACATGAAAACTTGTCTAAAATATTAGCCATTTCAAAAATCCTCCTTATAATATTCCCTTAAAATATCCTTATATTTTTATATTATTTATGTTATCAAAATACCTTTAAAATAGAATCATATAACCAAAACAAATTACATTAAATCCTGATTCCTTATTGGATCCAGATCATCACAATCTTGATTTTCTCCTACCATTCCCCATATAAACGTATAATTTCTAGAACCACAACCTGAGTGAATTGACCAGCTTGGTGATATAACAGCCTGCTCATTTCTCATAATGATGTGTCTAGTTTCCTGAGGTTCTCCCATAAAGTGCATTACAAAAGCATCCTCTGGAATTTCGAAATAGAGATATACCTCCATTCTTCTATCATGTGTATGACTTGGCATAGTGTTCCACACACTACCCGGCTCAAGATGAGTCATACCCATAACAAGCTGACAGCTTTCAACCTGTCCTGGAAGGATATATTTACAAATTGTTCTATGGTTTGAATCCTCAAGAGTTCCAAGTTCTACCTTATTAGAATCCTTAACGATTACAACACCTTCCTCAGGCTCTCCATCAACCTTAATTACAACAGTTGGGTATGTGGTATGGGCTGGCGCACTA
>JAFTPO010000053.1 GCA_017463225.1 Lachnospiraceae bacterium | reverse complement strand
GGATACGCTCAGTAGTTGTTGTCTTACCAGCATCGATATGAGCCATGATACCTATATTTCTGGTCCTCTCTAATGGATATTCTCTTCCAGCAAAGTTTTTTTCCTCCTTATATTAATAGATACAAAATTGATATACACTACTAGAATCTGTAGTGAGCAAAAGCCTTGTTTGCTTCTGCCATCTTGTGCATATCTTCTTTTCTCTTAACAGATGCGCCAGTGTTGTTTGAAGCATCGATAAGCTCTTTTGCAAGTCTTTCTTCCATAGTCTTCTCACTTCTTGCACGTGAGTAAGTAGTTAACCAACGAAGAGCTAAAGCCTGTCTTCTGTCAGGTCTAACCTCGATAGGTACCTGATAAGTTGCACCACCGATACGTCTAGCCTTAACCTCGAGTGATGGCATGATGTTGTTCATAGCCTCCTCGAATACCTCTAAAGCTTCCTTACCAGTCTCGTTTGCAATACGGTCAAATGCACCATAAACGATCTTCTGTGCAACACCCTTCTTACCATCTAACATAATGTTGTTGATAAGCTTGGTAACCACTTTGTTATTGTAAATTGGATCCGCTAATACGTCTCTCTTTGCGATATGTCCTTTACGTGGCACGGTTCTTCCCTCCTTAATTATTATTTGAATTAATTCAACGGTACTCATATCTCCCTCAATAAAGTGTAACACCGTTACCGTCACACTAGAGCTTGTGGAAATATGTTCGTGCAAAAATAGTTTAAATTGTTTTATCTATAGTTCTATATATATAGAAAACATAACCTACTTTTCGCACTTAGTTTTGTTCGTATGACGAAACCTAGAATATCTTATTTTGCATCCTTAGGTCTCTTAGCACCATACTTAGAACGTGCCTGACGTCTCTTAGCAACACCTGCTGTATCAAGAGTACCTCTGATAATGTGGTATCTTGTACCAGGTAAGTCCTTTACTCTACCACCACGGATAAGTACAACGCTATGCTCCTGAAGGTTGTGTCCCTCTCCTGGAATGTAGCTTGTAACCTCGATACCGTTAGATAAACGAACTCTGGCGATCTTTCTAAGAGCTGAGTTAGGCTTCTTAGGTGTAGCAGTCTTAACTGCTGTACAAACACCTCTCTTCTGTGGAGAAGATGTCTCAGTTGGCTTCTTTCTAAGAGAGTTGTAGCTTCTCTGAAGAGCAGGAGCTGTTGACTTCTTCTCTAATGAGTGTCTTCCCTTTCTAACTAACTGGTTAAAAGTTGGCATGTTTTCACCTCCGATTCTTATAATAATAGTTGTTGCTCTACTTTACTCTGGCAAAATCTCATGAAATTCTTGAGCTCCGGCTTCTGGTAAAGTATGCACATAAATAGCATGTATTAATCAAATTTTCCCAATTAACACATGCTAAAATATTATATTATTTACTTTTTTATATGTCAACCATATTCTTGCATTTTTTTGCACAAATTATCTATTTTATACCACCGGTATATATAATTAGTGCCCTGCCAAATTAGCAGGGCACATATAAGCTATATATTACTCCTCATCAGTAGAGTCGTCCTCTGGATTAATTGCATCAGCCTCTGGCTCTGCAACCTCAGTAGCGATTGCTACTACTTCTTCCTCTACCTCTTCAACGATATCTTCTTCACCAGTATCAAGCTTTACATCGCGATATCTCTTCATACCTGTACCTGCAGGTATAAGCTTACCGATAAGGACGTTCTCCTTAAGTCCGATAAGTGGATCAACCTTACCCTTGATAGCTGCCTCAGTAAGAACCTTTGTAGTCTCCTGGAAGGAAGCTGCTGAAAGGAATGAATTTGTAGCAAGTGATGCCTTAGTAATACCGAGGATGTTCTGAGTTCCAACAGCCGGCTTCTTGCCCTCTGCTATCATCTTGTTGTTCTCATCCTCAAACTCTAATGCATCTACAAGAGTTCCTGGAAGATACTTAGTATCTCCATTATCCTCTACCTTAATCTTCTTGAGCATCTGACGAACGATAACCTCAATATGCTTATCGTTAATCTCAACACCCTGTGTACGATATACGCCCTGTACCTCTTTGATGATGTAATCCTGTACAGCACGAACACCCTTAATCTCAAGGAGCTGATGTGGATTAACTGAACCGATTGTAAGCTCATCACCAGCCTCAAGAATCTGACCATCCTCAACCTTAAGTCTTGAACCAAATGGAATGAGGTATGCCTTTGACTCTCCAGTCTCCTTGTTAGTTATTACAACCTCACGCTTCTTCTTAGTATCTCTAATCTCAACCTCGCCACCGAACTCTACAAGTATTGCAAGTCCCTTTGGCTTTCTAGCCTCGAAAAGCTCCTCAACTCTAGGAAGACCCTGTGTAATATCATCACCGGCAACACCACCTGTATGGAATGTTCTCATGGTAAGCTGTGTACCAGGCTCACCGATTGACTGTGCTGCTATAATACCTACAGCCTCACCAACCTGAACTGCCTGACCTGTTGCCATGTTTGCACCATAACACTTTGAACATATACCGATATGTGACTTACATGTAATAACTGTTCTAATTCTAATTCTTGCACCCTTTCTTGAACCACTGTTAGAAAGAGTAACCTTTTCTACTACGCTAGCACCCTTTGGAGCCTTAACAACATTTACTGAATACTCATCGTATGCAAGCTTCTCAACTGTAGCCATACCGTTGCCATCAGTAACAACCTCTGCCACTACATTTCCATCTGAGCCGAGAATCTCTACTGTTGCCTTAGCTACCGGAGCATCCTTCTTGCTGTCTGTAAGGGCTACTGTTAATGTATAGTAAGTAAATGGCTTGCCATCATTATCTACACCCTTGCTTATAATTAAGTCAGCTCTCTTTGGAGTTACCATATGATTCTTCTTAACAAGCATAACGCCATTCTTATCGAAGATGCTGTCTGCTAAGTAACGTCCGGTAATTCTCTCCTGAAGTGACTCAATCTCCTTCTTACCATCCATAAATGCCTGAACACTCATACCTGGCTTCTCGTCTGAATCAGCCTGACAGTCAACCTCACGAATAATGAGATCCTGTGATACATCAACAAGACGACGTGTAAGGTATCCTGAATCCGCTGTACGAAGAGCTGTATCAGAAAGACCCTTACGAGCACCATGAGCTGAGATGAAGTAATCAAGTACATCAAGACCCTCACGGAAGTTTGCCTTGATAGGAAGCTCGATGGTACGTCCTGATGTATCCGCCATAAGTCCTCTCATTCCGGCAAGCTGCTTAATCTGCTGATCAGAACCTCTCGCTCCTGAATCAGCCATCATGTAAATATTGTTGTACTTATCAAGGCCGTCAAGAAGCGCCTTAGTAAGCCTATTATCTGTTGCTGTCCAAATCTTAACAACACTCTTATATCTTTCTTCCTCAGTGAGGTAACCTCTACCGTAGAAGTTTGCAATCTTATCAACTGTCTCCTGAGCCTCAGCAAGTAAGTCCTTCTTAACTGCAGGTACTGTCATATCAGATACTGATACTGTGATAGCACCCTTTGTTGAATACTTGTAACCCATAGCCTTGATATCATCAAGAACCTCAGCTGTCTTAGTAGCTCCGTGAGTATTGATACACTTATCAAGAATCTTCTTAAGCTGCTTCTTTCCAACATGGAAATCAATCTCAAGCTTAAGCGCATTTTCCTTCTTACTTCTATCAACAAAGCCTAAATCCTGAGGTACTACCTCGTTGAATATAAGCTTACCCATAGTACACTCTATGATTCCGGATACAACCTCTCCATCAGCTGTAGTAACTGTTCTCTTAACCTTAATCTTCTGATGAAGTGTAATCTCACCATTCTCATATGCAAGCATAGCAAGATTTGTGCTACCAAATACCGGCTTCATGAAAGCCTTAACGCTTCCATAGATATCCTTATAGAAGTGCTCTGCCTTCTTGGTATCCTTATCTATAGAGGTCTTCTTTATTACCCTAACCTTAACTATATCTGATGCCTTAACAACACCTGCAAGTCCATCTGCATTAAGATCATCAAGGTTTGCATTCTCATCATCCTTAAGGTACTCCTTAGCGATACCCTGAGCTAATGCCTCCTCTTCAGAAATCTCAGCAAACTTATCCATAGTAAGGTAGTAAATACCGAGTACCATATCCTGTGAAGGAACTGCCACAGGACCACCATCTGATGGCTTAAGAAGGTTGTTAGGTGAGAGGAGAAGGAATCTACACTCTGCCTGTGCCTCTACTGAAAGTGGAAGATGCACTGCCATCTGGTCGCCATCGAAGTCTGCATTGTACGCTGTACATACAAGTGGATGAAGCTTAATAGCCTTACCCTCTACAAGGATTGGCTCAAATGCCTGGATACCAAGTCTGTGAAGAGTAGGAGCACGGTTAAGCATAACCGGATGCTCTTTGATAACATCCTCAAGCACATCCCAAACTACTGTATCAAGCTTCTCAACAAGTTTCTTTGCCGCCTTAATGTTATTTGCTAAACCTCTAGCTGTAAGCTCCTTCATAACGAATGGCTTGAATAACTCAATAGCCATCTCCTTAGGGAGACCACACTGATAAATCTTAAGCTCTGGTCCTACGACGATAACCGAACGTCCTGAATAGTCAACACGCTTACCAAGAAGGTTCTGACGGAAACGTCCCTGCTTACCCTTAAGCATATCTGAAAGTGACTTAAGTGCTCTGTTACCAGGGCCTGTTACTGCACGACCTCTTCTACCGTTGTCAATAAGTGCGTCAACAGCCTCCTGAAGCATTCTCTTCTCGTTACGAACGATAATATCAGGTGCTCCAAGCTCAAGTAACTTCTTAAGACGATTGTTACGGTTAATAATTCTTCTATATAAGTCATTTAAATCTGATGTTGCAAATCTACCACCATCAAGCTGAACCATAGGTCTAATATCTGGTGGGATTACAGGTATAGCATCCATAATCATCCACTCCGGCTTATTCTCAGAGTTTCTGAATGCCTCTACTACCTCAAGTCTCTTAACGATTCTGGCCTTCTTCTGACCATTTGAGTTAGCTAACTCTTCCTTAAGCTCTGCAGACTCCTTTTCTAAGTCGATATTCTGAAGAAGCTCCTTGATTGCCTCAGCTCCCATACCAACTCTGAAGTTGTTGCCAAACTCACTCTCAGCATTTCTGAACTCAGCCTCTGAGAGTATCTGCTTATACTCAAGTGTTGTACTTCCTGCATCAAGTACGATGTATGATGCAAAATAAAGTACCTTCTCTAAATATCTAGGAGATATATCAAGGATAAGTCCCATACGGCTAGGAATACCCTTAAAATACCAAATATGTGATACCGGTGCAGCAAGCTCAATATGTCCCATTCTCTCACGTCTAACGCTTGCCTTAGTAATCTCTACACCACATCTCTCACAGACAGTTCCCTTAAAGCGAACCTTCTTATATTTACCACAGTGACACTCCCAATCCTTAGATGGTCCAAATATTCTCTCACAGAATAAACCATCTCTCTCTGGCTTAAGAGTTCTATAATTTATAGTCTCTGGCTTAGTAACCTCACCTCTAGACCACTCTCTAATCTTCTCAGGAGACGCAAGTCCTATCTTGATTGAATCAAAATATAAAGGTTGCTGCTGCATAGTCTCGTTCTTTACATCTGACATCCTATAAATCTCCTTTCATTAAAACTCATCATCGTCGCTTGAATCATCAAAGTCACCGAACTCCTCGAAATCATCTGACTCTGTAAGGAATGAATCATCATCCATAGCGTCAGCATCGTCTACGCGGTATCCTCTTGACTCTAAATCCTCTGAGTAATCCTCATCACCTGTAATAAGGGCTGTGATAGCCTTATCTGGAGCATCAGCTGCTGACTCACCGAACTCAACCTCAGTGTTATCATCATTTAATACTCTTACATCAAGACCAAGTGACTGGAACTCCTTAAGCAATACCTTGAATGACTCTGGAATACCTGGTGTAGGTATATTCTCACCCTTAGTGATTGCCTCGAAGGTCTTTGTACGACCCTCCATATCATCAGACTTAACAGTAAGGATCTCCTGAAGTGTATATGATGCACCATATGCCTCAAGAGCCCAAACCTCCATCTCTCCAAATCTCTGTCCACCGAACTGAGCCTTACCACCAAGTGGCTGCTGAGTTACCAGTGAGTAAGGACCTGTTGAACGTGCATGAATCTTATCGTCAACAAGGTGGTGAAGCTTAAGGTAATGCATGAATCCAATAGTAACTGGTGAATCAAACTCCTCTCCTGTTCTACCATCTCTAAGAGTAACCTTACCGGAACGGTTAATAGGTACTCCCTCCCATTCCTTTCTGTGGTCTCTGTTCTCATAGAGATAATCCATTACCTCTTTCTCTGTATCATCCTTATACTTCTCGTAGAATGTCTCCCAATCACTGTTAGCGTAATCGTTAGCCATATCTAAAGCATCCATAATATCGAACTCGTTAGCACCATCGAATACAGGAGTAGATACATCAAAGCCTAACACCTTAGCAGCAAGACTTAAGTGAATCTCAAGAACCTGTCCGATGTTCATACGTGAAGGAACTCCAAGAGGGTTAAGAACGATATCAAGTGGTCTACCATTTGGAAGGAATGGCATATCCTCTACAGGAAGGATACGTGAGATAACACCCTTGTTACCATGACGTCCAGCCATCTTATCTCCTACTGATATCTTTCTCTTCTGTGCGATGTAAACTCTAACTGTCTTATTTACTCCTGGTGGAAGCTCATCGCCATTCTCTCTTGTAAATACCTTTGTATCCATAACAACACCATATGCACCGTGTGGCACACGAAGTGAAGTATCTCTAACCTCTCTAGCCTTCTCGCCGAAGATAGCTCTAAGAAGTCTCTCTTCTGATGAAAGCTCAGTCTCTCCCTTAGGAGTAACCTTACCAACCAATATATCTCTGGCACGAACCTCAGCACCTACTCTGATGATACCATTCTCATCAAGATCCTTTAATGCATCCTGAGATAATCCTGAAAGGTCTCTGGTTATCTCCTCTGCACCAAGCTTAGTATCTCTAGCCTCAATCTCGTACTCCTCAATATGAACAGATGTATAAACATCTTCCTTAACAAGTCTCTCACTGAGAAGAACCGCATCCTCGTAGTTGTAACCTTCCCAAGTCATGAAACCGATAAGAGGGTTCTTACCAAGTGCAATCTCACCACCACAAGTTGATGCACCATCAGCTATAACCATACCCTTAGTTACCTTATCGCCACGCTTAACGATAGGTCTCTGGTTCATACAGTTACCCTGGTTACTTCTAGAGAACTTAGTAACGTGGTACTCATCTCTTGTACCATCATCACACTTAACAATAATCTTCTCACTTGATGATATCTCTACAACACCATCATTCTTTGCAACTATACATACACCTGAATCTACAGCTGCCTTAGACTCCATACCTGTACCTACAACAGGAGCCTCTGTCTTAAGAAGTGGAACTGCCTGACGCTGCATGTTAGAACCCATGAGGGCACGGTTAGCATCATCGTTCTCAAGGAAAGGAATCATAGATGTAGCTACAGAGAATACCATCTTAGGTGATACGTCCATAAGATCTACCTTTGACTTGGAGAACTCAGTAGTCTCCTCTCTATATCTACCTGAAACCTTCTTATTTACAAAGTGACCTTCGTTATCAAGTGGCTCATTCGCCTGAGCTACAATGTAGTTATCCTCCTCATCTGCTGCAAGGTAAATAACCTCATCTGTAACCACTGGATTCTTAGGGTCAGTCTTATCTATCTTTCTATAAGGTGCCTCAACAAAACCATACTCATTAATTCGTGCATATGTTGCAAGTGAGTTAATAAGTCCGATGTTAGGACCTTCAGGTGTCTCGATAGGACACATTCTACCGTAGTGAGTATAGTGAACATCTCGAACCTCGAAACCTGCTCTATCTCTTGACAAACCACCAGGACCGAGAGCTGAAAGACGTCTCTTGTGAGTCAGCTCTGAAAGTGGGTTGTTCTGATCCATAAACTGTGAAAGCTGTGAGCTTCCAAAGAACTCCTTAACAGCCGCAGTAACAGGCTTGATGTTAATAAGAGACTGTGGGGTGATAGACTCAACATCCTGAGTGTTCATTCTCTCTCTTACTACTCTCTCAAGTCTTGATAAACCTATTCTGTACTGATTCTGGAGAAGCTCTCCTACGGCTCTAATTCTTCTGTTACCAAGGTGATCGATATCATCTGAACTACCGATACCATACTCAAGATGGATATTATAGTTAATAGATGCAAAAATATCCTCTCTTGTAATATGCTTTGGAACCAAATCATTGATAGCTGCCGCAGCTGCCTTCTTTAAATCCTCATCATTATCATACTCTGTTAAAAGCTTTTCTAATGCTGGGTAATAAACGTCCTCTGTTATGCCAATCTCCTTAGGATCAAATCCTACGTAATTAGACATATCAACAACTAAGTTAGAGAGAATCTTGATATTTCTCTCCTCAGTCTGAACCCATACAAACGGAACAGCTGCGTTCTGTATAGCAATAGCATCCTCACGTGTAACAACTGTGCCTGCCTTATACATAACCTCACCTGTTGATGGGTCAACAACATCCTCTGCAAGAGTCTGTCCTGTTATTCTATTCTTAAATGCAAGCTTCTTATTGAACTTGTAACGACCAACCTTAGCAAGATCATATCTTCTCGCGTCAAAGAACATATTATTGATATGATTCTCAGCACTCTCAACAAGCGCAGGCTCTCCTGGTCTTACCTTCTTATAAAGCTCGATAATACCTGTCTCATAACTGTTAGAAGCATCCTTCTCAAAGCTTGCTCTAATCTTAGGCTCATCGCCAAACAAATCGATAATCTCCTGATTAGTAGCTATGCCAAGTGCTCTAATAAGTACAGTGATAGGAACTCTCTTAGTTCTATCAACACGCACATAGAAAACATCATTAGAGTCTGTCTCATACTCTAACCATGCTCCACGGTTTGGAATAACTGTTGAGCTGAAAAGCTTCTTACCATACTTATCATGCTCTATTCCATAATATATACCAGGTGAACGAACCAACTGGCTTACTATAACTCTCTCTGCACCATTTATAACAAATGTGCCTGTCTCAGTCATAAGAGGGAGATCTCCCATGAATATATCATGCTGTGCTATCTCATCTGTTTCAAGATTACGAAGTCTAACAACTACCTTAAGTGGAGCAGCGTAAGTTGCATCTCTCTCCTTACACTCCTCGATAGTATACTTCTTGTCCTCTTCACACAGCTGAAAATCCACAAATTCTAAACTCAATGTCTTAGAATGGCTCACTATAGGAGAGATATCTCTAAATACCTCTAATAAGCCCTCGTCTAAAAACCACTGATATGAATCTTTCTGAACTTCGATAAGATTTGGCATATCCAAAACTTGCTTCTCAGTTGAAAAACTCATTCGCATTCCTCTTCCCGATTCCACAGGACGCATTCTGTACTTTTTCATCGACGCATTCACCCCTTGATTTTATTTGGTTTTTCTTATCTATCTGAAATTATGGCACACATAGCCATAATAATGACATTGTATAATGTTATCATATAAGGAAAATAGTGTCAACCGAAAGTTTTGATTTTTTTAGATTAAACCAAGAGTTTAAATAGACCTTTTAAAAGAAAGAGTGGCTGCATATAATGCAACCACTCTGAAAAATCATTAAAAGCTAAATTACTTAATAGTAACCTTTGCACCAGCCTCTTCGAGCTGCTTCTTAATAGCCTCAGCCTCGTCCTTGCTAACGCCTTCCTTAACTACCTTTGGAGCTGCAGTTACAAGATCCTTAGCCTCCTTTAAGCCTAAGCCAGTGATCTCACGTACAGCCTTGATTACAGGTACACCAGCACCCTCAGTAAGCTCTACATCGAACTCTGTCTTCTCATCAGCTGCGCCTGCTGCGTCTCCAGCTGCTGCTGCAACTACAACACCTGCTGCTGCTGATACACCGAACTCCTCCTCACAAGCCTTTACAAGCTCGTTTAACTCTAAAACTGATAATCCCTTAATTACCTCAATGATTTCCTGAGTTGTCATTTTAATTTCCTCCATTTTTCTAAAAATTATAAATTATGTTCTTATTAGTAATAATCCTATGCCTCTTTTGCTTCAGCAATCTGCTTAATAACACGAGCAAAGTTTGCGATAGGTGACTGGATACTTCCAAGGAACTTGGAAATAAGCTCGTCTCTTGATGGTACAGCTGCGATAGCCTTAATTCCATCTGCATCGTAGTGAGTTCCCTCAACTACACCTGACTTCATCTCAAGCTTTGGAGCCTCCTTAGCGAACTTAGCAATAAGTCTTGCTGGTGCAGTTGCATCTGTCTTAGAAATAACAACTGCTGTTGGCTCTTCAAGATCTGCCTTAAGTGAATCAAACTCTGTTCCATCAACTGCAAATCTTACCATAGTATTCTTGTATACCTTATAGAATACACCTTCTTCTCTGAGCATCTTACGAAGTCTTGTATCCTGCTCAACAGTAAGTCCACGGTAATCTACTAATACTACTGACTTAGCATCTTTGATGTTCTCCTTGATTTCCTCAACGATAGGCTGCTTTAATTCTACCTTTGCCAAAATCATGCACCTCCTTATTATATTAATGAAACTGCAATGAATTGCGAAAGAAAAAACTCTCACGCACGTAGCATGAGAGTTGTAAACGTCAAAATCTGTGATTCTACGACTCTTCCTCGGTAGGCGTTTTTTAACTTACACCTTACGGTACCTACTGTCTACGGCAGTTCATCGTTTGATATAATATCACACGGATTCATATATGTCAACATATTATTTTAATTTTAATGAACTATAATTCAACCCAATAAATCAGCTAAAACACCAGGCTATCATCGTATGTTACTATTAGTGTTTCATAACCCCTTTTTCTAAGCTGCTCCTGAACCACCTTTGCATCCTCCATAGTTTCGAATGCACCCACTCTAACCTGATACAATCCGTCCACCTCATTTGCGGTTGCATCAAAACCAGAGTTAATTAACTGATTCATCTTAAAGGTAGCCATGCCAAGATTTCTAAACAGACTTACAAGTATCTGATATATTTTCCTTTCAGCATCTGGGTCCGGCATTGTATTTCCCACTAACACTTCAGCTTCTTCATCAGCATCAGCGCTGTCCGAACCATCAAGATCACCTCTCATATCGTCTGCAAATACCGGCATCGCAACCTCATACCCATGATAATCATTCACAAAGCTTTCAGTTGCCGCAGTCTGTCCTCTTAAGGTTTCATCTATGCCAACTGCTATTGCCTCCGCTATCTCAGCTCTTCTTTCATCGAATAAGCGATTATCATTTTCATTATTTATAAATCCAACCTCTACCAGCAGTGCAGGCATTTTGGTTCGTTTTAACACCGCCAAATCCTTACGCTCTTCAACGTTAATATTTCTAAAGCCCACGTCCTCTAGTCTCTTATTAATATTTCTAGCCATCTGAGCCTTTGTGCCCGTATCACTATACACAAGAGTTTGGACTCCATTAAGCCTGTTAGGTGTGGGACTGGAATTTCTATGAAGAGATACAAAGTAATCTGCTCCACTTGCGTTTCCTATACGAGCCTTCTCTGTGGGGGAATCATATACGTCATCCACTCTGGTATACTCCACATCATAGCCTAATCTTTTTAGATTAGCACCCACATCAAATGCCAGATTAAGTACGTCATCCTTTTCCCTTCTATCTCCAAAGGAAGCTCCATTATCATATCCACCGTGACCCGGGTCTAATATTATCTTAGTTGCCATAGAATTCTCCACATAATTTTACTATATTTTTATAATATGTAAGATTATGTGTTTTTGTTCATTGGTATATCAAACAGTCAACATTTATGCATATATTCTTAAGTCTTAGAAACAGGTATCGATTATATCCTGATCCAAGCCATCCTTGCAGGTTATGGCACCTGTAAGGAAGTATGCTATTCCACCTAAGAGAAGTCCCCAAACTACAGAATTAATTCCAAAAATCGTAAGCTTAAACTGGTAGCTTATCACATACACCAAAACACCTATCACAGAAGAAGCTATAGCAGCCTGTTTATTTCCCTTCTTGTAGAATATTCCTCCCACTATCGGCCATAGGAAAGCACATTCCAAGCCACCCATAGCAAAAAGATTTATCCAGAATATGATATCCGGAGGTGTAAGTGTAAGCGCAAATACAATCACTCCAATAATCAATGTAACGCCAAAGCTTATCTTAGAAAGATTCTTCTCGTATTTTTCAACCTTAACAGGGTTATCCTTAACCACGTAATTCTTCCACAAATCCTTTACCATAGATGCAGACGCAAGTATAAGCAAAGATGATACTGTGGACATAACCGCCGCCATAGGGGCAGCCAAGAATAATCCGGCAACGCCTACCGGCATTATCTCCTGTATAAGAGCAGGTATGACATAATCTGATGAAGCAAACTCCTGGTCTCCAACCAAAGCTCCTGCCCAAGCTCCTGCCACATGCATACCTATCATAAGAATTCCCGCCACAATGGTACCTATTAGTATAGCTTGGTGACAGCTCTTGGAATTCTTAAATCCCATACCTCTTACAGCTGTCTGCGGCAAACCTAAAACTCCTACTCCTACTAATACCCAGAAGGAAATCAGGGAGCCCGGGGTATATCCTGTACCTGTAATTCTGTCCCAGCCCGGAAGATTAGCATCCAGATTTGCACTCATAGCCTCAAAGCTGCCACCTTCCTTTAGAACGTAGAATATAAGTAAAAATGTTCCAATAAGCATTATAATTCCCTGCAAGGTATCAGTTATTACAACCGCTGTAAATCCACCGAAGGCAGTATATAATATTACAACAAACGCAAATATAACCAATGCTACCTTAAAATCCAATCCGGTAACTGTCTCAATAAGTGTAGCACCGCCCATAAACTGACCTATCATCTGAGTGATAAAGAACACAATCATAAGAAGTGTTGTAATAACAACCAAAGCATCTGACTTATATCTGGCTTTAAGATATCCTGCAATCGTAACTGCTCCGGTCTTCCTTGAAACTATAGCAAACTTTTTTCCCAGCACTCCAAGAACCAAGAAGGCTGCTCCAACCTGAACTCCCGCAACCCATGCCTGACTAAAGCCATAGGTAATAGCGGCTGCACCAGGACCACTTACAAAAGAACTGACACTGGCATAAGTAGCTACAGTTGTCATAGCAAGAACAAATCCATTCATTCCTCTTGAGCCGATAAAGTACTTTTTGGTAAAGCTCATATTGCTTTTCTTTTCACTTCTCTTACTATAGAAAATACCTATTACAAAATTCGCCACCAGATAAACCGCCAATATGGTTAACATAATAATCTGATTCTTGTTCATTACTGCTCACCGCCTTCCTCTGATTCTTCTCCCAAATCAATATCCTTAAAGACGAATTTAAGCAATATAATAACACCAACCACAGATATGACAAATGCGCCGATTGTACTTACAAAAAACCAAAGTGGCATACCCAAAACAAGTACATCTATGCCATCCAAAGCAAAGCCAAAGCCTATATGCCAAGCCGCCACAATAGCTATAAGTATTAGAGTTCCCTTAACCTCCCTCATTATCTGTTTATGTTTTTCTTCTTCACTAAGCTTATTCATACTCTTATCCTCCATGTTATTCAAATCCGGTATAACTCCAATTTTTCCCATAATATAATGTAGGATTTCCTTTGTCAATAAAAATGCAACCCTTCGCTCATCACGAAGGATTGCATTTGATTAAACTTTATTATACGTCAGCCTGTGAAGAATTAAGCCTCTTCTCTCTTCTTCATAAACATTATTACTGCGATTCCTAATACAGATATAAGTGCAAGCACACCTGCCATACCTACGTTTGAATCATCGCCAGTCTGAACTACTGTGTCAATGTTAGGCTTATTTGTATTTGTTGCTTCCTTAGCTACATAAAGATGTACATCAGTTCTTGCATTTGACTTAACTCCTGCAGTCTGAGTCTCTGGAGCTGTATAGCCTGCTGGAACCTTTGTAGTCTTTATAGTATAAGTGTCCGGCTTAAGATTTGTAATAGTAAATGAACCAGTCTTGTCAGTTACTACTGTCTGAATCTTCTCACCCTTTGAGTTTGAAACCTCAACTGTAGCATCTGGAATTACATCTCCTGTATTCTTATCTGTAATGATTACGTATAAGCTACCTACTGAACTTGTTACACCACTATCACGGCTTACTACAAGCTCTACTACCTCAAGCTCAGTCTTTGTAATCTTCTGAGTTGTTGGTGTAGGTGGAGTGTATCCCTCTGGAACTGTTGTTGTCTCTATAGTAAATGTCTCACCGATAGTTAAATCCTTAACTATATCAGTCTTACCATTCTTATCAGTTGTAAGAGTTGCAACAGTCTTTCCATCCTTATCCTTAACTACTACTGTAGCATTTGGAATAGGCTTAGTTGGGTCGTTCTTGTCAGTTATAACAATCTGCATCTGACCAACCTTCTCAACCTCAAGAATCTCTGTAGTAGTCTTACCTGCCTCAATAACAACTGTCTCATCATCAGGCTCTGCATACTGTGGAGTATCTACAACATGAATAGTAACTGAACCTGGCTCAAGATTATCAACAACTACATTACCCTGGCTGTTAGTTGTTACCTCTTTTATAACAGTACCAGTCTTGTCAACAATCTGAACTGTAGCATTAGGAATATATTCCTGTGTGTTCTTGTCAATAATAGTTACATCTAACTTACCTGGCTGAACTACAGGAGTACCTGGATCCTTCTCAACCTCAAGCTTCTCAGGAGTAGTCTCGCCTGGCTTAACTGTTACAGTTTTATCCCCCGGCTCCTCATAGCCTGGTACATCTGGAACATGGATGATGTAATCACCTGGCTCCATATTATCTACAATGACATTACCATTCTTATCTGTAGTTACTTCCTTAACTACTTCTTTAGTTTCCTCGTCGATAATATCAACCTTTGCATCAGGTATTGGCTTATCAGTACCCTTCTCAATTACGGTTACATCTATTGCACCTGGCTTGAATACGATTAAGTCTACTACTGTAGTCTGTCCTGCTATTACCTCATCAGTTTCCTCATCAGGAGCTGTATAGCCCTCTGGAACCTTAGTTGTTGTTACTACATAATCGCCTGGCTCTAAGCCCTCTACCTTATACTGACCCTTCTCATCTGTAACAACCTCTTTCTTGAAGGTTGGGTCATCCTTGCTTGTTATAACAACTGTTGCACCCTCGATAGGGTCCTTTGAATACTTATCTCTTATTGTTACCTGAAGGTTACCTGTATCTGGAGTTGTAGTCTTATCAGCAGGTACCTCCAAATCCTTCTGTGTTGTTCCACCTGATATTACAGTAGCTGTTGTAGGCTTTGGCCAATCAGCCTTATCATATTCACCAGGAACTTCCTT
The DNA here is from genome assembly GCA_017463225.1 of Lachnospiraceae bacterium. Lineage (GTDB taxonomy): Bacteria > Bacillota > Clostridia > Lachnospirales > Lachnospiraceae > Coprococcus_C. Next base: position 19,136 of record JAFTPO010000053.1, on the reverse strand, counting down.
TGTTACAATGTCATACTCACCTGGATAAAGCTTGTCTATCTCAATTCTACCCTCATCGTCTGTCTCTATCTCCTGGCTGTATCCTACCTTGTCATTCTTACTTGTTATAACAACTTTTGCATCTGGAATTGGATCTCCATTATTTGCATCTACAATAGTTACAATAAGCTTACCTGGCTCCTTCTCTACTGTAAGAGGAACATTAGTGTTCGCACCTGATACAACAGTATCTGTCTTTGCATCTGGGGTATTATAATCCTTAGGTACTTCAGTTGTAGTTACTGTGTAGTCACCTGGATAAAGCTTATCTACTGCTATCTTACCGTTTTCATCTGTAGTGAAGGTTTCCTTATAGCCAATCTTATCGTTGGTAATCTCTACCTTAGCATCTGGAATTACCTCTCCAGTCTTTGAGTCTGTAATAACCACGCTAAGACTTCCAGGTACCTTCTCAACCTCTAATGGAACCTCTGCAGTCTTGTTAGCCACTACTGTCTGAGTCTCCTTGTCAGGAGCAGTGTATCCATCCGGCACAGTCACTGTCTCAACTGTATAAATGTCCTCTGGCAAATCCTTTACTGTGAATTCTCCAGTCTTATCAGTTGTAACAGTTTCCTTAACGTTGCCCTCTGAATCCTTAACTACAATCTTTGCGCCCTCAATAAGCTCGCCTGTTACTGCATCCTTAATAATTACATGTAAATTACCTACTGGCTCAGCAGGTTCTTCCTCAACCTTAAGAATTATCTCTACACACTTGTCGGCTACTATTGTATTAGAGCCTGTTGTGTAATTTGTAGTCTTTGATACAACATATCCCTCTGGAGCTGCTGTAACTGTTGCAACATACTCAGTTCCAACAGGAAGTCCCTTAATCTCTGCAGCTAAGCCATCTTCGTCTGTATTGTAAACTTCGGTAGCTGTTCCTGCTGGATTACCTGCCTTATCAGTAACCTTAACTGTTGCACCCTCTATAAGGTTGCCCTTTAAATCAGTTACTGTAACCTTAAGGTCACCAGTCTTAACTTCCTTAGCGATAACATACTCAACCTCGTATATCTTATCCTTCTCTGAAAGTTTAACATCTACTGTCGCATTCTCGCTTACAAGCTTGTATCCATCTGGTACAGTAATAGTTGTCTTGTAATCGCCAAGCTCAAGATTCTTAACTGTATCTGTAGTACCACCTGTTACAAGTGTAGTTACATTCTTACCCTTTGAATCCTTAACTGCTACCTCAACTCCTGATACTGCAGTACCATCCTGAGTTACTACAGTTGCCTTAATTCCTGCTGTAGGAATCTTCTCAACCTTAAGATCAATCTGAACAAGCTTGTTATCAATTATTGTCTTTGAGCCTGTTCCTGTAACAACCTGATATCCATCAGGAACAGCTACTATATTAGCTGTATACTTGTCATCTGCTAAAAGATCATACAACTCATCTGTAAGACCCTTGTTATTTGTTGTGAACTCTCCAACAGAATCACCATTTTTATCAAGTATCTCTACTGTTACCCCTGGAACAGCCTTGTTATCCTCATCTGTAACCTTTGCTACAAGAGAACCTGCCTCCTGTACGAGAACATACTTAACCTGATATACTTTACCAGTCTCTGCAACGTTTACATCCTTAACAACAGTCTCACTAGCCTCAAGCTTAAAGCCAGCAGGTATAGTAGTCTCATCTATGGTAGTTGTATACTTAGCTAACTCAAGCTTATCAACTACTGGTGTAAGACCATCATCATCAGTTATTACTGTTACTTCCTTTACGATATGAGATGCATTATCCTTAACTGTAACCTTTGCTCCCTCAACTGCTCTCTCTTCATCAGAACCGGCATTCTTAGAAACAACCTCAATCTGGATAGCACCTGTAGGAATAGGCTTCTTAACGATTACAAACTCAACCTTATCTGGGTTAGCATCTGTAAGTTCATCTGTTACCTTATTGCTTGTACCATTATACATTATGTAACCGTCTGGTACAGTAATTGCGATGTCATACTTATCCCATGTACCATCAGTAGCAAGATCCATCTTGCTTGAATCTACCTTACCGTTTGTTCCGGTAGTTAAACTCTCAATAGCTGTAGTTGAACCATTCTCCGAAATAGTTACCTTTACATCAGGAACTAAAGCTCCTGTATCTTTATCTATAACTGAAATATTGAAGTATCCTGTCTTTGGTGCCTCTTCCTTCTTCTTTACTGTGAACTCAATAGTAGCATCAGGCTTTGCCTCAGTTATAGTCTCTGACTTTGTAGCTGTTTCACCTACAACAAGCTCGTAGCCCTCTGGCACTGTAATTGTTGCTGTATATTTATCGAGAGGAAGACCATCAAGTGTAGTAGTTACACCCTTGTCATCTGTTTCCAAATCAAAAGTATTATTCTTTGTATCCTCAACCTTAACAATAACATCTGAGATAGGATTGCCCTTATCATCCTTAACCACAACAGTTACTGTTCCTGTTGGAGCATAGTTCTTAAGCTTTCCGCCGAAATCCCATCTATGTGTCTCTCCTGAACCAAGATCAACTATCTTACCGATGAAGTTACCGTCCTGGTTAGAAGCTGCTGTTGTAATATGTGCACTAGGAGCAAGAACTGTACCCTTAAACTCTGTACATGTCTTTAAGGTGCCTGTAAATGGAACTATGTTGCCGTTGGCATCTGTGCCATAGAAGTTCCAAAGTATATTTCCAAGTCCTGTGTACTCTCCCTTATCCTCACCAGTACCGAAATCATCTCCATCAGTATCTTTAAAGAGAACCTGTGTGAAAGGCAATTCATATGTTGTGGCAGTACCTACGTTAACGTTGATAACTAACGCCTGTCCTTTCTTAAAATCACAGTTTTCAATTATGAATGCTCTATTCATAAACTGAGAAGAATCTGCATTGATATAATAAGTATCAGTGCCTGCAGGCATCTTTACAACATTTTCTTTAACCTCAGCTGTAGAAGCCTCTGATGCAAGATTTATAGAAAGCTTATTAAGCTTACTGAACTCATCATCAAAGTCAATATAATCCTTTGCTCCCTCTTTGTAGATTAAGTCCTTATTGGTATTAACCTTGCTGTAGTTGCCAGCTGAATCAGTAGCAAAAACATCCACACCATTCATAAGCTTAATCTCTGTGTCTCTACCAAATACAATATGTGTATCTGTAGTCGCTGCAAAGGTTCCATTGAAACCAGGAGCAAGCTGACCTATATAGGTTACCTCTGTTCCTGAGACATCTGTGTATACCTTGTTAGAACCACTGTTTACATTGTGATACATAAGTGGTGTTGCCATATTACCGTTACAGTGAGCACTTAAGCTGGCACTCTCCTGTGCGAAAATATGGAACTTAGTTGCTGCGTAAAGTGGATTTACTCCACTTTCCGGCTCATATTCATATTTGTATATTGCCGGGTCTGGTGTCTTAGGGAATGTATCTTCCGCCTTAGGCGTGATATTAACATTTCCCAGTGCAAGCACGGCTGTCATAGCCAGGGCTGCAATTTTGGTGAATAGTTTTTTCTTCATAGTTTTCTCCCTCTTATCCTCCTTGATTCTTTTTTTCTAGCAGTCATCCTTTACTACTATCGTCATTTGCCTCTCTCTACTGAACGCTAGTACCCCTAGTTTTACAGTTAATGTACATTTTATCACTTGTCAACAGCTTATTCAACCCCTTTCGACTTTTTTTGCCATAGGCTATTTTACCGATTTTCTTTGTTAATAATGCACAACATTTTAGTGTATTATTTCTATGTTTTTACCAAAAGTGCGCTGAAACCCTTTTCTAGGTGCATAAATTCAAAAAAGAACGACAAAAGCCGTTCTTTTTTAAACTATTTATCCCTAAGAGGATACTTCTTAAGATATCCTTTTAATATCCACTTCTCCGGAATTCGCTTCAAAACTATCTGAATCTCCTCATGCTTTGCTATAGGTTGCACCAATATACTTCTTATCCCTGCATTGTTAGCACCCCACACATCTGTAAATATCTGGTCTCCCACAAACACAGTTTCTTCCTTAGAGGTACCCATCAGCTCCATAGCCTTTACATATCCCTTAGGGGATGGCTTTCCTGCCTTGAAGATGTACTGGCAATCCACCTCATCATTGAACATCTTGACTCTTTCCTCACCATTATTAGAAAGAAAGCATATCTTATATCCTATAGCTTTAAGCCTTGCTATAAACTCCTTAGCTCTGTCATCCGCCGGAGCATCATGCTCCACCAAGGTATTATCCATATCAAATATAACTCCTCTGTAGCCCATCTTATAAAGCTTCTCAAAATCTATGGCATAGGTTGATGTAAAATAATCTGTGGGATACAATCTGTTTCTCATCTTATTCCTCCAAAATTTATAATATATAATATATATACGCATTTTAACAAAGCTGGCCTACCGGTGAAAGAAATCATACACATACTTAGCAACACTGGCAGGTATACCCTCCACCTGTTCAAGCTCCTGAAGACTCGCATTCTTAATCTCTTCGATATCCTTGAAATGTTTGACCAGGGCTTTCCTTCTGGCCGGCCCTACCCCCGGTATTTCGTCTAACACAGAGTGCACCTGATTCTTAACTCTTAACTGTCTGTGATATTCTATGGCGAATCGGTGGGCCTCATCCTGCAGGGCAGTTATCATAAGTATGGCTTCGCTACCCTTAGGGAAGTCTACCTCCACATTATTGTAGTACAACCCTCTGGTTCTGTGGTTATCATCCTTTACCATACCACACACGGGAATCTCCAAACCTAAGCTATCTAAAACCTTTAAGGCAACATTGACCTGACCCTTTCCACCATCCATCATAATCACATCCGGCAGTACATCCAGCTTATCATCCGTGAATCTTCTGGATAGAACCTCCTTCATGGAAGCATAGTCATCCATACCCATCACCGTGTTTAGTCTGAATTTTCTGTAAGCCTTCTTATTTGGTCTTCCATCCTCAAATACTACCATAGAAGCCACTCCAAGGCAACCTGATATATTGGAGATATCAAATGCTTCCATTCGTCTGGCGCTAGGTATACCTATAAGCTCTGCGATCTCCTTAGTAGCGCCCACAGTTCTCTTTTCCTGTCGTTTAATGCGCTCTATATCCTGTTCTAATATCAGTCTGGCATTATCCTTAGCCATATTTAAAAGCTTTCTCTTATCGCCCTTCTGAGGCACTGCAAGCTTTACCTGACTTCCTCTTCGCTGGGATAGATACCCCTCTATCACAGCTTTATCAGGCAGCTCCTGCTCCACTAAAATCTCCTTAGGAAGATATGGTATCCCAGAATAGTACTGCTTCACAAAAGCCGACAATATCTCTCCATCCTCATCAGAACCATTTACATTCATATGATAATGGTCTCTTCCAAGAAGCTTACCATCACGGACAAAGAATATGGTAACAACAACATCCTCCGCATCACCTTCCGCCATAGCATAAGCTATTACATCTCTGTCTTCTCCGCTAGTCTTCGATATCTGCTGCTTCTCTACAATATGCTTAACACTCTCTATCAGGTCTCTTTTCTCAGCAGCCCTCTCAAATTCCATATCCGCTGCAAGCTGCTTCATCTCGGTCATAAGCCCGGCCAGCACATCCTTATAATTCCCACCTAAGAATTCCATAGCACGTTCAACATTTGCTCTGTAGTCCTCCGAAGAAATATACCCATTACAAGGAGCATCACACTGACCTATCTGATGATATAGACATGGTCTGTCCTTTCCCATCTCCTTTGGCAATCTCTTCTGGCAGGTTCTAAGCTTATACAGCTTATTCAGCAAATCTATCATATCCCTCACAGCTTTGCCATTTGTGTAAGGTCCAAAGTACTTAGACTTATCCCGTTTCATGCTGTGACTATACAATAATCTTGGATAATCCTCCTCCACAGTCACCCTAATATAAGGATAACCCTTATCATCAGTCATAAGTGTATTGTACTTTGGTCTGTGCTCCTTTATAAGATTACACTCTAAAACCAAGGCCTCCATCTCTGAGGTGGTGACAATATATTCAAAATATGCTATCTGCTCCACCATCTTAGCTATCTTCCTGGAGTTATTATGACCATGACCGGTTTGAAAATACTGTCTAACTCTATTGTGAAGATTTACAGCCTTACCAACATAGAGTATCTCATCATGCTTATTATGCATAATATAGACACCCGGTGAATTAGGCAGCTTTTTCAATTCTTCTTCAATGTTAAATATTTGTTCCTGATTCATAGTCTACTCCTCTTAGTTCTACGAAGAAAGGGGGTATCATTACGATACCCCCGAATTATGATAAAGGTTTTTTGTGGTCGATTATAATAAATCTGCACGAAGCTTCTTAATAACCTGAAGAGTCTTAGTTCTAATCTCCTCTGCCTCGTATAAAGGTAACATAACAGTCTTATCAATCTTAGCTGCAACGATTGTGTTAAGCCAATCATTAACATATGACTGAACGTAAGCTACATTCTCCTCTGACTTATCCTTAAGTGCTACTATAATGTTATTGATATTCTCGATAACATTAGGAGTCTGTGCTGTGTTAGATACAGGTGTGTTTGAACCCTCATCTGAAAGCTCAATAACCTTACCGGTCTTAGTAATGATAACCTTCTTGTTAGGAGCTGACTCCTGCTTAGCCTGACCAGAGCCCTTTCTGTCGAGAAGCTTCTCAATTACCTTAACAAGACATACTACACTGTAAGTACTCTCCTCCGGAGTCTGCTTGTCATTACCCTTATCCTGGTACTGATTCCATAACCACTCTGACTTAAGGAGCATCTCCTCAATCTTAGTGTCTGAAAGAAGCTTCTTAAGGTCTGCATCCATAGCAGGAGCTGCAGCCTTACCAAAGAGCTTACCACCAGTCTGTGGAACCTCAGCCTTCTTGTACTTAGCAGGAACCTGAATCTCCTTGTAAGTCTTAACCAAGTAAGCCTCAGCCTTCTTAGGGTCATAGCTGTTATTAATAATATTTACTGTGCCACTGTTAAGTCCGTTAGAAATCATATCCTCAGCACTCATGAATACCAGAGCCTTCTGTCTGTCATCAATCATCTGCTTAATCTCATAGTTTGTCTTAGACTTCTCGAGAATAGAATTCTTTCTAACCTTAAATGCCTTAACCTTCTCCTTTACGCTGAAGAACAGCTTAAGAAGTGTTGGGTTAGCATTTACATAATCTCCAATCCAAGTGAGCTCAACATACTGGTGCTCAATCTTGTTAGAAATCTCATATACATTATATCCATCAAAGATAACATTAAGAGTAGTATAAAGAAGCTCTAATATCTCATACTTCTCCTCCCATGAACGGGTTGCGTTATCCTGGTTAACGATTGCCTTGATACCACACTCATGGAATACAAGGTTGTACTCGTAAAGACCCTCAAACACATTAGTCTTATCCTTAAGTGATGCACCTGCTCCAAGAATCTGAAGATTCTTCTTCATATTAGGCTCATTCTCAATGTACTGGTATACCTTCTTAACAAAGTTTGAAACCTCTCCGATAAGTGTATCAATTCTCTTGTTATAAATCTCCTGCTTAGAAATAGCGTTGATTACGCTTCTGCTAAGAACGCTTGTGTTCTGTGCAGAATTAGTATTTCTGATAAGCTCCTTGAAGCTCTCATACACTGACATATTGTCAATAGGTATGTACTCAGCGTTAAGTCCATAGAACTCAAACGCCTTACTGAAATCCTTGTTTGTTATGTAAGCATTAAATAAACCGATAGAGAACTGAATCTTGTAATCATTGCCTACATGTGGATCCTCAACAACATAATCGAATAACACCTCAAGGTTATTCATATATGCATCTGAGTTAGCATCTCCTGCAGGAATGCCCATCTCCATAATAACATTAATAAGATCAAGATATCCCATAACAGCCTTGTCGTAATTCTTAGGTCTGTCATCGTCCTCTAATATCTGATAGCTTACATTAATAAGAAGTGGTGCGATTCTCTCACCGATAAGTCTCATAGCATCTGTAAAACGCTCTCTCTGGTAGAGATAGATTAACCAAATACTATATCTGTAAATTCCTGTTGTGTTTATAGGAGCATCAATATCTGTAGGATCAATATCTCCATACACAAATCTAAATAATGGCTCAATCCATTCCTCAATCTCGTAGCGGCCTGTAGCCTTAATGTTCTCGTCAACGAACTCTCCAAGCTCATAGAGCTTAGTACACTGTACCTTAACATCCTCATCAACCATCATAGTTGATAGATCAAAGTTACTATCCTTTAAATAGTCGATAACTAATGCGTAAAAGCCATCCTCAACCTGCTCGTTAAGGAATCTTATAAGCAATCCCTTATTATTAGATGCAGCTATTGATAAAACATTATTGTCTGAACCTGTTATATTAGCTGGTAATGCCATAAGTAACGTACCCCCTTTATAATAAAGATAATTAACTACTGTGATTTTATAACACTTTTCGTCTAGGTGTCAACTAGGTTTTTGTTATTTTTTCATAATTGGCATTGTGCATAATTAACAAAACTTTTTTGCTAAAAAAAGTGGATTATTTTGTGTATTTTTAACACAAGTCACAATTCGTCATATTTGACAAAGAAGTCTATACACTAAAACCTGCCATTTTTAAGATAGCTTTAGCATTGGTTGTGGTACATCTTCCATCCTTAATGCTGTAGTCAAACTTGAGCATATCGTCCTGATAATATTCCTCAAAATGATAATTCGCCACCTGTTCTCCTGACTGGTTAGTAAGACTGCACAGTTCAAAATCGTGGGTAGAAACTATTACCATAGTGTTTTCCCCGGACAATCCTGTTATTACACCCTTAGCTCCAACTATTCTGTCCGCAGAGTTTGTCCCCTTAAATATCTCATCTATAAGGCAAAGCATAGGCTTGCCACATTTTTTATATTCAGACATGGTCTTTATACGAAGTATCTCTGCATAAAATGTTGATATTCCATGAGCCACATCATCTGTCACTCTCATAGATGTAAATATCTTCATATAGCTGCTCTTAAATTCCTTAGCGCACACAGGAGCGCCAATATAAAGCAACGCCAGATTAATGGCAAGTGTCCTTAAGAAGGTTGTTTTTCCGGACATATTAGAACCGGTAATAATGGTTATACCATCCTCTAAGGTTGCACTATTAGACACAACCTTGCTTTGGTCAATCAAAGGATGATACGCATCCTCTACCTTAAGGCTTACCTTATCATCGAAGCTTAATTCACCCCAGCAGCACTGGTGAGTAATTCCTATAGAAGCAAGACTGATTAACGCTTCCAGCTCACCTATGTTATCAAAGCAGTCTGCCACATTTGCTCCATACTTTTCCTTCCAGTTACCAACTGCTCTAGCCAACTGGTAATCCCAGAAGAACACTGATGCAAACACCTGGTGAATGACCGGATTATAAGATATGTTATACGCCTGACTTATACCCTTGAGCTTATTAAAGGCAGTGTAGGTACCATCCTCTCCGCAGAGTCTATGGTGCAACTCTTTGAGTCTTTCGGACTTAAACTCCTTACCACTGACTACTTTAAGCACCTGCATATAATTCTCAAAGAGAATGCACATAACATATACAGGTTGAATAATTCTATCTGTCACATGTCTGGTTAATATATTCACCGATAGGTTAACAAAAAATATTACTAAAGCATATCCATAATGAGTAACATCACATAGCCACAATATAAAGGCTACCCAAAATGCTACCGGGAATATTATACTTATCACCTTTGCCCACCCAGGCAATGCTCCCACATTTTTATCTCCGCAATACTTAGCAAATTCATCTAAGCTGTCACTCTTAGTCTTTTTATTATCAAGTAGCTTAGTAGCCGACGAGAAATCTACAACAAAGTCTGCATCCTGACAAAGTTCCTTTATAGCCTGTTGTCTGGTTTCTCTTGTCAAAGCAACATCTTCTTTTAAAGAGAGCAGCTTGGCCAACATCATCTTTCCCTTAGATGTATGAGCAAGATTAATCTTCTGATAGAGAGAATTAAAGCCCAGCATATCTACATCTTTGGCGAAATAATCTTCATCTTCCATAAACTGCCCACCATCGTCCTCAATCTGATTCCAGGTTTCCTCATATCCCATAAGCAGCTTATCCACCGTAGATAACCCGGCTTTTAATCTGTTAACCTGGGAATCATGTTTATTGTGTATTCTTACCAGTAAAATAAAGCCTATCAAAAAAGCAGCTCCCAAGCACCACAGCATATTATCCTCCGACAATCCTATGGCAATCAAACAAAAGCCTGCTATAAACGTAACTGCTCTAAGTGCAGTTATAGTTCCCTCAAGCCTTGTCTTCTCAGCTAGCTGCCTGTTATATTCTTCTTTCTTTTTCACTAATAGCTTATGTGAATCCTCTCTCAACATTACAATTTCATTTCTCCTAAATTATATATTTATTCACTGTCCTTATTCTTAAATATAGACACCACCGCACATATAGCGAATACAACACCTAATATTATAGTACCAACTCCAAAGCTAGTTTCCCCTAAAATTACAAGTCCTATGCCCGCTATAAGCATAAGCAATGCACATTTCAAAAAATTCTTCTCTGTCTCAAGCAACGGTCTATTCATAGTTTACCTCCAAATCATATGTAAAATACTCATATAGAATACCACATTTTAACATTCATATCAAACCCGAAGCGACAAATCTTAGAGCTACAATGCTGATTTTTTTGTGAAACTTATATTAGTATATGTATTTTAATGTGGTTTTAATTTTAGCTGACTTGATTTTTAATTATGGTTGTATTAGAATATTATTTACGTAAACGCGGAAAAATAATTATAAAGTTAAAGGAGATTAGATATGGGCAAGTTATTTAAGGGCTTAGTAAAGTTCACTGTTGCAGCTGCTGCCGTTAGTGGTTTAGCATATGTATTCAAGGATCAGATTAAGGAGAGCGAGCCATACAAGAAGTATGAGGTAGACGATAAGATTAAGAAGGTTAAGACAACTCTTAAGGAGAAGATGCCTGCTATATTTGATAACGAGGCAGATTTCGTAGAAGAGGATGCATTGTTCGAGGATCTTGACCTTGCTGCTGAGGATGTTGAGAGAGATTATGTTTCTATCACTCCAGAGGCTGTAGTTGAGGATGTAAAGGATGCTGCCAAAGAGGTAACAGATAAGGTTGAGGAAAAGGTTGAGGAGATTAAGGAAGCTGTAGAGGATGCTACAGATGACGACGATATACCTACTATCAACGCATAATAGTAACAAAAAAAGACCAGGAGACTGGTCTTTTTTTATTACATTTTTAATTTATTTATATCATCATAGAACTTAGGATATGATATGTCTACGCACTCACTTCCTATAATCTCAGTATCTCCATCTGCATTCATAGCTGCCACAGCAAAGCTCATGGCAATTCTATGATCCAGCTTACTGTCTATAACTGCTCCGTGAAGCTGCTTTCCTCCTCTTATAATCATTCCATCATCTGTAGCCTCTATGTCAGCGCCCATGGCTTTTAGATTGTTAACCATAACATCTATACGGTTGGACTCTTTAACCTTAAGCTCCTGAGCATCCTTAATAACTGTCTCACCCTCTGCAAAGCAGGCAAGTATAGCTATAGCCGGAATTTCATCTATGAGAGTTGGTATTATATCACCACCGATTACACAGCCTTTAAGATTAGATGTGGACACTGTAATATCTGCCGTTGGCTCCCCTATATCTCCGGAGGTTTTCTCCACCTGTATATCCGCACCCATCATTTCAAAGACTCTCACTATACCATCTCTGGTAGGATTTATACCCACATTTTTTATTGTAATCTGTGAATTAGGTGTAATAGCTCCCGCCACCATAAAGTACGCTGCTGAGGATATATCTCCCGGAACCACAACCTTCTTTGCGTAAAGCTCCTTAGCAGGTTTAACTGTAGCAGTCTTTCCCTGACACTTTATATCAACACCAAACTCCTCAAACATAAGCTCTGTGTGATTTCTACTAACAGCTGGTTCAGTTACACTGGTTTCGCCCTCTGCATAAAGTCCGGCAAAAAGCACTGCCGACTTAACCTGAGCTGATGCCACAGGAGAATCGTAATGTATACCTTTAAGCTGCTTACCATTTATAATCAAAGGAGCGCAATCATTAGAAAGCTCACTAGTTATGTCTGCCCCCATCATAGAAAGAGGAGTCATAATTCGCTTCATAGGGCGCTTCTGTATAGAAGCATCACCGTTTACTCTGGAGGTAAACTGCTGCGCCGCAAGAATTCCGGACATAAGTCTTGTGGTAGTTCCACTATTACCCACATCTAAGGTATCACTAGATGCTTTAAGTCCATGCAATCCTCTTCCGTGAATGATAACCATATCGCCCTTATTCTCTATCTCTACTCCCATCTTGCTAAAGCAATCTATAGAAGAAAGGCAGTCTGCTCCCTGAAGAAATCCATATACCTCAGTATCGCCCTTAGCCAAAGAACCAAGCATAATACTTCTGTGAGATATGGACTTATCACCCGGAACTGTTACCTCTCCCTTAAATCCTTTTACTCTTGTAAGCTTCATAATATGTCTCCTGTTCATTACATTTTGCACTTATTACCTTGTACATAATACTCCTTTTATTACCTTATTACAAGAAAAAACAGATATTAAGATTTATAGTTTTCTTGAAAGAGATGTATAATTATACTATAATTTCAAATATCAGAATTTCACAAGGAGAGCTATTATGAACAAACTAATAGATATGCTAAAAAATGGCAAAACTCAGTTCCACGTAGTTAAGGAATGTGCCCAGAGCTTTAGTAATAATGACTTCAAAATGTTAGATATGTCAAAGGACTGGGGACAGCTTGCCCCTGGCAAATATATGGTTCAGCCTTTTTCATCTATGCTGGTTGCCTTTGTCATAGGTGATAACGCCAAGCATTTAAGAGTGGCTATGGCTCACACCGATTTTCCATGTCTTAAATTAAAGCCAAATCCGGATATAAAAAAATCCGGCTACCTTATGGCAAATGTTGAACCCTACGGTGGTCTTATAACTAACACCTGGTTTGACAGACCTCTAGGCTTAGCGGGAAAGATAGTTGCAAAGGGAGCGAATGCATTTGCACCAAAAACTTTACTTTACGACTCAGAAAAGCCAATATGCATAATTCCCAATCTGGCACCACATCTTAAGAAGGATAAAAATGCCGACATAGACGTACAGAAGGAATTGATTCCATTAATCTCTATGGCTGAAGGCAGTTCAGAGACCGACAAGCTACTTAGATATGTAGCCGACAATTCCGGCATAAGCTATGACGATATTTTAGATTACGATTTATATCTATACGTATATGAGGAGCCTCAGATTCTTGGTATGAAGGATGAGTTTTTATCCGGCGCAAGAATCGATAACATATCCTCAGTGTGTGCCATAACTAATGCACTTATAGAAAGTAGTATTAAAGATTCTATCTCCGTGGGAGTATTCTTCGATAACGAAGAAATCGGAAGTCGTTCAAAGCAGGGTGCAGATTCCACACTGCTTAGAGATATTATAGAGCGAATTGTTCCTGATAAGAATATGATATATGAAGGATTTAACATCTCCTGTGATGTGGCTCATGGCCTACATCCAAACTACTCAGAAAAGAGCGATGTGACAAACCAAATTATCCTGGGCAAGGGTGTGACTCTTAAGACCAGCGCGTCTCAAAGATATGTCACCGACAGTGAAGCAGGTGCAGTTATTACAGCCCTGTGCAACGAGAAGAACATCAAACTGCAAAAGCAGGTTAACCGTTCAGGTATGGCCGGTGGACAGACCTTAGGGCCTATCGTGTCATCATATCTTCCTATAAAGTCAGTGGATATGGGAATTCCAATGCTTGCTATGCACTCGGCTAGAGAGTTGATGCACCTTAAAGACTACGATTATCTTGTTGAGCTTCTAAAGGAATACTTCACATATTAATACAAAAAAACAAGTCTACCAACTATTTGGTCAGACTTGTTTTTTTAGTACTCCTCTATCAATCTTCCCAGCCAATCAGTAAATATTGTCTCATTGGCATTATATATTACCTCTTTAGTCTCATATGGCTTATCTGTTATTATGCTATCCACATCAAGCAACAGCAGATTCTTAATCTTATATGGATCATTTACTGTCCACACATATATCTCCTTGTCAAACTCATGTATCTTCTTTACCAGATCCTTATCTACAAAATTGTGACGCACGCTATATGCATCAGCATATTCCATATCCTGAAAATTACCATAAACCACAGACATAATATACACCGTTCTTATGTCAGGATTCATTTTCTTTACAGTTTCTATAGCATCATACTCTAAGCTTGCCACCACACAGCTGTCCAGAAAATCGTATTCCTCCAGCATAGCTACCAGCTTATCATAATATCCATCATAATATTCCTCCGGCTTAAGCTCAATATTGTAAAACAAATCATGCTCCTTGGCATATATTATAGCTTCCTCTAAAGTTGGTATCTTCTCACCTACATACGCAAAATTAGAATTCTCTTCCAGCTTTCCATCTGTATTAGACAGATTATAATCTGCGGCCATCTCAAAGCTTGCATCTAATCCTTTAATATATTCATAAGTCACCTCTCCAACGTTCTTATCCACCCCTGTGGTTCTTAATAGAGATTCATCATGAATCAAAATCAACTCTCCATCCTTGGTTTGACGCACATCTATCTCAATAATGTCAGCCTGATTCTCCTCTGCCAGCTTTATAGCTGCCATAGTATTCTCCGGAGCATGAAAGCTATCTCCCCTGTGGGCTGTCACTGAAGCTCTACTGGAATAATATATATCCAGATTAACCTTATCTGTCATACTAAGATATATATAGAAACCATTTAACAAAATACCGGCAACCACAATGGCACCATAGGCTATGGCATTTCTTTTCTTTGATTTTTGCTTGTCTTGATTAGTCTCTATATGTTCTAAACGGTCTTCCATCTCTCTTACCACATCAGCATGGTCACAGTCAGCCTCATATCTATAGAAACATGCACAAATAAAGGAATATATCAAAGGTGTCGACACAACAGAAAACGTTATGTAAACCCCGAAAGATATTACCTCTGCCACAATATCTATAGCGAAGCTTACTGCCTTAGATTTAACAAACCCCGAAAGAACTCCTGCTGCCGCCAAGGAGAAAATTGTCTCCAGTAGGAACATTACCAGGATTAATCCCACATTTAAGAATATTACTCCCAGATACACAGGCAGGCTATGCTTCTTCATAACCTTCTTACTCAAAGAAAGTGATTCCTTAAATCTAAATCCGTATACCGTAAAATAATTTAGAGAAAAAATTCTGAACACTGCTACGAAGCAGGTGATACCATATATGATTATAGCTATAGTAATTAATCTGTCATTTAAAGCTATAAATCGTTTGAAGAACTCCGGCAGTTTAATGCCGAACATAGTTCCGGACACCATAACAGAAAATGTGACCGGCAATATTCCCAGCACATATAGTATAATGCCCATATTCTTAGGTCTAATTATGCGGAGAGCATTATAGATTCCTCTTATAAGCAAGGTTAAAGGATTTGTCTTTTCCTCTCTTTTGGACAATTCCATGGCCCATATTATTCCGCATATATTTACCAGAAAGAACATAGCAACCACCAGCAATATAACGAAGAAGCAGGCATAGGTAGACGGACAGGCAAAATATACATAGATAGTATTATTATAAATATAATCTACCCCTGCCAAATCTATAGAAAAATTCAAAATACTGTACACAAGGGGTGCCAAAATAGCGATTGACAGTATCTTATGCATTATCTCAAACAACAAAACAGAGGAGAGATTGAATCTTAAAAGTGTAATACCTTCTTTAAATATCTTCATACTCTCCTCCTAATCTTTATAATATAAGCATAGCATCTCCAAAGGAGAAGAATCTATACCTCTCCTTAACTGCCTCCTCGTATGCCTCAAGCACCTTCTCTCTATCATAAAGTGCTGATACCAGCATAAGGAGAGTTGATTCTGGAAGATGAAAGTTTGTTATAAGTCTATCCACACATTTAAATTTATAGCCCGGATAGATAAATATTTCTGTCCAACCACTGCAAGGACTAATGGTTCCATCTTCATCAGCTGCGGTCTCTAGAGTTCTGGTACTGGTGGTTCCAACAGAAATCACCTTTCCACCATTTTTCTTAGTTTCATTGATTATATCACAGGCCTCTTCATCTATCATATAGAACTCACTGTGCATATGGTGTTCAAGAATGTTATCAACCTTTACAGGTCTAAAGGTACCTAATCCCACATGCAAGGTTACTCGGGCAATTTTTACACCCATCGCCTCCACCTCATTTAACAGCTCCTCTGTAAAATGAAGACCAGCCGTAGGTGCAGCCGCAGAGCCTGTGTGCTTTGCATATACAGTCTGATATCTGTTTTTATCTTCAAGCTGATGGGTTATGTATGGTGGAAGTGGCATCTGACCAAGCTCATCTAATACCTCCTCGAATATTCCCTCATATTCGAATCGAACTAATCTGTTTCCTTCCTCTACAACATCAATAACCTCACCTATAAGCTTACCATCTCCAAAGCTTATCCTTGCACCAGGTCTAGCCTTCTTACCCGGCTTAACCAAGGTTTCCCAAGTTTTATCATCGTGGCGCTTAAGAAGCAGCACCTCTATGGATGCTCCCGTCCCCTCCTTAGAACCTATCAATCTTGCAGGCAACACCTTGGTATCATTTATCACCAGGCAGTCACCCGAATTCAAATAATCTTTTATATCTCTAAAATGCTTATGCTCTATAGAATCATCTGCTCTATTAAGAACCATAAGTCTGGAATCACTTCTCTTAAGGAGTGGGTCCTGTGCAATCAACTCCTCCGGAAGCTCAAAATTAAAATCACTTAACTTCATAATATTTCTCCAATACACAATTACCTGATGATGTCACAAAACACCACCAGGTAATTATATTAAACTTAAGCTCTAATTTCAATTCCCATCTTTGAAAGCTCCTTAAGAAGCTTATCAATAATAGCACTTACCTCGCTATCCTCAAGTGTTCTGTCCTTAGCTCTAAATGTCATAGTATAAGCAACTGACTTCTTTCCTGCTGCCACCTGCTCTCCCTCATATACGTCAAAGAGCTTGTAAGACTCTAACAGTTTGCCACCGCACTTCTTTATTACAGTTTCTATCTGGCCTACGAAGATGCTCTTATCTACCACAAGACTTAAATCTCTGGTCATACCAGGGAACTTTGCAATACCCTCGTACTTTCTGTCAAATGTAGAAAGCATAGTTACTGTAGCCATATCAATAACTGCAACATATACATCAGCCTTAATCTTGTAGTTGTCACCAACCTCTGGGTGAAGCTGTCCTAAGTATCCGATGTTAAGGTTACCCTTCTTGATATTAGCCTGACGACCAGGATGAAGGAATGGATGCTCAGTTGTTGGCTCGTATACGCAATCCTTGCCGAAGCCAAGCTTATCACACAACTCCTCGATAACACCCTTCATGGTGAAGAAGTCACCGGCACCGTACATTCCCATAGTAAGCTTCATCTTCTCATCCGGAAGCTCAGTAAGTGGAAGTGCCTTAGGTATATAGATATTTGCAAGCTCATAAAGTCTTGCATCCTTGTTCTTTCTGTTATAGTTTGTTGCAAGAGATGTAAGAAGTCCATTTAAGGATATAGTTCTCATAATAGAGAAGTCCTCTCCAAGTGGATTCATAATCTCGATTGCCTGTCTATAAGCTGAATCCTCCGGGATAAGAAGCTTATCGAATACCTTTGGACTCTCAAATGAGTAGCACATAGCTCCTGAGAAACCATTTGCCTCACAGATATTTCTAGCTACATCGTTAATTCTCTCTGGATAACTCTTCTTACCTGTTGTTGACTCTCCACGTGGTAGTGTTACAGGGATATTGTCATAACCATAGAAACGTGCAACCTCCTCTGCAAGATCTGCCATACAGTTAAGATCCTGTCTAAATGTAGGTATTGTGAGCATATTTGACTTCTCATCATACTTAAGACCAAGCTTATCAAAGTACTTAAGCATCTGCTCAGGTGCTACGTCAGTTCCAAGTAAGCCATTCATCTTCTCTGGCTCAAATGGGAGCTCCTTGTCACTTACAGGATTTGCATAAGCGTCAACCACACCGTCTACAACCTTACCACAGCCAAGCTCCTCAATAAGTTGACATGCTCTGTTAATAGCCTCTAACGCAAGGTTTGGATCAAGTCCCTTAACGAACTTTGATGATGCATCTGTGCTAAGACCAATTCTCTTAGATGAAAGTCTTATGTTAGTTCCGTCGAAGCAGGCAGCCTCGAAGAGAAGTGTCTTAATGTTGTCAGTTACCATAGAGTTTTCACCACCCATGATACCTGCGATAGCAACCTCCTTCTCACCATCACATATCATAAGCACATCCTTATCAAGTGTTCTCTCCTGACCGTCAAGAGTAACGAACTTATCTCCATCATTTGCACGTCTAACAATAATCTTGTTACCAGCTATAGTATCAAGGTCAAATGCGTGCATTGGCTGACCATACTCCTCCATAACATAGTTAGTTATGTCAACCAAGTTATTGATTGAACGGATTCCCTGTGCCTTAAGTCTGTCTCTCATCCACTTAGGTGATGGTCCAATCTTTATATCTGTAACTACTCTTGCCACATATCTTGGACAAAGGTCAGTATCCTTAACCTCTACAGAAATATAATCATTTACATCTCCACCTGAGCCCTTTACCTCTACTACAGGAGGGATAAACTCTTTATCAAATGTAGCTGCAACCTCTCTAGCCATACCAATCATAGAGAAGCAGTCCACTCTATTTGAAGTAATCTCATACTCTACAACTGCATCGTCAAGTCCTAAAGCCTTTACAGCATCATCTCCAGGCTTAACACCTGAATCCTCTGGGAATACGTATACTCCATCCTCTGGTGCTTCTGGGTAGAAATCTCTTGATGAACCAAGCTCCTCGATACCACACATCATACCGTTTGACTCGATACCACGAAGCTTACCCTTCTTAATCTTAATTCCATC
>JAFTPO010000093.1 GCA_017463225.1 Lachnospiraceae bacterium | reverse complement strand
TTAGGACAGGGTTATTATAGAATGGCTGTCAGGTCCACCAGCGAGAATAAGGAGCTTGTAAGGAGAGTGTCAAAATGGCAAAGGTAATTATGATTCAGGGCACTATGTCCAATGCTGGTAAAAGTCTCATAGTAACTGGCTTATGCCGTATATTCAAGCAGGATGGCTACAGGGTAGCTCCATTTAAGTCGCAGAATATGGCTCTGAATTCTTACATAACTGCAGATAATCTGGAAATGGGCAGAGCCCAAGTTGTTCAGGCAGAGGCAGCAGGTGTGGAGCCGGAGGTGGCTATGAATCCCATACTTCTTAAGCCAACTACAGATATGGGCTCCCAAGTAATAGTAAATGGTAAGCCCATAGGAGATATAAAGGCCATGGATTATTACCGCAGAAAAAAGGAATTTATACCAGTAGTTAAGGCAGCCTATGACAAGCTTAGTAGTGAATATGACATAGTTGTAATAGAGGGGGCGGGAAGTCCTGCGGAGATTAACCTTAAGGATGATGACATAGTAAATATGGGTATGGCTAAGATGGCAGATGCTTCAGTGTTCTTGGTAGGGGATATCGATAGAGGTGGTGTATTTGCACAGCTTCTTGGCACTATAATGCTTTTAGATGAGGATGAAAAGGACAGGATTAAAGGGCTTATAATTAATAAGTTTCGAGGAGATAAGGACATTCTTGTTCCGGGACTTCGTATGCTGGAGGAACGGTGCAATAAGAAGGTTATTGGTGTGGTTCCATACGAAAACCTTCACATTGAAGAAGAGGATTCCTTGGCGGAGCAACTGGGTAATCGTATGGCTGGAGTAGGAATTGACATAGCTGTAATTCGTTTTCCTAAGCTGTCAAACTTTACAGATTTTCAAGCTTTTGCTCTTGAGGAAAATGTGTCTGTAAGATATGTGGATAGCGTGGAAGGACTGGGAGTGCCGGATGCAGTAATTCTTCCGGGAACAAAAAGTACCATGCAGGATATGTTGTGGATGAGAGAAAATGGACTAGAGGTGGCAGTAAAAAAGCTTGCTAATAGGGGTACCATAATTATAGGTATCTGTGGTGGTTATCAGATGCTTGGTATGGAGATAAAGGAGTTTGCGGACAGAGAACCTATAAGAGGAATGGAGTTACTTCCTATAAGGACCATATTTGAATCGGAGAAGACTAGATGCAGAGTGGAAGGAAGAGTGGCGCAGCTTGAAGGCGTGCTGGCTTCTCTGTCAGGGAAGGAAATCTGTGGCTATGAGATACATATGGGACAGAGCGTAATTGATGCTGAAAATCCTGAGGAAAGTAAAGAGGATTTTAATATGTGGGATAAGCTTGAACACAGTGATGTTAGCCGTGGTGGAAGAATGGAAGGTCCTGCTGTAGATACAAATAACGTTTTACAGGGCTACTACCGAGATAACATTTTTGGGTCTTATGTTCATGGAATATTTGATACAGAGGAGTTTAGAGCTGCATTTGTGAGCTTGCTTTGGGATAGGAAGGGTATAGTCTATAATCCTGCAGAAAGCATTTCTTATGCGGAGTTTAAGGAACAACAATATGACAAGCTAGCTCAGATATTAAGAGATAGTATTGATATGAAGGAAATATATAATATTATGGGATTGGAGGTAGAATAATGGTTCATGTATATTGCGGAAATGGTAAAGGTAAGTCAACAGCAAGCATTGGTATTTGCGTGAGGGCAGCTGGTAATGATATCCCGGTATTGCTGGTACAGTTTCTTAAAGATGATACATCCGGAGAGTTAAAGGTATTAAATAATCTGTCAAATGTTCAGGTTATGCATTCAGACAAATTCTTTGGCTTCACCTGGGATATGAATGAAGAGGAAATGAAGGAACAGGCAGATATATTTTCTAAGATGCTTGCAAAGGTTGAGGGGTGGATAGACGAGAAACTACAGGAAATTCAAGGTGATGAAAAATCAGAAGCTATACAAAGAGATTCAAACATAATGACTGGTATTAAATTACTAGTGATTTTGGATGAGATAATTCCTACTATAGATTGCAAATTAGTTGAAGAAAGTGTATTATTTAAGCTGATGGATAAGTACAATATGAATGACGTAGAAATTGTTCTCACAGGTAGAAATCCATCGGAGAAGCTGAAATCTAGGGCAGACTACATTTCCTGCATAGAGGCAGTGAAGCATCCTTATGAGAAGGGGATTACTGCGAGACCGGGCGTGGAATACTGATATTGTCTGCTGAGATGTGGTACTTTACCAGGGAGGATATATCTTGATATACTTTATCGTTAATGGTACGGCAAGATCCGGAGAGGGATTAAATATTTGGAAACAGGTTAGAAGTCATCTTAAGAGGCAAGGTGTAGTATTTAAAGCATTTGAAACTAAGTA
This sequence comes from Lachnospiraceae bacterium, assembly GCA_017463225.1. Taxonomy (GTDB): domain Bacteria; phylum Bacillota; class Clostridia; order Lachnospirales; family Lachnospiraceae; genus Coprococcus_C. Next base: position 16,629 of record JAFTPO010000093.1, on the reverse strand, counting down.
TGAAGGTCATGCTACTATCCTGGCAGAGAAGATTTGTAAGCTTCCTAGTGATGAGATAACCTTGGTAACCATCGGTGGAGATGGTACTATTAACGAGGTTTTAAATGGTATTACCGATTTTAAGAAGATTCGCTTCGGAGTTATACCAACTGGCTCAGGAAATGATTTCGCAAGAGGTTTGAATATTAGCAAGGACCCATTACTTCAGGCGGATATAATAACCAATAGTATAATCACTGAGAATATAGATATGGGTAAGGTTTGGTGGGAAGGCTGTGAAGCACCAAGATACTTTGCCATAAGTGCAGGTGTTGGTCTTGATGCTATAGTATGTAAGAAGGCTCTTACATCAAAGCTTAAGAAGTTTTTAAATAAGCTTAAATTGGGTAAGCTCACATATATTATTCTTACTATTCAGACCCTGTTTTCTATGGATACTGCAGAGGTTAAGGCTACCTTTGATGATAGTGAAGAAAAAGAATTTAGTAAGCTTATCTTTGCGGCAGCTATGAATTTTAGAGCTGAGGGTGGAGGAGTTCCTATGGCTCCACGAGCAGATGCCAAGGATGGACTGCTCTCTATGTGTATCGTACATAGTATACCTAAGTGGATTACATTTTTCTGCTTGCCATTTTTGGTTGCGGCGAAGCATGAGTGGATACCGGGCTTTGATATTATTAACTGCAAGAAATGTGAGATAAAGATGGATAAGCCTGTGGTACTTCACGAGGATGGAGAGTACTGCGCTGATGTTGACCACGTGGTTATGGAATGTCTGCCAGAGAAGCTTAGACTTATTGTTTAAAATAGAAAAAAGTGCAAATAATATCCCTATGGAATGTGTTTCTGTAGGGATATTATTTGTTTTTTGTACAAGTTGTATATAGAGTTGTAGATTTTCCTTAGATTTCCTTGCAATTTGTCGAAAAATTCGGTATGATGTTGAAGATGTGAAAATATAAAAAAGGAGTTATTTTATGGACAACAAGAACGAATTTAAGCCATATGTTCCTGCTGAGAGAATTACCCCAGAGATTACAGCTACGTCTATAATCATGGGTATTATCCTATCAGTTGTGTTCGGCGCAGCAAACGCATACTTAGGTCTTAGAGTTGGTATGACCGTATCAGCATCTATCCCTGCAGCGGTTATCTCTATGGGTGTTATCCGTGTTATTATGCGTAAGAACTCTATCTTAGAGAGTAATATTGTACAGACTATCGGTTCTGCCGGTGAGTCACTTGCAGCAGGTGCAATCTTTACACTTCCAGCTCTTTTCCTTTGGGCTAAGGAAGGTGTTATGGATAAGCCGGGTATTGTTGAGATTACACTTATCGCCCTTTTAGGTGGTTTACTTGGTGTATTCTTTATGGTGCCACTTCGTAATGCTCTTATCGTTAAGGAGCACAATACTTTACCATATCCAGAGGGAACTGCTTGTGCAGAGGTTCTCTTAGCAGGTGAAGAGGGTGGTGCAAATGCAGGTACCGTATTCGCTGGTATGGGATTTGCAGCATTATTTAAGTTCATCATCGATGGAATCAAGGCTGTTCCTGGAGAGGTTGCTCTTAAGTTTAAGGGTACCTTCAATGGAGAAATTGGAACTCAGATTTATCCTGCAGTTATGTCAGTAGGTTATATCTGTGGACCACGTATAGCATCCTATATGTTCGCCGGTGGTGTACTTAGCTGGATGGTACTTATTCCACTTTTTGTATTGCTTGGAGCAGATGCAATTATTAACCCTGGTACATCTACTATAGGAGAAATATTTGCAGCAGACGGAGCTTCAGGAATTTGGAGCTCATATATCCGTTATATCGGTGCAGGTGCTCTTGCGGCAGGTGGTATCATAAGCTTAATTAAGTCATTGCCACTTATTATAACTACATTTAGAGATGCTATTAAGGGTATGAAGGGAGCTCCTGTAATGGACGCATCAGGCAATATTATGGAGCCTGACAAGGGAGAAATTCCTCGTACAGCTAGAGAGCTTAGTATGAAGCTTGTCATCGGTGCTATCATCGTACTTACACTTCTTATATGGTTAATTCCAGCTATTCCTGTTAGTCCACTTGGCGCAGTTATAGTTGTAGTATTTGGTTTCTTCTTCGCAACTGTATCATCAAGAATGGTTGGTATTGTTGGAAGTAGTAACAACCCTGTCTCAGGTATGGCTATTGCAACACTTCTTTTCACCACAGTTATCCTTAAGTTAACTGGTGACACAGGTGCACATGGTATGCAGGGTGCCATCGCAATCGGTTCTATCATCTGTATAGTAGCAGCTATTTCAGGTGATACTTCACAGGATCTTAAGACAGGTTATCTTCTTGGTTCAACACCTAAGAAGCAGCAGATTGGTGAGGTAGTTGGTGTTGTAGCAGCTGCATTTGCAATAGGTGGAACTCTTTACCTTCTTGATACAGCTTGGGGCTTTGGTTCAGAGGAAATCGGTGCACCACAGGCTACTCTTATGAAGATGGTTATCGAGGGTGTTATGGGAGGAGACCTTCCATGGTCACTTGTTATAATTGGTGCAGTTATTGCAGTTATCGTTGAGGTATTAGGAATTCCTGTACTTCCATTTGCAATCGGTGTTTACCTTCCAGTTCACCTTAATGCTTGTATTATGGTTGGCGGTCTTGTAAGACTTGCCTTCGATAAGATGAAGAAGGATGAGGAAGAGAAGAAGGCTATCGTTAGTGATGGTATCTTATTCTGTTCAGGTATGATAGCAGGTGAGGGACTTGTTGGTATCCTTCTTGCATTACTTGCAGTATTCGGTGTTGCAGATGCTATTGATATCTCAGGAAAGCTTGGTCTCTCAGAGGGAGTTTCAAGCATACTTGCATTAGTAGTATTTGGACTTATTATTCTTTCACTTCTTAAGTTTTCTGTATGGAAGAAGAAAGCTCCTAAGAAGGAAGCGGCTGAAGAATAATGAAGAAAAAAGAAGTAATCTCTAAGAATTATCTTGAGAAAATTCCCGACCGTAAGGAAGGGATTGATTGGGATAAGAATGAAGAGGGAAAGGTAACTCTTCACATTAAGAATACCGGGCTTATGAATAAAATAGCTCAGAAACTTTTTAAAAAGCCTGAGGTAAGCCACATTTATTTAGATGAGATGGGCAGTTTTGTATGGCCTGTACTTGATGGGAAGATGGATATAATAGCCATAGGAGAGCTTGTAAAAGCAGAATTTGGCGACAAAGCAGAACCACTTTATGAGAGATTGGCTAAGTATTTTCAAATATTAGATAGTTACAATTTCATAGAGTGGAAGTAAATAAAAACGGACAAGAAGAACTAACCTTCATTCCGGCCGCGACAGTGGTCGGGACTAAGCTGACCGTTCGTAGTGTCAGCGTGGACCGACCCTAGGCAGGCCGGCCAAGAGAGTTTATTCTTGTCCGTTTTTATTTGTTTTTTCTTCCTTGAATAAAAAAATATTGAAATTATCTCCATTTTTAGTATACTACACAATATGTAGGTTTTTAATATGGGATAATTTTTGAAATTCGTACATAGATATATTACCACTTAAGTGGATTTTATAGGAGGAACCAAAATGGAATTAAACATACCTGAAATTTATGGATGTTATGTGTTCAACGACAAGATTATGCGCAACAAGTTGCCTAAGGATGTATATAAGGCTCTTAGAAAGACTATTCAAAACGACACACATCTACAGCTTGACATCGCCAATTCCGTAGCAGTTGCTATGAAGGAGTGGGCTATTGAAAATGGGGCAACTCATTACACTCACTGGTTCCAACCTATGACAAATGTTACCGCAGAAAAGCATGATAGCTTTATCGAGCCAACAGGTGACGGACAGGTAATTATGGATTTCTCAGGCAAGGCACTTGTAAAGGGTGAGCCTGATGCATCAAGCTTCCCATCAGGTGGACTTAGAGCTACCTTTGAGGCTAGAGGCTATACTGCATGGGACCCAACATCACCTGCATTTATTAAGGATAAGACACTTTACATACCAACTGCATTCTGTTCATATTCAGGTGAGGCTCTTGATAAGAAGACACCACTTCTTCGTTCTATGGAGACCTTGAACAAGGCTGCAGTTAAGATGCTTCATCTTCTAGGACATGAGGATGTTAAGCACATTTCCATAACTATTGGAGCAGAGCAGGAATATTTCCTTGTAGATAAGGATGTTTATCAGAATAGAAAGGACCTTAAGTTTACAGGTCGTACACTTTTTGGTGCACCAGCACCTAAGGGACAGGAGCTTGAGGACCATTACTTTGGTACTCTTAAGCCACGTATAGCTGCATTTATGCATGAGCTTGATATGGAGCTTTGGAAGCTGGGAATTCCAGTTAAGACTAAACACAATGAGGGTGCGCCTGCACAGCACGAGTTAGCACCTGTATTTGAAACTGCCAATGTTGCAGTTGACCACAACCAGCTTACTATGGAGATTATGAAGAAGCTTGCAGATAAGCATAACATGGTTTGTCTTCTTCACGAGAAGCCATTTGCGGGAATTAACGGAAGTGGTAAGCACGACAACTGGTCTCTTACAACTGATACAGGAGTCAACCTGTTTAACCCTGGCAAGAATCCGGCAGAGAACACAACATTTCTGGTGTTCCTTGCAGCAGTGCTTAAGTCTGTGGATGACTATGCTGATTTGCTTAGAATTTCAGTTGCCAGCGCAGGCAATGACCATCGTCTTGGCGGACATGAGGCACCACCAGCTATCGTATCAGTTTATTTAGGAGATGACTTATATAAGCTTCTTCGTTCTATTCAGAAGGACAGAGAGATTGATCAGCAGGATAAGGTGGAGATGGATATCGCAAAGGTACTTCCACATTTCCTTCAGGATACAAGTGATAGAAATAGAACATCACCATTTGCATTTACAGGTAACAAGTTTGAGTTTAGAATGCTTGGCTCATCTGCATCTGTTGCAGACCCTAATGTATACCTTAACACTGCAATGGCTGAGACCCTTAATATATTTAGAGAAAGACTTGAGAATGTCCCAGCTGAGGAGCTTGATGCAGAGATAAGAAAGCTTATTCAGGATACTATGGCAAATCACAGAAGAGTAATCTTCAATGGTAACGGATACACTCAGGAGTGGGTTGAGGAGGCAGAGAAGAGAGGACTCTTTAATCTTGTATCAACACCTGAGGCACTTGAGCAGCTTACAAGCGAGAAGAACAAGAAGCTTCTTCTTGATCACAAGATATTTACAGAGCAGGAGCTTTACTCACGTTACGAGATTCTCCTTGATAACTATATGAAGACTGTAAGCCTTGAGGCTAACACTATGGTTGAGATGATTCAGAAGGATTTGCTTCCTGCAATCGTATCTTATACAGAGCAGTTAGCTAGAACAGCAAGCCTTAAGAAGTCTGTAATAGAGGATGTTTCCTTGGTTAGTGAGGTTGCTCTTATTAAGAAGCTTTCACAGGCTCAGACAGATCTTTACAATGGTATCGAGAAGCTTAAAGCTGACAATGCAGCAGCTAAGAAGATTGATGATCACCTTGAAGCGGCTAAGTTCTATCAGAGCGTAGTGCTTAAGGATATGGCTGACATCAGAGTATTCGCTGATGAGGCTGAGGCAGTAATGCCTGAGAGTATGCTTCCATATCCAACCTATGGACAGCTGTTGTTTTCAATATAATAAGTGAATTTAACCGGCGCTTTTTAAGCGCCGGTTTTTTGTTAACAAAACGCCAAGTGGATTCATGCTTGTATGATAATCCATTTGGCGTTTTGGGCATATAGAGAATTTTTGGCCTACAATGCCCGGAAATTACATATGATTTTTTGGATTGTTTTAATAATTGGGCATATAGAGAAAATTCTGTTCCTATTGCCCGGAAAAACAGTAGGAAAACAAAGATAGTGAGTTGGTTTTGGGCATATAGAGAAAAAGTTGGTGACAGTGCCCGAAAATTCCTTGTTAGACAAATATGAGTGGTTAAAATGTGGGCAATATGAACAGGAAATAATCTATATGCCAGGGGGGATTATAATAGAGTTGTTACCAGCTGTTAAGACCGTGTATTTGATGTGGTTAGTGGTTGATATATTTTGGCAAGATTTGATATAATATTTGAGAATAAAAATAAGGATGGTATTCATGATTGCAAGCTTGAGGTGGAGGAGTAAAATGCTAAAACAAGAAAATGCATACCTTAATATTGAATTAAAGGGTGACATCTTCAAGGAAATAAATGACCAATACAATATGGAACAGGAGCGTATGAGAGCAGGGGATAAAATGCTGGCCAGCAAGATGGGCGACATTTATATGGATGTGTTCAAATGTAACGAAAACATAACCTTGACTAAGTCAGAATGCTTTGGGGATATCATTATTGACGATAATCATATTGTTGTAGAATGGGATATAGATGGGTGCGTAGTTGAATTCTATTATGAGCAATATTGGGATTTGATGAATCTGACGATAAGCTTAGTTGGTTTCGAAAATGCCTTAGTTGAGATTGCAAAGGCATTTCAGAATTACTATAAGAAGGATTTCAAATATTCTGTGGAGAAGAAGGAAAATACTATGCCAGGATATGATGGGAGTTCCATAACATACTTGAGATATAATTTGATTATAGAGGATTTATGATGAAATTTAAGAGGAATATATAATGGAAATAATAGAATTTTTTAGCACAGATAATAAAGAGTATTGGCTCTCAAAATTGAAAGAATGTGATTGGGGAGCAGGTCAATATTTGGAAAAGCTATTGAGAGAGGAAAAGCTAAAACAGCTTGTTGGCGAGAGTACAAAGGTTCTTATGCTGGTGGATGGAGATAATCTAGTGTCATTTTGCACCTTTGCTGAAAAGGATGATGTTCAGCCAACAGATTTGACACCTTGGATTGGGTGGGTTTATACATTCCCAGATTACAGGGGAAAGCGCTATGCGGGGAAGCTGCTTAGCCATGCTGAAGCATTGGCAAAAGAGGCTGGAATCAAAAACATTTATATCTCAACCAATCATATTGGACTATATGAAAAGTATGGTTATGAATTTTTCCAAGTGATGAAAGATATAGAAGGAGAAGATTCAAGGGTGTATGTGAGAAATCTATAGATTATGGTTTGCAAGATAGACTCTATACATTAAGGGAAGTGTAAATATGAACATAGTACCACTTACAAATATAATTGAAGAATACCTAAAAGAGGATACTGTAATAAACTACAAATGTGAATCAATTGCCAAGCTATCCAACCAGCTATATCAAAACGCAGATAACGAACTGGAATACATAAAAATAGCTTACGAGTATGTGAGAGATAACATTTCTCATTCAGCGGATATAAATGAGGATGTGCTTACCTGCACTGCTTCGGAGGTGCTTGAGGCTGGTCATGGAATTTGCTTTGCCAAATCACATTTGTTAGCAGCTTTGTTACGCGCGAAATCTATACCCACAGGCTTTTGTTATCAGAAACTGATTTTGGATGATGAAACAGCGCCGGTTTTAATATATCACGGGCTTAACGGTGTATATATTTCGGAATTAAAAAAGTGGATTAGGCTTGATGCAAGAGGTAACAAGGAAGGGGTAAATGCGCAGTTTTCTCTGGACACAGAGCAACTTGCATTTCCTATACGCCCAGAGCTGGGAGAGGTTGATGGATTTGTTGTATATCCTGAACCTGATGTGAAAGTGTTAGAAAGATTGAGAGAATATGACACTAGGAAAGAGCTTTGGGAGGACCTTCCTACGGAGCTTGGGTATGGGGTGTATAAAATAGTCGCAGCCTGTGGAAATGATTGTTCAAGCTGTCCTAGATATGTGACACATCCATTTGAAAAAACGGATGAACAGCTACAGCATACCGCCGAATTGTGGATGAAGATAGGTTATCGTGACCATATCGTATCCAACGAAGAGATATCCTGTACAGGTTGTAAACCAGAAAACTGGTGCAGGTACAAGGTTGTACAATGTTGTGAAGACAGAGGTATTAAAACCTGTGCAGAGTGCATAGAGTATCCCTGTGATAATATGAAAGAATGTTTTGAAGTTACCAAATCATTTGAACCACAGTGTCGAAAGGTTTGCATTGACGAAGAATATGAGCAGTTAAAGAAGGCATTCTTTGAGAAAGAAAAGAATCTTGACCGCACGTAAGGTACAGAGATAGAATTAACTTATATACATAAGGAGGGTACCATGGGAAGAGAAGAACAGGAAGTACAGGAATTAGAGTATTCAAAATCTAAGAGAGATAAAAATAAGTCAAATAAAGAAAGTGGCAAGGAAATCTTCGCAAAATACTTTAGTAAGAGTGCTACAACTATCATAATCGCAGTGATAGTTATAGCTGTGATTGCAGTGGTGCTTGCAAATATATTTAAGAAGGAAGAGCCTGTTAAGGAGGTTATTACCGTATCAACCTTAGAGAAGATAGTTGAGGTTAGCGACCTGTCTACATTTAAGGTGGTATACAATGGTGTGGCTTGCGCAGATGATAGATATTATGTGTCCTACGAGGCTACAGTTGATGCTGGTATTGATTTTGAGAAGATAGAGATAAGTGTGGACAGTGAAGCCAAGCTGGTTACTATCAAGCTTCCGGAAGCTGAGATTCTGGATTCCTACGTGGATATCGCATCACTAGACTATATTTTTATAGATAAAAAAGCCAATACAGATACAGTTTCTGAGGAGGCATACAAGCTTTGTAAATATGACGTTAAGCATGAGAGTGAGAACCAGGAGGCAATTATAGACCTGGCTAATCAGAATGCGGAAAATGTTGTTATCGCCTTGGTTAAGCCATTTGTAGACCAGGTGGATCCTGAGTTTGAGATAGTTGTAGAGTAGGAGGATGGGGATATGAAGAAGATTTTTGTCAGTGTGATGTTTATCCTTATGACTCTTAGCTTGGCAGCTTGTGGAGATAAGAAGGAAGAGGAAAAGACTGCAAATATAGAGCCGGAGGTTACGCAGATGCAGTCCATATGTGAGCTTTCTGTTATGGAATGCTACTATCATAATGTTGCAAAGTATTATGAGGAGGATGCTGAAGGCTTTTTGTTCTGGGAGAAGGATAAGAAGTTCTGGATAGAATACAGTGGTATCGTAACCATAGGAGTGGATGCGTCTTTAGTATCTATGGAGGTGGATGGAACAACAGTTACCATCACAATTCCGGAAGCAAGGGTCCTTCGCTGTGAGGTGGATGAAAGTACCTTGAATAAGGACTCATTTATAATTGATTCTAAGTCGGCAGACATTACTGCTGAGGACCAGACCTATGCCTTAGCTCAGGCTCAGGCAGACTTAGAAAACACAGCTGCAAGTGACACTGCATTGTTAGCCCAGGCCCAGGAGAGAACCAAACAGCTGCTGGGTGATTATGTGAAAAATATCGGAGATGCATTTGGTATAAAGTATACTGTGAAGTGGGTATATGTGGATGCAGAGGGTAACTATATAAGCGGAGATAAGCCGGCTCCTGATGTGGAGAGCCCGGAGGATGTAAAATAGGATTTGCATGATTATAGTGGTTAGATAACCGACCAAACAGCGTATTTTGGTCGGTTATTTTTATTTTAGAATCATTATTCCTCACATAATTAAAAAAACACTTGTTATTCCCAGTGTTATGAGTGTATAATGTATTAGTTTAGAATTGGAATAACTATGCCGACTGATAAAGGCATTTAAAATACTTAAGAACTATCACAGTATATGGAAAGCGAGGCACTTATGTCAAAGGGAAGATATGGAATTCATGGTGGTCAGTACATACCTGAGTCACTTATGAATGAGGTTAATAAATTAGAGAAAGCATATGAGCATTACAAGAATGATCCTGACTTTATTAGAGAGTTGGATCAGCTTTCAAGAGAGTATGCAGGTAGACCATCACTTCTTTACTATGCAGAGAAGATGACTAAGGATTTAGGTGGAGCCAAGATTTACTTTAAGAGAGAGGACTTAAATCACACAGGCTCACACAAGATTAACAATGTACTTGGACAGGCTCTTCTTGTTAAGAAGATGGGCAAGACTAGAATTATCGCTGAGACAGGTGCTGGACAGCATGGTGTGGCAACAGCTACAGCAGCTGCGCTTCTTGGACTTGAGTGTGAGATATACATGGGTAAGGAGGACACTATCCGTCAGGCCTTAAATGTGTATCGTATGGAGCTTCTCGGTGCTAAGGTTCACGCTGTTGAGACAGGAACCATGACACTTAAGGATGCAGTAAATGAGTGTATGGGAGAGTGGGCTAGAAGAACTGAGGATACCCTTTATGCTTTAGGTTCAGTTATGGGACCACATCCATTTCCTATGATAGTAAGAGATTTCCAGAGTGTTATAAGTCGTGAGGCAAGAGCACAGATACTTGAGAAGGAAGGAAAGCTTCCAGATGTGGTTATGGCTTGTGTAGGTGGCGGAAGTAATGCCATGGGAATGTTCTATGAATTTATAAAGGATGATGGCGTTAAGCTTATCGGCTGTGAGGCAGCAGGCAAGGGAATCGACACTAATGAGACTGCAGCTACAGTTAACACGGGCTCACTTGGAATCTTCCATGGTATGAAGTCATATTTCTGCCAGGATGATTATGGTCAGATAGCTCCTGTATATTCTATATCAGCAGGACTTGATTATCCGGGAGTTGGTCCGGAGCATGCAAACCTTCACGATTCAGGAAGAGCAGAGTATGTGCCAGTTACAGATGACGAAGCAGTAAATGCATTCGAATACATAGCAAAGACAGAGGGAATTATAGCTGCCATAGAGAGCTCCCACGCGGTGGCTCATCTTATGAAAATCGCTCCAACCATGAGCAAGGATCAGATTATTATCTGTTGTCTGTCAGGTCGTGGTGATAAGGATGTTGCAGCAATAGCAAGATATAGAGGAGTGGATTTACATGAGTAGAGTTAAGGAAGCCTTAAGTGGCAAGAAATCATTTATCGGGTTTCTCACAGCAGGAGACCCATCTATAGATAAGACAGAGGAATTTATAGTTGAAATTGCTCGTGCAGGTGCAGCCATAGTTGAGATTGGAATTCCTTTTTCAGACCCTATCGCTGAGGGACCTGTAGTGCAGGAGGCAAATGTTAGAGCACTTTCAGCACCTGGTGGTTGTACCACTGATATGGTGTTTGACATGGTGGGAAGAGCTAGCAAGAAAGTGGATGTGCCACTTGTACTTCTCACATATCTTAATCCGGTATATAAGTATGGATATGAGAGATTCTGTGCAAAATGTAAGGAGACAGGTGTTGATGGTATTATTATCCCGGACCTTTCCTATGAGGAGAAGGGTGAGCTTTTAGAGGAAGCAAATAAGTACGGTATCGACATTATATCCCTGATTTCAACAAACAGTGGTGATAGAATAAATATGATAGCACCTGAGGCTACAGGATACATTTACATCCTTCCTTCAGAGGATAATGTGGCAGAGGGTGAACTAAGTGGAAAGCTTCTTGAGACAGTGGGTCGTATCAGAAAGCTTACTGACACACCAGTTGTTATTGAGTTTGGAGCAAATACACCGGAGCAGATTGCAAGATACAGCGATATTGCAGATGGTATTATTATAGAGACTCGTATCGTAAAGCTTATTGAGAAGTACGGTGCTGATGCAGGAAAGCACATTTACGATTACGTTAAGAAAATGGTAGATAGCATTTAGGAGGAGTATAAAAATGGAGCTTATTGAAGTAAGAGAAATATTTAGAAATAAAGAAGCATATTTTGATAAAGAGATAGAGATTGGTGGTTGGGTAAGAAGCAACAGAGATTCTAAGACCTTTGGTTTCCTGGTGCTTAATGATGGTACATTTTTTGAGCCAATTCAGGTAGTATACAATGACTCTATGGATAACTTTGACAAGATTTGTAAGGTAAATGTAGGTGCGGCTCTTATTGTTAAGGGAACACTTATCGCTACTCCGGATGCAAAGCAGCCATTTGAGATTCAGGCAACTGAGGTAATGATTGAAGGAGATTCAACTCCTGACTATCCACTTCAGAAGAAGAGACATACCTTAGAGTACCTTCGTACTATTCCACATCTTCGCGCAAGAACTAATACCTTCCAGGCAGTGTTTAGAGTGCGTTCACTTGTAGCATACGCTATTCACAAGTTCTTCCAGGAGAGAGATTTCGTATATGTTCACACTCCAATTATCACAGGTAGTGACTGTGAGGGTGCAGGTGAAATGTTCACTGTAACAACTATGGATATGAATAATCTTCCGCTTACAGATGATGGTAAGGTAGATTTCAAGGAGGATTTCTTTAATAAGCAGACTAACCTTACAGTTAGTGGTCAGTTAAACGGTGAGACTTATGCTATGGCATTTAGAAACATCTACACATTTGGACCAACATTTAGAGCAGAGAATTCTAATACAACACGTCACGCAGCTGAGTTCTGGATGATTGAGCCGGAGATAGCATTTGCAGACCTTAAGGATGATATGATGCTTGCAGAGAGCATGATTAAGTACATCATTCGTTATGTATTAGAAAATGCACCAGAGGAGATGAAGTTCTTCAACAGCTTTATCGACAAGGGTCTTATCGAGAGACTTGAGGGTGTTATGAATTCAGAGTTTGGTCATGTGACTTACACAGAGGCTATTGAGATATTAGAGAAGAATAACGATAAGTTTGAGTTTAAGGCATACTGGGGCTGTGATTTACAGACTGAGCATGAGAGATACCTTACTGAGGAGGTATTCAAGCGCCCTGTATTCGTAACTGATTATCCAAAGGAGATTAAGGCATTCTACATGAAGCTTAATGAGGATGGAAAGACAGTTGCAGCTATGGACTGTCTCGTACCTGGTATCGGTGAGATCATCGGTGGTAGCCAGAGAGAGGATGACTTTGAGAAGCTTTCAGCTCGTATGGCTGAGCTTGGCTTAAAGGCTGAAGATTATGACTTCTACCTTGACCTTAGAAAGTATGGTTCAACAAGACATGCCGGCTTTGGTCTTGGCTTTGAGAGAATGATTATGTATGTAACCGGTATGGGTAACATCAGAGACGTATTACCATTCCCAAGAACAGTTAACACATGTGAGCTCTAATTAGCTATCGCACGCCGTCGCCACTAAACAGCGAAGCTGGTTGGTGGCGATATGGCTTCAATTTATGATAGCCATGGCAAAAATCAATATAAGGAGGCAATATATATGGGAACTATATATATTCCAGAGGGCTACAAAAGCCCACAGTCCATCAAGGACACAGAAATTGCAATAAAAGAGGTTAAGGATTATTTCGAGCGAGCTCTGGCATCAGCCCTAAATCTTACCAGAGTTTCAGCACCACTTTTCGTCAAGCCTGAGTCAGGTCTTAATGATAACTTAAATGGTGTTGAGCGTCCTGTATCCTTCGGTGTAAAGGAGCAAAATGATGCTCCTGTGGAGATAGTACATTCCCTTGCTAAGTGGAAGAGACTTGCGTTAGCAAACTACGGTTTTGAAGTAGGCGAAGGTCTTTACACTGATATGAGTGCTATCCGCCGTGACGAGGACACTGATAATATTCACTCAATCTACGTTGACCAGTGGGATTGGGAGAAGATTATTAACAAAGAGGACAGAAATATTGAGACCTTAAAGGAAACAGTATTCCGTATATATATGGCTATAAAGCAGACAGAGTATTACATATGTGGAAGATATCATTTTATGGATCCATTTCTTCCTAACGAGATTGCATTTATCACTACTCAGGAGTTAGAGGATATGTATCCGGATAAGACTCCAAAGGAAAGAGAGAACCTTATTGCTAAGGAAAAGGGTGCCGTATTCCTTATGGGTATTGGTGATAAGCTTGCTTCAGGAGAGCGTCACGATGGTAGAGCCCCTGACTATGATGATTGGACATTAAATGGTGATATCTTAGTATACTATCCGGTACTTGATATATCCTTAGAGCTTTCATCTATGGGAATTAGAGTTGATGAGGATGCTTTGGATGCCCAGCTTAAGAAGTCTGGATGTGAGGACAGAGCCTCACTTCCATTCCAGAAGGCAGTATTAGATAAGGAGCTTCCATACACCATCGGTGGTGGTATCGGTCAGTCTAGAATATGTATGTTCTTCCTTCAGAGAGCACATATCGGAGAGGTTCAGTCTTCTATCTGGCCAGAGGATGTGCTTGAAACTGCAAAGGCGCATGGAGTGAATATACTTTAATATTGAGATGAATTTAAGCCTGTACGTATAATTTATATGTGCAGGCTTTTTATTATTATAAAATGGATGAAAAAGGAGAATTGATGGGGTATAATGGGGAATATAGATTTATGCATTTTAAGGTGGAAATGTGATTATGAAATTTGATATAAATAAATTAAACTGGACAAGAGAACCTGAGAACTATACCATATCTCAGGATAAAATAGAAATTATAACTAAGCCACATACTGACGGATGTAAGTGGTTGGCTCATGATGGGCAACAGCCGGATGAATATATTCGTTTTATATCTAATAGTATTAGATTTGGTTGTGGCTATCGAATAGAATCAGGAAGGAAGCAGTATTATGCATTTTATGGTTCGCCAAATCGCAATGATGACTATTACACTACGACGGAAGTAAGTGAAGAAGAATATGAACAAATATGTAGAGACTATCCTGAACAAATCAATGCTGATTCAATAACTGCAGCGTTGTTCAAGAACAAATATATTGATGGACATTCTGTGATTTTGGAAGGATGGAATGAATTGTTGAGATAGTATTATGTGTATAGTAGAGATTTGACGCATAGCAAGGAGGGTATATGGTAAGACCAAGAAAGTATAATGACCATGATTATTCTACATTGATAAAAAATGATGAACTAAAAACATTATACCCAGGAATGAAATACTCTATTTATGAGGATGAAGATGGTAGTATTCATGGTGAAACATTATGTGCTACTTTTGATATAGCAAAAACAAGAGAGGATTATGAAAAACTTTCAGAAGAAAAGCTGGAAGATATTATTTATTGTGGAGAAATGTCAATAGCAAGATAGTAAAGTAAGCAGGATACTATTTCGAAGGCTTTAATGATATGATTCGCGTTGAAAACTTTGAATTTTATGGAGGTATTTATGACTTTAGAACAGATTGAATCAATTCTTCAGATTAAATTTCCGAAGAAATGGTGGGAGATTCATTCCAAAGGAATAATGGAATGGATGGAGCTCAGTATTAACGAGTTTAGGGAAAAAAGAGAAGAATATATTTTTAATCCGAATTCATTTTTAATGTTGGAGTGTGATTGTGAAGCATTATTCTTTGATGATATACCTGAAAGATTGGATATTTTGAAAGAATGGATTTCTTGGAGAGAAGAGGATGAAAATCTTGTTTTTGATGATAACAAGAAACTAATTCCATTTGCACAGACTGGTGGTGGAGATTTGTATTGCTTCTTGTATGAAAACTCTGCGGATGAACCAAAAATAGTATTATATTTTCATGATGTATATGATGACCCACAATTAGAAGCCCATTCGTTTGATGAATTTTTGTATGTTATATTATTATCAAGTGCTTCTTGGGAGGGCGTTATTGATGATGAGCATTGGAGAGCACATTATCAATTATTAAATGAGGAATATAAACAAAAAATTGATAACAGAAGTGTTGAAGACTTAGCAGAAGAATATGAAAATAAGGAATGTGTAAATGTAAATATTTGGAAATAATATTAACGAGAACATATTGGTTTAAGTTGATTTGATAACAAGCCGTAAAATTTCAGCTTTGTGAAGAGTTGAAAGCACGCAAGAATTTGAATCTTGTATAGTGTTTTTAGGAGGAAAAATGATTTATAGTAAAAAGAAAATGGAAGAAATTGTAGGCGAAATTACAAAACTGGTCGCCGAGTATTCTGAATATCCGAAGGTGAAAAAAGGTGTTAATATTGAAAGTACTGATAAAATTATTTGGTCTAAGGGCAGGATAGAACCTTTTTGTACCGATTATATAACAGAGATAAATGATAATACCATTATTCCAAGAAAGTTACTAAAAAAGGAACCCAAAATCAAAGATTATGTATCAGTACATCATATGGCTGATAATACCCCTGTCTATTCAAAGTTTTATGGTGATAAGGATAACGTTGTATATGAGAAATTTTTCATAAAAAAAGAAAATTTGCTTATAGGTGCATTGTTCCATTACAGTGACAAAAAGTT
Organism: Lachnospiraceae bacterium; assembly: GCA_017463225.1. Lineage (GTDB taxonomy): Bacteria > Bacillota > Clostridia > Lachnospirales > Lachnospiraceae > Coprococcus_C. Next base: position 415 of record JAFTPO010000093.1, on the reverse strand, counting down.
ATGTAGGTTAACAGTTGAGCATTTTGATGAAAAAGGTCGTCCAATCGAGTTTGACCGTTTTTCGCTGGATGGTGAATCAAAGCGAAAGATTGACAGTATATTTTATACTTATGATAACGACAGAATTATTAAGGCTGAATCAATATTCAGTTTAGATATTGTTCGTGAATTGAAATTATACGATGATGAGCTATATGTAAAGATTGGTTTAATTCTAGATCCATCAATAGAAAGAATGAATCCTGAAAATGTTGAAACATTTGATTTTGATTATAATGATAAAATGGAATTAGACTCTTATACAAGAACTGCATTCTCGTATGGAAGGGTTATAAGTCACAAATGGAAAATCAAGAAAAGTATTATAAAAAGTTACATAGAATGTGGTATTGGGTGGCTTGGTAAATAAAATATA
>JAFTPO010000092.1 GCA_017463225.1 Lachnospiraceae bacterium | reverse complement strand
TTATAATTTCCTCACAAGGGAAAAAATAAGGGAAAAGTGCAAAATACATAGATGTAGATGGGCTGGGATGCCCGAAAATAAAGGAAAGTTGACTTGAGAGGTTTGAAACTTTCAGTTTTATGAAGAACTGAAAGCATACAAAGAATTGAAATTAGTGGTGAATAGATGATAAGAACATTACGTGAGTATATTGAGCAAAATAAATTTTGCAATATATAGAGGATATAAAAAACACATATCAAGATTATAAATTATATCCAGCATTTTATATTGCTGAATGGGAATCGAAATAATTGTTGGGAGAGGTGTATTATGAAAAAAATAGAAATGCTGCACCATATTGAATTGAAAGAGCTTTTTGATTCTTATGGTTGTTCTATGAATTCATTAGTTAATATACAAATTGGATATGATGAAAAGGTATACATTTTGCTAAGTGCATCCATACCTGAGAGGATTAAAGGGATGTTTGTGAATACGGAGGCCAACTCGAAGTATTCGGCAATTTGTTTAACTGTGGATTGGGAGAATGGAATGATAACTCATCATCAGCTGATGGAGTTTGGGGTTCACAAGATGAATTTTCATTATATTCAGCCTATAGGTGAGAATATATTATTGCTTGGTGCAAGGTGTCTATACAGAAAAGAAACTGGTCCTGAGATGAACGCTGTGATTGTGGATACAACTGGAAATGTTCAAGCTGAATTCTGCCTGGGTGATGGAATACAGGATTGTATAGTTACAGATGAGGGGAATATTATTACAAGCTACTTTGATGAGGGCGTTTTTGGAAACTATGGATGGGAAAAGCCTATTGGTCACTGCGGATTAATTGTATGGTCCCAAAAGGGTGAGATAAAATGGGAAGCAAACCGTATGATAGATGATTGCTATGGGCTAAATGTGGATGAGAAGAATCACATTTGGTATTACTACTACTCTGATTTTGAGATGGTGAAAACAGATATGAAGGATGAGATTGTGTATCAGCCACAGAATGATGGATTTGAATCATTTTTGATTACTAAGGATACAAGGTCTCTTATACATGATGGTGGATATAACAGGCATAGTGAATTTTTAGCAGAAACGATTAATCATGATGAATTGTCTGGGTTAGAAAAGGTTGACCTTGTTTATAATGGGGAAATAATACTTAATAAAATGTGTAGCTTTAGAAGTGCAAAGATGATGGTTGTGGATTCAAAGGATAGATTGTATGTGAAAGAAATAATATCATTGGGTTGATAATTTGCGAGGAAACACAAGATGAATATATACATTAGAGAATACAATGAAAATGACCTGCCGGATATGATAGCTATCTGGAATGAGGTGGTGGAGGAGGGAATTGCATTTCCACAGGAGGAGATGTTAACCATAGAAACAGGAAGAGAATTCTTCGGTTCACAGACCTACACCGGAGTAGCTTATGACAGTGATACAGGTGTGATATATGGCTTGTACATATTGCATCCAAATAATATTGGTAGGTGTGGACACATTTGCAATGCAAGCTATGCAGTAAAATCAGATGTGAGAGGCTTGCATATAGGAGAAAAACTGGTGAGTGATTGTATTAAGCAAGGTGCTTTGCATGGCTTTGGTGTTCTGCAGTTTAATGCAGTGGTTGCCACAAACATTCACGCAAGACACTTGTATGAGAGGCTAGGATTTAAACAGCTTGGAACTATAGAAAAGGGCTTTCGTATGAAGGACGGACATTACGAGGATATATGTCCGTATTATATATCATTGTAGGCAATTGCGGAAATAGAGAGAATTGATACATAGAGGAGGTACATAATATGAGCAAAAAACTAGTAGCATATTTTTCGGCATCAGGAGTTACTGCCAAGGTTGCAAATGCATTGGCAGAGGCAGTGGGCGCCACCTTACATGAGATTAAGCCGGAGATTCCATATACGGCAGCGGACCTTGATTGGATGAATAAGCAGAGCAGAAGCTCTGTGGAGATGTCGGATAAGTCATCTCGCCCGGCTATTAAGGATAAGCTTGATGACATGGCAGATTATGATGTGATATATTTGGGCTTCCCTATATGGTGGTATGTTGCTCCAACCATAATTAATACATTTTTGGGAAGCTATGATATGAGTGGTAAAACGATTATAATATTTGCTACATCAGGAGGAAGTGGTTTTGGTAAGACGGTTGAAGCGCTGAAATGTAGCTGCCCTGATTCTGATATTAAGGAAGGAAAAATTGTTAAAGCCAGTTCTATGATGGAGGATATACAAGAGATAATTTCGTTATAGTGTTTGCCTGAATGATTTTATAAAAGAACTAGAGTTTTTGGGGCGGAGAGTAAGAAAAATATACGAGGAAATACGAGATGAAGATACATATCATAGGCTGTAGTGGTTCCGGAAAGACCTACCTAGCTAAGGCATTGTCAAATAAATATAATACTCCACATTTCGATTTGGATGATGTGCAGTGGGATAACAGAGCTGATAGCTATGGTGTAAAGAATTCACCCCAAAAGAGAAATGAATTATTGCAGGAAATACTTGATAATGAGCAGTGGATAATTGAAGGGGTATATTACAAATGGGTTGGATTAAGCTTTGAAGAAGCCGATACAATCTATGTGCTTGATGTGCCCAAGCATCTCTATAAATCAAGAATTATAATTCGT
>JAFTPO010000091.1 GCA_017463225.1 Lachnospiraceae bacterium | reverse complement strand
TCACCGGTGCTAAGCTTGTTGTTGTAGAGTGTATATTTTTCTCTCACACTGGCCGGGGACAGGTTTGGCATAATTACATTGGCACCATATTTTAACCCCAGCTCCCTTCCATTAGGATGAATGGTTCCTAAGGCTGTGGTGGCAGGTATAAGTGCCTTAGGGTGTCTTAATCGCAGGATGGAAATTAGCTTTAAGGTAAGCTCAAGACTTCCGCTTTCTCTGTCACCAAATGGCGTATCCTTATGAGTGATAAATGGCCCTATGCCTATCATATGAGGATTAAGCTGGCCCAAAAAGAGAATGTCCTCAGCCAGATTATCCAAGGTTTGAAATGGTGAACCAACCATAAAGCCTGACCCCACTTGAAAGCCTATATCCTTTAGGTTAAACAGGCATTCCTTGCGTGTATCAAGGCTCATGCCTTCTGGGTGAAGCTTGCTGTAATGCTCACTGCACGCAGTTTCGTGTCTCAGTAAGTATCTGTCGGCACCAGCATCATAAAATGCCTGATAGTCTTCTTTAGACCACTCTCCAACAGAAAGTGTAACTGCACAATCCGGATATTTTTGCTTTATGGATGAGACTATGTCACATATTTTTTCTCGGTTAAAAAAGCCGTCCTCTCCACCTTGAAGCACGAAGGTTCTAAAGCCCAGCCTATAACCCTCATGGCAGCAGCTCATAATGTCCTCGGTGGTTAATCTATATCTAAGGGCATTTCCATTATCTCTTCTAATGCCACAGTAGTAGCAGTTGTTTTTACAATAGTTTGTGAATTCGATTAGACCACGGATATACACCTCTGTTCCATAGCTTTCGCGTCTAAGGGAATCTGCCCGCCTTCTAAGTAGCTCTACAATGTATGGATCCTCACATCTAAGCAGGTTTACAAGCTCAGTTTTATGGACATGAGTGCCTGAATACAGATGTTCAATTGTGGTGGTAGGATCTTGGTACATACTAGCTCCTTAAAATACTTTAAAATTAAGATATATCATAGCATAAAACTAAAGAATTGTTAAATACAAAAACTCACCTTTTTTAGGTGAGTTTTTGTTATATTTGTCTATCTATTTATTGGAGTTAAGATGCTTTGTTATAAATACGATAAAGTCATTTCTAGGAATTGGCTTGGAGAAGTAGTAGCCCTGGATGTATTCGCATTTCATATCGGCGAATCTGGTTACAAGCTGCTCCGTTTCAATACCCTCTGCAACAATCTGCATATCCATGTCCTTAATCATCTTAACAGTATTCTCAAGAACGATGGAAAGCTTAGGATTCTCTTCGTGATTAACAAAGGTTCTGTCTAGCTTAACTATCTTAAGTGGAAGAGATGCAACTCTCTGCATATTAGAATATCCTGTTCCAAAGTCATCCAGTGAGAAGCTTACACCGGCCTCTGTAAGCTCCTGAAGATTCTTTAGCATAATGCTGTGGAGATTAGAGGTTGCGGTCTCTGTAATCTCAAGATTAATCTTGTCAGGAGAAACCTTATATTTATCTAAGATATTAAGCACCTGCTTTGATAAATCCTGGTGCATACACTGTGCAACTGAAAGGTTAATCTCTATGTAATCAATATTAAGCTTAGGTAAGTCTGAGCTTGCTATAAAGTCGCAAACCTCCTCTAAAACGTAGGCTCCGATTCGGTGGATAGCACCGCTTTTCTCTGCCGCCGGGATAAAAACATCCGGAGGTATAAATCCATAGGTGTCATCCTTAAGTCTAAGCAATGCCTCAGCAGAATTAAAACGCTTCTCCTCAGTGGAGTATATAGGCTGATAGTAAACCTGGAACTTGTGGTTTGTAATAGCGTTTTCTATAATGCTGTCAAGCTTGTTGAACAAATCATATCTTTCCTTGGAGAATAACTCTCTGGCTAAAAGTACATTGCCGGAGTATTCTATGTTGTCCGTAAATCTTTCTCCGAAGTGCATTAAAATCTCATAATCATCAACGTCGTAAGGACATCTTGTAATGCATACGTAGCAGATTAGGTTGAGATTGATGTGATTAACATCAAAATTCTTCTGGAGTGTGGTGTTAACCAGTTCAGCGATTTCTAAGCTTCGCTCACGCATATCTTCGTCAATGGTCAGTCTGAACTTACCCTTGCCGAGGTAGTATAAATCTGAGTTTAGCTTAGAAGATTTATTTACTGCCCTAAGCTTATTTGCAACCTCAACCAAAAGGTCGTTTGCAGCATCAAAGCCGATTATATCTCTCACTGAGTGGAAGTTTGCCACATTAATCATAATGATATCGAAAACCTTTTCGTTGTGGAAGTTTCTCTTGATGTCTATGCTGTAGGCTGTGGCATTCTGCAGGCCTGTTGTAAGGTCAATATTTTCCTCAGGCTTCTGGATAATCATAGATATGAATAGAAGACCTATGGTTGTGGCAAACATTTCGATAACTATTCCCGGCATAAACATCTGCAGGAAGGTAGCTGCGAAAACTAACAGAAATACAGACATAAGAGCCCAGAATCGACTTCTCTTAAATAATACTTTGTTGGCTAATATAAAGAAAATTCCGTAGATAGCATAGGCAAAGCCTGCTAAATATATGAATGCGAACAGTGAGCCTCTGGTATAGTGACCCTCAGCATTCATATAGAACACCTTATGGGTGAAGAAGTTACTGATAAGCAAAATGGTTACAATTATCATAGGAAGAGGAAGCAATATCTTGTGCAGTATGTTTCTCTTAAGTCTATGCCATATGTCAGCCAGGGAAACTATGTAACATATATAGATAACAACCATCAAACTATGGAAAAACAGATATAGCGAGTGAGAAATGTATTTTAAGGTTAGTGCACCCTCTGCGTATACATCAAGCACTATACTCCATACATCGAATACCGTAGTTAAAAAAGCACAAGCTAAAGTGGCAAGAAAAATCCTATTTTCCTTACCGTGAATCATACGTCTTGAAATGGTTGTGGACAAAAGCACAAACATAACAAGAAATGCAGAAAAATCAAATGCAAGTAATTTCTCCATACAAATATCGCCTGTGGCTGTCCTTTCTTTAATCTACACACCCTTATTATGACATATTGTGTCATATTTTGCAATTCATTTGGAAAAAATTTGTAATCGGTTTCAAGAGAAATTTTATCAATAAAAAATCTTGATAAAACACATATTACAGGTATATCATATACAGGAATAATAAGAATATGGAGATGACTATGACAAAGTATAATGTGACAGGTATGAGCTGTGCCGCATGCAGCGCCAGAGTTGAGAAAGCGGTGGGCTCGTTAGAGGGTGTATACAGTGTAAGTGTAAGCTTACTGACCAATACTATGTTGGTTGAGGGAGTTGCTACATCTGACAATATAATAAAAGCGGTGTCAGATGCAGGATATGGTGCCAGCCGGGTTTTTGCAGGCCAGGATAGCTCTGATGAAATACAGGGAAAGGACATCATAAAGGATATGGAGGATTCTCTAAAGGATATGGAGACACCTGTGCTTAAGAGAAGGTTTATAGCTTCTATAATACTTATGATTCCACTTATGTATGTGTCTATGGGGCACAGCATGTGGAGTTGGCCACTGCCTGAGCTTTTGGCGGGTAATCCTATGGCATTGGGACTGATACAGCTACTTATTGCCATAACAGTTATGATAATTAACAAAAAATTCTTCGTAAATGGATTAAAGGGTGTTCTTCACAGGGCACCTAACATGGATACCCTGGTGGCTCTTGGCTCAGGTGCATCCTTTGTGTACAGTGTGTATGGATTATTTGCCATGAGTCACTATGTGGTTCAAGGGAATCTTACAAGGGCTCATGGGTATCTGCATAATTTGTATTTTGAGTCTGCGGCCATGATACTTGCACTTATAACTTTAGGCAAGCTTCTGGAGGCTTATAGCAAGGGAAAGACCACAGATGCCATAAAGTCACTTATGAAGCTGGCTCCAAAGGTTGCCACAGTGGAACGTGATGGCAAGGAGCAACAGATACCTATAGAACAGGTTAGAGTAGATGATATATTTATAGTCCGTCCGGGAGAGAGTATACCGGTGGATGGTGTAGTTGTTGAGGGAAATACTGCCATAGATGAGTCAGCCTTAACAGGTGAGAGCATACCGGTGGATAAGACTATAGATGATCAGGTTTCTGCAGCCACCATCAATATGACAGGATTTATCAAGTGCAGGGCTACAAGAGTAGGACAGGATACAACTTTATCCCAGATAATTCAGATGGTAAGCGATGCAGCTGCTTCAAAGGCACCGATTGCAAAGCTTGCAGATAAGGTGTCGGCAGTATTTGTTCCTGTGGTTATAGCTATTGCAGTAGTTACAGTTATAATATGGCTTGCCACTGGAGTGCAGTTTGGCTTCGCGCTAGCCAGAGGAATATCGGTGCTTGTTATAAGCTGCCCATGTGCATTAGGACTGGCCACACCGGTTGCCATAATGGTGGGAAATGGTATAGGAGCCAAGCACGGTATACTGTTTAAGACCGCGGCTTCATTAGAAGAGACTGGTAGAATATGTGCAGTTGCTCTTGATAAAACAGGAACCATAACTATGGGCTGTCCTCAGGTTACAGATATTGTGACTGCAGAGGGTGTTAATGAGGAGGAGCTTCTCAAGCTGGCTCTAAGTCTTGAGATTAAAAGCGAGCATCCCCTGGCAAAGGCAGTGGTAGATTACTGTGCTACCATAAGTGAAGGAATAGGCGCAAAGATAGTTCCTCTTGAGGTGGAGGACTTTGAAGCATTGCCGGGTAATGGACTTAAGGCAAGCTATGAGGGTGTAGAGCTTGCCGGTGGAAATGAGTCTTTTATAAGTCTTAAGGTGAATATTACTGAGGAATTAAGAGAAAAAGCAGCTCTTCTTTCAGGCAAAGGAAAGACCCCACTTTATTTTAGCTGTGGAGAAAACCTCTTGGGAATTATCGCCGTGGCGGATGTTATAAAGCCAGATAGTGTGGAGGCAGTAAGGCAGCTTAAAAATATGGGTATCCATGTTGTAATGCTTACCGGTGACAATGAGGTTACTGCTAAGGCAATAGGAGAGCAGGTAGGTGTGGATAAGGTTATTGCAGGAATGCGTCCACAGGATAAGGACGGGGTTATAGAATTGCTACAGGCAGATGGAGTGAATAAGGTGGCCATGGTTGGCGATGGAATTAATGATGCTCCCGCACTTACGAAGGCTAACATAGGAATGGCCATAGGAGCAGGAACAGATATCGCTATAGATGCGGCTGATGTGGTGCTTATGAAGAGTAGCCTGATGGATGTAGCGGCAGCTATAAGACTTAGCAGACAGGTGCTTAAGAATATAAAGGAGAATCTGTTCTGGGCATTTATCTACAATATAATAGGAATTCCTGTGGCAGCAGGGGCACTGTATCATTTTACAGGCTTATTGCTAAATCCTATGATAGGCGCTGCAGCTATGAGCTTGTCAAGCTTCTGTGTGGTAACCAATGCTTTAAGACTTAATCTGTTTAAGGTTGATAGTGACAGAAGGGACAAGCCACTTTCACCTCGTATGCAATACCAGGATATAATTATTGAAGAAACAGAAGATGAAGAGCTTGGAGTGGATGAAGCTGGAACAGTAGAGGAATACATTTTAGATAGAACAGAAAAAGAAGAAGGAGATGGAAGAATGGAAAAGGTAATGAAGATTGAAGGTATGATGTGCGGACATTGTGAGGCAAGAGTAAAGAAGGTGCTTGAGGCTCTTGACCAGGTGGATCAGGCTATAGTAAGTCACGAGAAGGATGAGGCTATAGTTATGCTTAACAGTGAAATTAGCAACGAAGAGCTTGCTAAGGTGGTAGAGGAGCAGGATTATAAGGTAGTATCAGTTTCGTAGAGCTGCCTAAAGGTAAGAAAATCCAACGAAAAAACAACTATTGATGAAAATATCTGCTTTTAATGATAGAAAGCATATTGTATAGTGGGGATACAAGAAAAAGATAAGAAGGAGAAAGAAATGGAACTAAAAAAAGACACAACGGAAAGCGTTAAGTTTGCGTACGAAAATGAGGGGATGCCTAATCCAAATGACAGCTTATTTGGAAATACAGCTTTAGGGGGAGGCGTGTCAGATTTTACGCTGAATGAGGAAACAAGCGGTGGTTCAAACCACAGAAAGCCGGGAGCTCCTAAGTGGCTGCTAATCATATGTGGGGTGGCAGTTTTGGCCGTGATAGCTATATTTGCGCTAAAGCTTATTGGAGGCAACAAATTAGATGGGGCTTATGTTGCAGAGAAGATTGAGCTTAAGGGCGTGGAGTACACTATAGAAGAGCTTGAGGCTGTAATGGGAACCTCATTATATATCAGACTTGAAATCGACGGGGATGAAGGATATCTGGTAATGAGCTTCGCGGGAATGATGGAGGATGGACAGGTTGACATTAAGGTGGATGGAGATGACATCCACGTAAAGGGTGATGGATCAGAGCTTACATTTGATTATGATAAGAAAACTGACACCATAAGCTACGAAAAGGATGGCTCAACCATAATATTTGAGAGAATACAGTAGTATTTAGTAAGAAAATGTCGAAAACTTAGGGTTTTTGCAAAAAAATGTTTGAAATTATACTATACTATGCTATTCTAGAAACCAAAGAGAAGATTTAAGGGAGGATTTCAATTTATGGAATTAAACAACAACAATTTTGAACAGGATGATAATCTTTTTGAGAGTCGTCCAAATCCAAATGACGCACTGTTTGGAGGAATGAACATAGACCAGCCATATTATGCTACAAGCACAGCAACTTCAAGCAAGAAGAGCAGCGCAGGTATCGTATCTGTCATAGTTGCTATACTTTGTATCGCAATCATTGGTGGAGTGGTATTCTACATCTACAATTCTACAAACAAGTATAACGGTACATACGAGCTTACAAAGGGTGAAGCAGGTGGTATGGAGCTTGATATGGAGCTGATTGCCTCAATCACTGGTATCGAGATTAGCGGAACTATCGAGATTAAGGGTAAGAAGGGTCACATGGAGCTTACTATGATGGGTGAGACTGTATCAGGAGATATTAAGGTAGAGATAGACGGAACTAACATTACACTTAAGAATGGTTCAGAGGTTCTTGATGCGACATATGATGAGGAATTAGATGCTATCGTATTCGAGCAGGACGGAGCAATGCTTTACTTCGAGAAGGTAGATTAGTTGTAGTGAATAATTGATAAACTGATAATTTTGGGCATAGGAAGCAAAAAACTTGCTTCTATGCCCATTTTTTATGTCCTGATGGCGGATTTTTGGGCATGGAACGAAGAAATCAGCCATTCACGCCCAAAAAAGAGCTGATGTTGGCCGAAATTTGGGCATAGAACAAGAAAATCAGTCATTCACGCCCAAAAAAAGAGTGGAAGCCAGGCGAATTCGGACATGGAAAAGTGAGAAATAGAGGTTAATTGACTACTATTTGTGAAATATGCACAAAACGGTTTGTTAATATCTAATGAAAATATACATAATACAATTTAAATGTGGAAGTGAGGTTGACATTATTTTGTTAAATGCTATAATCAAAGTATGATTTGAAACGGGTTTCAAGACAAAACCCACAAAGGTTTGCACTATAATATTGACCATGATGTAGAAAGGGGGTTACAGAATGGCAAGTATAAGAGATGTTGCAAGATTAGCTCAGGTTTCACCGGCTACGGTGTCCAGAGTTATGAATGGGACAGCAAACGTTGATGAAGAAAAGAAAAAAAGAGTATTAAAGGCTATAGAGGAGACGGGCTTTGTACCTAATGAGGTGGCCAGATCACTGTTTAAAAGGTCGGCGAAGCTAATCGGATTGATAATGCCTAGTATAGAGAATCCATTTTTCACTCAGCTTGCAGGTGCCATAGAGAGGACTGCAGATAAGCACGGTTACAGATTGGTACTGTGTAACACCGGATCTGTTATAGAGAAGGAGAAGGCGGCTATACAGATGCTGGTATCCATGAATGCGGATGGAATAATACTTACATCAAGTAATGATGAGATAAGAAATTACACATCATTGTGTAATATACCAATAATAGTAACAGACAGAAGCTTCAATGGCTGTGGTAATCTGAAGATAGTACACTGTGACCACTATCAGGGTGGAAGGATGGCTATGGAACACCTTATAAGGTGTGGCTGTAAGAGTATAGTATGTATAAAGGGGCAGCAGGAGATATCCAGTGCCAAGGATAGATATGATGGTTACAAAGACGTGTGTCAGGAGAAGGGTATCAAAGAGCAGACAGTTGACTGCGCATACGACTTTGAGCAGGGCATGAAGGTTACTGATGAACTACTTAAAAAATATAAGGATGTTGATGGAATAATCGCCTGCAACGATATGGTTGCCGTATCGGTGTACAAGGTTCTCCACAACAAGGGGATAAGGGTTCCTGAGCAGGTACAGATAATTGGTTTTGATGATATCGCATTAGCTAAGCTGATGAGTCCGGAGCTTACTACCATATCCCAGCCTATCGATGAGATAGGTGCTAAGGCTGCAGAGCTTATAATATTAAAGGGAGAGGAAACTCAGCAGGAATACATATTTGAAGCAAAGTTGGTGGAGCGTGAAACCACCCGGCATAATTAAGCTCCTTATAATATTTTAAATATCCTTTAAGAAGACTCCTGGTATGAAGACATTTCGTACATAAGGAGTTTTCTAAGAGGAAATATGAAACGGGTTTCAAGAAGTTTGTTTTTAAACTATTTATAATTGAAATTCCAAAGATACAGTACATAAGTCAGGGTTGGTCACCTGGCATATAGATAGACTTAAGATATAAATGTGATGTGAAAACAAAAGGAGGGTACAAATCATGAAGAAAGCAGGAATCTTGAATAGCGACATTTCAAGAGTTCTCTCTTACATGGGTCACACAGATACCATCTGTATAGGAGATTGTGGGTTGCCTATACCGGATGAGGTGGAGAGAATTGATTTGGCGCTTAAGTTAGGAATTCCAACCTTTATGGATACCTTAAAGGTTGTGAAGGAAGACATGAAGATTGAGAAAATTGTTCTGGCTACGGAGATTAAGGAGCAGAACAAGGAAGTTTTAAGTCAGATTGAGGAGTTGTTTAAGGGCGAGGGTGTTGAGGTAGAATATGTACCTCACACAGAGCTTAAGGCACAGACAAAGGATTGTAAGGCGGTTATTAGAACTGGAGAGACTACTCCATACGCCAACATTATCTTACAGAGCGGATGCATATTCGCATAAAGAGGGAAGGAGGCATACAAGATGAATATAGAAATGAAGGGCATCAACAAATCCTTCGGAAGTAATCAGGTACTTAAGGATGCAGGCTTCCTCTTAAAGGATGGTGAGGTTCATGCACTTATGGGCGAAAATGGTGCAGGAAAATCAACACTTATGAAGATTTTAACAGGAGTTTACACAAAGGACAGCGGAACCGTAATCGTTGACGGCGAGGAGGTATCCTACAAGACTCCACAGGAAGCTGAGAAGGCAGGAATAGTATTTATCTATCAGGAGCTAAATGTACTCTTTGACCTTACTGTAGTGGAGAACCTCTTTATGGGTAAGGAAATCACCAAGAGCTTTGGCGTGTGCGATATGAAGGCCATGAAAGCCAAGGCAAAAGAGGTTATGGATAAGGTTGGAGTGAATATTCCGGTAGATGCAGTTATGAGCGACCTTTCCGTAGGCCAGCAGCAGATGGTGGAAATCTGTAAGGCACTTATGGTAGATGCCAAGGTAATTATCATGGACGAGCCTACAGCAGCACTTACAGAGAGTGAGACAGAGGGACTTTTCAAGGTTATTAACTCACTTAGAGAAAAGGGAGTATCCATCGTATACATCTCCCACAGAATGGAAGAAATCTTCGCACTCTGTGACAGAATCACAATCCTTAGAGATGGTCAGTATATCGATACTAAGGAGATTAAGGACCTTACAATGGACGATGTAGTTCAGATGATGATTGGTCGTGAGATAGGAGAGAGATTCCCTACCAGAGATGTGGAAATCGGTGATGAGGTGCTTAGAGTTGAAGGACTTACCAGTGGAAAGCTTTTCCATGATGTAAGCTTTAGCGTTAAAGCCGGTGAAGTACTTGGTGTAGCAGGACTTATGGGTGCTGGAAGAACTGAGATTATGCAGGCAATCTTCGGTAACCTTAAGAAGGATAGCGGTAAGATTTTCATCCAAGGAGAAGAGGTAACCATAAAGAATCCTAGACAGGCTATAGCAGCAGGTATCGGATTCATAACAGAGGATAGAAAGACAGAGGGCTTACTCTTAGAGAAGAGTATAGCTGAGAACATGGAGATAGCAAACCTTAATAAGGTTTCTAACCACAATGTACTAAACAAGGCTAAGCAGCAGGAGCTGGTTAAGAAGGGAATCGAAGACTTCAGAGTAAAGTGCTTCGGACCATGGCATGAGTGTAACAACCTGTCAGGTGGTAACCAGCAGAAGGTGGTTCTGGCAAAATGGGTAGCTACAGAGCCAAAGATATTAATCCTTGACGAGCCTACACGTGGTGTAGATATCGGAGCTAAGAAGGAAATCTACAATGTTATCAATGATTTGGCAGCACAGGGAGTTGCAGTAATCATGGTTTCATCAGAGCTTCCGGAGGTTCTCGGAATGAGTGACCGCATAATGGTAGTTCGTGAGGGTGAAGTAAGAGGAATCCTGGATGGTAAGGAAGCTGACCAGGCGAAGATAATGACATTAGCGACAGGAGGTACATTATAATGGAGAAAAATAAAAAGAGTATTGGCACCCTCATAGGCGAGAATGGTGCATATATAGCATTAGTATTATTGGTAATCGTAATCAGTATTATCAGTCCGGAGTTTAGAACCGGAGATAACTTCTTAAACCTTTTAAGACAGGCATCATTTAACGGACTTATCGCATTTGGTATGACCTGCGTAATCCTTTCAGATGGTATCGACCTTTCAGTTGGTTCAACCTATGCACTCAGTGCAATCATCTGCGCAGAGATGCTTGTAAATGGAGTTAACCCTGTATTTGCAGTAATCGTATCACTTATCCTCGGCGTAGCCCTTGGTGTAGTAAGTGGTGTACTTGTTACAGTTGGAAGACTTCAGCCATTCATCGCAACACTTATAACTATGACAGCTTATAGAGGTCTTGCAAAGATTATTACCAACGCAATGCCTATTTCAAGACTTGCAGACAGCTGTGAGTCTGAGTCAGGTGCATTCTTCTTCAAGACACTTGGTAAGGGTAACTTAGAGTTCGGACCAGCAGAGAATCCTTGGTTTGCAATTCCAATCCCTGTAATAATCTTCGTGCTTGCACTTGTAATCTTCTACTTCGTTCTCACTAAGACTACATTTGGTAGAAGAATCTACGCTACAGGTTCAAATGCAAAGTGTGCAAAGCTTGTAGGTGTAAATGTAACTAAGACAAAGATTTCAGTATACGCAATCTCAGGCTTTATGTCTGCTCTTGCAGGTATCATGATGATTTCAAGACTTGACTCAGCTCAGCCAACCATGGGTTCAGGATTTGAGCTTGATGCTATCGCAGCAGTTGCACTTGGTGGAACAAGTATGAGCGGTGGACGTGGTAGAATCATGGGAACCTTCGCAGGTGTACTTATCATCGCAGTACTTAACAATGGTTTGAACATCTTAGGTATCTCATCATACTACCAGGAGGTTATCAAGGCTATCGTTATCCTTGTAGCAGTATTATCAGACCGTAAGAGATAATCCAAATTATTAGGAGGTATAAAGCATGAAAAATATAAAGAAAATAGTAGCACTCATGTTATGCTTGGTAATGATGCTTAGCCTTGCGGCCTGCAGAATTACAATCGACGGTGAGAGCAATGCAAAGAAAAAGGTAACAAATGGAACTATCGGTTTATCAGTATCAACACAGAACAACCCATTCTTCGTATCACTTGTAGATGGTGCAAAGGCTGAGGCGGACAAGCTAGGCGTTGAGCTTACAGTAGTAGATGCAGGCGATGATGCAACTAAGCAGGTTAGTGACATCGAGGACCTTGTATCAAAGGGAGTTTCAGTACTTATAGTAAATCCTGTTGATTCAGACGCTGTATCAGGAGCAGTTCAGGCAGCTAAGAATCAGGGAATTAAGGTAATATCAGTAGACAGAGCAGTAAACGGTGTAGAGGTTGACTGTGAAATCGCATCAGACAACGTAGCAGGTGCAGAGCTTGCAACACAGTTTATCGTAGATACACTTGGCGAGGGAGTAAAGGTAGCAGAGCTTCAGGGTATCGCAGGAGCATCAGCAGCCATTGACAGAGGACAGGGCTTCCACAACATAGCAGACGCTAAGCTTACAGTAGTAGCAAGTCAGGTAGCAAACTTTGACAGAACAGAGGGTATGACAGTTATGGAGAATATGCTCCAGGCTAACCCTGATATCCAGGCAGTATTCGCAGCAAATGACGAGATGGCACTTGGAGCAGTAGAGGCAATCTCAGGAGCTAACAAGGATATCCTTGTAGTAGGCTTTGACGCAACAGATGACGCACTTGCAGCTATCAGACAGGGTAGAATGGCAGGTACTATCGCACAGCAGCCTGAACTTATCGGTTCAACATCTGTAGCAAATGCAGTTAAGTTAATCAACGGTGAGACTATAGAGTCTAAGATTCCTGTAGAGGTAACACTTGTAACTATTGATAACGTAGATACATTTAACACTAAGGCACCTGTAGAGATAGTTGGAAATGGCGGTATTGGTTTATCAGTATCAACACAGAACAATCCATTCTTCGTAACACTTGTAGACGGTGCAAAGGCAAAGGCTGATGAGCTTGGAGTATCACTTACAGTAGTAGATGCAGGTGATGACGTAACAAAGCAGGTTAGTGATATCGAGGATCTTTGCTCAAAGGATATCAGCGTACTTATAGTAAATCCTGTAGACTCAGATGCAGTAGCAGGTGCTATAGAGTCAGCTAAGGCTAAGGGCGTTAGAGTAATCGCAGTAGACAGAGCTGTAAATGGTGTAGAGATTGACTGTCAGATAGCTTCTGACAACGTGGCAGGTGCAGAGCTTGCAACACAGTTTATAGTAGATACATTAGGTGAGGGCGCTGAGGTAGCAGAGCTTCAGGGTATCGCAGGAGCATCAGCAGCCATCGACAGAGGACAGGGCTTCCACAACATAGCAGATGCTAAGCTTAAGGTAGTAGCAAGCCAGGTAGCAAACTTTGACAGAACAGAGGGTATGACAGTTATGGAGAATATCCTTCAGGCTAACCCAAATGTTAAGGGTGTATTTGCAGCAAATGATGAGATGGCGCTTGGAGCAGTAGAGGCAATCTCAGGAGCTAACAAGGATGTTGTAGTGGTAGGCTTCGACGCAACAGATGATGCTATCGCAGCTATTAAGGCAGGCAGAATGGATGCAACTATTGCACAGCAGCCAGACCTTATCGGTTCTACATCTATCGAGTATGCAGTTAAGCTTATTAACGGAGAGTCAATTCCTGAGTCAGTACCAGTAGAGGTAACACTTATTACTATTGAGAATGCA
The DNA here is from genome assembly GCA_017463225.1 of Lachnospiraceae bacterium. Taxonomy (GTDB): domain Bacteria; phylum Bacillota; class Clostridia; order Lachnospirales; family Lachnospiraceae; genus Coprococcus_C. The sequence continues at coordinate 13,177 of JAFTPO010000091.1, read as the reverse complement.
CAGTAGGAGGCATGATATATGAAGGTTTTAAATATAGGTTCTATGAATTTGGACCACGTATATAATGTAGACCACATCGTACAGCCTGGGGAGACCCAGGCCACCGATGGCATGAATATATTCCTTGGTGGTAAGGGAATGAACCAGTCTATAGCACTTGCTAAGGCTGGAGCAGATGTTTACCACGGCGGTATGATAGGAAGAGATGGTCAGGCATTTCTCCAGGCTTGTGATGAGTATGGAGTTAACTCCAAGTACATCCACAAGGTAGATGGAAAGACCGGACACGCTATCATCCAGATAGACAAGAATGCACAGAACTGTATACTTCTCTACGGCGGAACTAATGAGAAGCTTACAGAGGAGTATGTGGACAGCGTAATCGCAGACTTTGATGAGGGAGATATCCTTCTTCTTCAGAATGAGGTGAATCTTATCCCTTACATCGTGGACAAGGCTTACGAGAAGGGAATGCAGATTGCACTTAATCCATCACCATTTAACGAGAGACTTGATGCAGTGGATATGAGCAAGATTAGCTACTTCCTTATGAACGAGGTAGAGGGTGGACAGATAACTGGTCTTACTGAGCCGGACGACATAATCGCAAAGGTTGTAGAGCTTTATCCAAATGCTAAGATAGTACTTACCTTAGGTGGCGACGGAGCAATCTACGCAGACAAGGACGTAAGATACCACCAGCCAATATTCAAGGTTGAGGCAGTAGACACAACAGCTGCTGGAGATACATTTACAGGATATTTCTTAGCAGGAATTATCGATGGTATGGAGATACCTGACATCTTAAAGATGAGCGCAAAGGCTTCATCCATCGCAGTAACAAGAGAGGGTGCAGTTCCATCAATTCCTTACAGAAAGGAAGTTATGGAGGCACTTGGTTAGTATTGATACCATGGGCGTTTGAACTTGAGTATAGATGACTTGGGTACAAATAATTTAATGAGTATATGCTATGTATGCTGATTCATGTATGAAGCTTATGGGTTATGTGGCTCAGAAGGGTATGCTATCGGGAATTGGGCATATGGGAAAAAAGCAAGCTGTACTGCCCGGGAAAGTAGATATGATAAGTCATAGTGGAAGGAAAACCGGGCATATAGAAGAAAAGCAAGCTGTACTGCCCGGGAAAGTAGACATGATAAGTCATAGTGGAAGGAAAACCGGGCATATAGAGAAAAAGCAAGCTGTATTGCCCGGGAAAGTAGACCTGATGAGTCATAGTGTCAGGAAAACCGGGCATATAGAAGAAAAGTAAGCTGTATTGCCCGAGAAAACTAGGAGTGCACAGAATAAGAAGTGTATGTGGAACTTCTAGGATATATTGTAAATGGGTATTTAGGGGTAGCCCTCTGAATGGATGCAGAGGGCGTAAGCTCCGACTCCTGACTGGGAGTGTGTAAAAGAAAGAAACAAAATCAAATAGAAAGGAAGTAGGCGTAATGAAGTTTTTTATAGATACAGCTAATGTGGATGACATTAGAAAGGCAAATGAGATGGGCGTTATCTGTGGTGTTACTACAAACCCATCACTTATCGCAAAGGAAGGCAGAGATTTCAACGAGGTAATCAAGGAGATTACAACCATCGTAGATGGTCCAATCAGTGGAGAGGTTAAGGCTACTACTGTAGATGCAGAGGGTATGATTAAAGAGGGTAGAGAGATTGCAGCTATCCACCCTAACATGGTAGTTAAGATTCCTATGACAGTTGAGGGACTTAAGGCAGTAAAGGTTCTTGCAGCAGAGGGTATTAAGACTAATGTTACTCTTATATTCACTGCAGCTCAGGCTCTTCTTGCAGCAAGAGCAGGTGCTACTTATGTATCACCATTCCTCGGAAGACTTGATGATATCTCAACTACAGGTATCGACCTTATTCAGGATATCGTAACTATATTCGAGAACTACCAGCTTGAGACAGAGATTATCTGTGCATCAGTTCGTAACCCAATTCATGTTACTGACTGTGCTATAGCAGGAGCTGATATTGCAACTGTGCCTTACTCAGTTATCGAGATGATGACTAAGCATCCGCTTACATCACAGGGTATCGAGAAGTTCCAGCAGGATTACTTGGCGGTATTTGGAGAAGAGGCGTAAATAATATTCTGGGCAGCAGCCCGCAAGTATCATATATCCCGCTTCGTCGACGCGCTCTCGCTCGTTGCTCACGTAGCGGTACTAAGCTCTATGCTAGGAAGGGTGGCTGGCTTGAAAATGCTTTTCAGCCAGCCACCCTTCCCTAGCCTAATCGCTAAGGACCGACGTTCGCAAATGGTCGACTACGGGGACATATGATACTTATGCGGTCTTGCTGCCATGAAGGTTATTCAAACCCTCTACTGATTTTGCAAGTAATCCTACTGGAAGAGGGATGTATAACCTTGTGGGGAATAGGGGAATGTAAGCGCTTACAATTTTCTGAAAAAAGGTGTATGAATTTTCGGAAAGTTGTAGTATAATAGGCGATAGATGTAAAAATGTTCACTAAGTAAACGCTCCAAATGCGTAGATTTAGTGGTAGAAAAACGAAAGGACTATGGTAACGCTATGAACAAATTAGAGCTTCAGAAAAAGGCTGTAGAGGTTCGTAAGGGTATTGTTACTGGTGTACACAGTGCAAAGGCAGGACACCCAGGCGGTTCTCTTTCAGCAGCAGATATTTTCACTTATCTCTATTTTGAGGAGATGAATATTGACCCAGCTAATCCAAAGGATGAAAACAGAGACAGATTCGTTCTCTCAAAGGGTCACACTGCACCGGGTCTTTACTCAGTGCTTGCTAATAGAGGATATTTCCCAGTGGAAGATCTTAAGACTTTAAGACATACAGGTTCTTATCTTCAGGGACATCCTGATATGAAGCACATCCCAGGTGTTGATATGTCATCAGGTTCTCTTGGTCAGGGTCTTTCAACTGCAGTTGGTATGGCTCTTGCGGCTAAGATGAGTGGCAAGGATTACCGCACTTACTGCTTATGTGGTGACGGTGAGATTCAGGAGGGTCAGATTTGGGAGGCAGCTATGTTCGCAGGACATAGAAAGCTTGATAATCTTGTAGTTATCGTGGATAACAACAACCTTCAGATAGATGGTTCGGTGGCAGATGTTTGCTCACCTTACCCTATAGATGAGAAGTTTAAGGCGTTTAATTTCCATGTTATTAATATTAATGGTAATGATTTCGATGAGATAGATAAGGCTTTTGCTGAGGCGAAGGCTACTAAGGGTATGCCAACAGCTATTATTGCTAAGACCATTAAGGGCAAGGATGTTTCATTTATGGAGAACAAGGCTGGCTGGCATGGAAAGGCTCCAAATGATGAGGAGTATGCTATCGCTATGGAGGACTTAAGAAAGGTAGGTGACGCATTATGTTAGGAGATATGATCGCAACTAGAGACAGCTATGGTAATGCGTTAGTGGAGCTTGGTAAGGAGCATGACAATCTTGTGGTTTTAGATGCAGACCTTGCAGAGGCTACCAAGACTATTAAGTTCAGAAATGCATTTCCAGACAGACACATTGACTGTGGTATCGCTGAGGCAAATATGATGGGTATAGCTGCTGGTATGTCAACAGCTGGCTTCGTGCCTTTTGCAAGTTCTTTTGCTATGTTTGCAGCAGGTCGTGCTTTTGAGCAGGTTAGAAATGCTATTGGTTATCCAAAGCTTAATGTTAAGATTGGCGCAACTCACGCAGGTATTTCTGTAGGTGAGGATGGCGCAACTCATCAGTGTAACGAGGATATCGCTCTTATGAGAGCTATCCCAGGCATGGTTGTTATCAACCCAGCTGATGATGTAGAGGCTCGCGCAGCTGTTAAGGCAGCTTACGAGTACTACGGACCTTGCTACCTTCGTTTTGGTAGACTTGCAGTGCCTACTATCAATGATGAGGCTACTTACAAGTTCGAGATCGGCAAGGGTGTAGAGTTAAGAAAGGGTACTGACCTTACTATCATCGCAACTGGTCTTCCTGTGTCAGAGTCTCTTAAGGCTGCTGAGATGCTTGAAGCTGATGGCATCAGCGCACAGGTTATCAATATTCACACTATCAAGCCTCTTGATGCTGAGATAGTTATCAATGCAGCTAAGTCTACTGGCAGAATCTTCACTGTTGAGGAGCATTCTATCATCGGTGGTCTTGGCAGTGCGGTATCTGAGTGTGTAGCTGAGAATCATCCGGTTAAGGTTACACGTATCGGTGTTAAGGATGTGTTCGGTGAGTCAGGTCCTGCAAAGGAGCTTCTTAAGAAGTACGAGCTTGATGCAGAGGGAATATATAAGCAGATTAAGGCGGCGTTATAGTTCCCCAACAACTTTATAAGAATGATTGCTTACGGTCCCACAGGTGGTATATCTGTGGGGCCTTTTATGTTATCTGAGGCGGAGAGATGTGGTGGGGGCTCTGATAATTGGCGCTCCGGGTATAAGTGTTTCTAAGACTTCGGAGGTACACTATGGCAAGTTTCCGCCACCGCGCCATATTCGCCATCCGTGGCTCAGATGGCGCTCGGTCTGCCGTCCTGGCATCCCGTGGCTGGTTTTTCAAAACCGAAGTCAAGAAACTCTAATACCCTCCGCGATATTATCAGAGCCCCCACCACATCGCGCCACCAGCATAGTTTTCCAGCCCCACAGATGCACCACCTGTGGGGTAAGCAATCATATCATGCCTAAAGGCATGATGGTGGTGTGGGGAGGTTGCTGGCTTGGACTGTAGGGCGTACTTCTTTGGTGAGGCTTTGGAGTAAAAGATGCTCAGGCCCCACAAGGGGCACCGCATCTTTTACTCGCCGTTGGCGAGAGGAGATATATTATAGTAAAAAAACGATTAAAATATTATGTATAGTTCATTTGTTATTCTTTAATGATAAGTGTTGATATGGTAAGATTTAGACATATCAAATAGAGAGGAGATAACTGATGTAAAATATAATTTGAAAGGTGATGCAATATGAAAAAAGAAATATTAAACTATGCAACTAATGATGTAGCAAAGACTATGGATCAGTTATTAACTAGAAATGGAAAGTATATATGTATACTTTATGGTATATGGGCGGCACATGATTTGATTGATAAAGCAATTAAAACAGGCGTTCCAGCTCGTGTGAAAGTTGATGAAGATGGTGCCGTAGAGTTTAGTGTTAATGATAATACCTTTGTGGTTGAATAAAATATTTTCATAATACATTACCTCCTTTAATATTTTTTTCCGCAAGCCTCAAGTGATAAGAGGGCACAATTACATTAGTTGTTTTATCAATATGAGATATAAAAAAGGTTTCAATAGTGAAGTATTGAAACCTTTTTTGTTGACTGCACGTTGTGAACAGAAGCAGGATGATATTAAAGCATATTAGTATAAAATATTACTTTTAGATGGATATAGAATATTGTATAATTTTGGTAGTTAATTGTTTTAAAAGGAGGCTGAAGTTATGGGGATTTTGGGTAAAGTGGCAAGTCTAGCAATGTCTAAGGCTGTAGATGCTGCAATAGAGACAGGAAAAGCTCAGGAAATGGTAAATAAAGTCAGTGCTAAATATGAAAAATTAACAGGATACCAGACTGAAGATGAATTATTAAAACAAATACAATATAAAAACAAAGTGATTATTAGGCAACAGCCGTCAACTTCATTGTATATGTTGTTTGATGAGGTATTAGAACGAGATTCATATATAGTGTTTGATGAAAAAGATGAGCCAAAGTACATAATTAAAGGAACAGTCTTATTTGGAAAACATCACTTTCATATGAAAGATAAAAATGGAAAAGAAGTAGGTGTAATTAAGAAAAAAATTATTAATATACCTAATCCGTTAGAGTTTGAAAAGGAAGTTAAGTCTTGTACCATAGAAATAAATGGTAAGAAGATTGGAAATTTTAGTAGATATAAAGAGCTTTTTGAAAAAGAATATAATTATAGAATTGGAGATATGACAATAGAAGCTGATAAGAGAGAAAAGGTACTAAAAGTGTTTAGTAAAAATAAGGAGAATCCGATTATTCTGATTGAAAAAGTTGTTTCAGACACAGTATTAGAAAACAAATATGTTGTTGGTTTTAACAGGAAGGATAATGAGATAAAAGCTATTCTTATTGCGATAGGAATTGATTTGATAAGGAAATCAAAATGGAGTTAAATATGGAGGAATAAATGGGTAACGATAAAATATATGAAATACGAGCTATAGAGGAAAATGATTTTGAGTATATCAAAGAATCCATAGAAGATTATAGAAAATATAATAATGATATATTAATCCAATTGGATGGTGTTTCGAATAAAGGTGTGAAATTATTGTGCTACTTTTCACTGATTGAATCAATAGCACAGGATTTGTCAAATTATCCAGAACGAGAACAACAAAAAACTTTTGTTGAATTTGTATTAAAGTATCAGAATAAATATTTATACCTTGAATTTGTCGATCCTATAACACTATTTTATCATCTGGAAAACGAAATACAGGATAAAATCAATCTGCTGGATTTGATGGATGGTCAAGTATATAATCCTTTAGATCGTAGTATTCGTGATAAAGTTGATGAAATTCGTGAAGTACTTGAAAAAAATATGGCGAAAGAAAAAGTGGAAAAGTATTTAATAAAACATAGGTACGTAGATTTGTTGTATAGAATGAGATGTAGAATATCACATGAGTTTTCATACTCGCATATATCAATAAATACAAGAGAAGAAGAGCCATATTACATAAATTTTGATCGGACATACAAGATTGAGAATGCTGTGTTAAATGATAAAGTATGGCAATTAAGTGTTCCGATACAATTCATAAAAAATATATGTGAAAACTGTATAAATAATTATCTTGATGAATGCTTGAGAAATAAAAAGATACCATGTGAGAATGATTCTTTAGGAAGATTTTGTGAACTCTCTTGGTATAGTAGGTAGTGAAATAAATAGTAAATGGTTGCGTTGATAAATAGTAGGAGGAGTGTTTATGGGGTTATTTGATAATTTATTTAAAAGTTCATTTGATAAATGGATGGACAATGCTACTGATGAGGAGTTATCTAGAGGTTACGAAGAAAGAAGACAAAAATGGGTAGAAGATGGTTTTGGTGGTGATGGTGAGAAAACTTTAGAGATGAAGAAAATAGATGAAGAGATGAGCAGGCGTACAGAAGAAAAATGGAAGAATGACCCTGAACGAAATGATGATACGAATTTTCGATGGACTGATAAAAATAGATGGGAATAAATCTATTTACGAGGAAACTGCTGATATGCGATGTTGTGATATGTGGAGAACTCGTGCGATTTAAACGTATTGATTAAAATGTCCCTTTTGAAAAACAAATTTACAGATTTTTAAGGATTATAGTATAATCATATTATGGTTGTTCGTTATGAATAAGATAAAGTTAATGTACATATATACAAAGGAGAAAAAATTTGGAGATAATATTATTGGCATTAGCAGAATTAAGAAATATATTTCAACCCAAACATAAAAAGTGTAGAGCAAAATTGGTTTGGGATGATATAAAATATACTTTTGATCTTGTAGTTTGGAACAGTGGAGAGAAGTCCATTGTGATTAATTATGTTGAGTTGTTTTATGTGTCAATGTTAAAGAAAGTTTCGTTGGGAGTGCGTGAAAATTTTTATAACGTTAATAACGAATCTAATGTTATAGAAAAAGGGGCTGCATTAACATATGAGCCTATATATGGTAGCATATATGATGTTTTTGGATATAAAGGACATGCATTTGATGCAGATTCGACTAATGAAAATAAAAAAATTTATATAAAATTAGTAGATATGGAAGGAAAAAGGTATGTGTCTAAATCTGGCTTTAAATTAGGAGAGCTTGATAAGTTAATTGATAGGCATAATGCAGTTGCCGTTGGACGATGGGAGAGAGAAATTAAGTTAAAGAAAGCAAACGATGATAAATATTCTAATATTATGCAGTAAAAATGAAGATGTTCGTGTAGGAATTTTGGAGAAGAGTTGTTTGACTTTAAATTGTAAGTTGGATGATATTTTGGGTATTGTGCCAGGTGAAGAATAATTTTTTTCGAACATCAATTTCCGATAATAAATATTATCTAGAAGTTAAACGAAGGATAGGAGGTAGCTATGGTTTCAAATTTTGATTTCTTAGAAAAGGATTTTCCAGTACTTGCAAACTTTGGGAAATTAGCAGAGAAGTACTGTTATTCGGATTCTAATTCATGTCTGATGAAATTGGGGATGATTGGTGAAACTATTGTAAATCTGATGTTTACATATGACAGAATCACATTGCCACAGGATAATACTGCTGTGGCTAGAATTGATGCTTTGGTCAGAGAAGGACTATTAACAAGAGATTTGGCAACCATACTACACGGACTTAGAAAAATCAGAAATAAGGCGGTACACCAGAACTATTCTTCGGTAACGGATAGTAAGAATTTCTTACCTATGGCACATGGTATATGTGAGTGGTTTATGCAGACTTATGGGGATTTGAGTTATACCCATAAGGATTTTGTTATGCCGGAAGAAAATGTAATGATAGTTCCTATTGATAAGGTGGCAGAAGAAAAGAAGGAAGCAGAACTTGCGAAGCAGGCTGAAGAAAATGCGGCAAATGCTCCAAAGGTTGCGCAAGAAGAACGTAAAAAGCAGGCATACAAGATTGCTAATCAGAGACCTAAGACAGAAGCTGAAACACGCTTTTTAATTGATGAACAGTTGCGAATGGTAGGTTGGGAAGCGGACACAGAAAATATCCGTTATTCTAAGGGTGTAAGACCTACAAAGGGAAGAAAGCTTGCTATTGCAGAGTATCCTACCAATTCAACAGTTGGTAATCGTGGCTATGCGGATTATGCACTTTTTATTGGTGAAAAATTAGTTGGTATTATCGAAGCAAAAGCTATTCATAAGGATATACCTTCTGTTATTGATTATCAAGGAAAAGATTATCCGAGATGCATCCGAGAAGAGGATGAAAAATATGTTATAGGGAAATGGGGAGATTTTAAGGTTCCGTTTACATTTGCCACAAATGGCAGACCATATTTGGAACAGTATAAGACAAAGTCCGGTATTTGGTTTTTAGATTTGAGAAAGCCGGATAATTCACCTATGGCATTACATGGTTGGATGAGCCCTGATGGAATGGAAGAGCTTCTTGCGGCTGACGTTGACAGTAGAAATAAAGAACTGAAAGAAATGCCGTATGATTTACTTACAGACAAAGACGGGTTAAATTTAAGACCGTATCAGTTAAATGCAATCAAGGCGGCAGAGGAAGCGGTAATTAGCGGAAAACAGACAGCACTGCTAGCGATGGCAACAGGTACGGGTAAAACAAGAACGGTATTAGGTATGATTTATCGTTTCTTGAAAACAGAGCGTTTTCGTCGCATTTTGTTCCTTGTTGACCGTACAGCTTTAGGAGAACAAGCACAGGATGTATTTGAAGAAGTAAAAATGGAAGACCTTTTAACCATTGATGATATATATAATATTAAGGGCTTAGAGGATAAGGCTATCGATAAAGAGACCAGAATTCATATATCAACAGTACAGGGAATGGTTAAGCGTATTATGTATAATAATGGTGAAACCATGCCTGCGGTATCTGATTATGATTTGCTTATTATTGATGAAGCACACAGAGGATATATCCTTGATAAGGAAATGTGTGAGGATGAAGTTCTCTACAGAGACCAGCGAGAATATCAGAGTAAATACAGGTCTGTTATAGAGTACTTTAACGCTGTAAAAATCGCGCTTACGGCAACGCCTGCATTGCAGACTACAGAAATATTTGGACAACCGGTATTTAAATATACTTACAGAGAAGCGGTTATTGAAGGATATTTGGTTGATCATGATGCGCCACATGAATTGAAAACTAAATTGAGTTCCGAGGGTATTCATTATAAGCAAGGCGAAACTGTAACCATATATGACCCGATTACAGGCGAAATTACAAATAGTGAATTATTGGAGGATGAACTTGATTTTGATGTGGAAACATTTAATAGGCAAGTTATTACAGAACCTTTTAACAGGGCTGTTTTAGAAGAGATTGCGAGGGATATTGACCCGGAATCTCCAAGGGAACAGGGGAAGACTTTGATTTATGCCGTAAATGATGACCACGCAGATATGATTGTATCAATTCTTAAAGATATCTATACTCAGTATGGTGTAGATAATGATGCAATTATGAAAATTACCGGTAGCGTGGCAAATGGAAATAAAAAGAAAATACAAGAAGCCATTAAGAGATTTAAGAATGAGGATTATCCATCGATAGTAGTTACTGTAGATTTGTTAACTACAGGTATTGATGTTCCGTCCATATCTACACTTGTATTTATGAGACGTGTAAAATCTCGAATTCTTTTTGAGCAGATGTTGGGAAGAGCAACACGTCTGTGCAAGGAAATTCATAAAACACATTTTGAAATATATGATCCTGTTGGCGTATATGATGCACTTCAAGATGTAAGCACTATGAAACCAGTAGTAGCTAATCCTGCTACGACATTTACACAGTTGTTAGATGGTTTGCAGGAGATGGAAGATGAAGCTCATGTACAGAATCAGATTAATCAGGTAATTGCAAAATTACAGCGTAAAAAGAAGAATATTGATTCAAAAACAATGGAACACTTTATTGATATGTCCGGCGGTATGGATCCGACACAGTTTGTTGTAGATTTGCAAAATAGGAAACCGGAAGATGCAAAGAAACGATTGCTTGCATACTATGATTTGTTCAAAATGCTTCAAGAGAGCAAAACAAACGGTGGTAGACCTGTTGTGATTTCAGATAAGGAAGATGAATTAATTAGTCATACAAGAGGTTATGGTAATCAGGATGCTCGACCGGAAGATTATTTGGATGCATTCTCAAATTATGTTCAGACGAACATTAATGAAATTGCAGCTTTGAAAATCATATGTACAAGACCGCGTGAACTTACACGAGACAGCTTGAAATCCCTGTTGCTTACTTTGGATAGAGAAGGATATACAGTGCAGCAATTGAATACAGCAATTTCTCAGCTTACAAATGAGGAGATGGCAGCGGACATTATCAGCTTAATCCGTCGATATGCAATTGGTTCAGTGCTTATTAGCCACGAGGCAAGAATTAGAAAAGCTGTTGACAGATTGCGCAAGGCACATACCTTTACTATGCAGGAGCAAAACTGGATTAAGCGTATGGAAGATTATCTTTTGAATGAATCTGTACTTAATGTACAAGTTTTTGACGAAGACAGCCGTTTTAAGTCGCAGGGTGGGTTCGCAAAGATAAATAAAGTATTTGGAAATAAATTAGAAAGCGTTGTTATAGAACTCAATGAGTATCTGTACGATGATGGAGGAAGAACCGCATGACAACACAGGAAATTGTATCAAAGCTTTGGAATCTCTGTAATGTTTTAAGAGATGATGGAATTACATATCATCAATATGTAACAGAGCTTACATATATATTGTTCTTAAAGATGGCAAAAGAAACCGGAGCAGAATCACAGATTCCGGAAGGATACCGCTGGGATGTTTTAAAATCTAAGAGTGGCGTGGAACTGAAAAAGTTTTATAAAGAGTTATTAAATCATCTGGGTGAGAACTGTACCGGCCGTGTGCGAGAGATTTATCAGGGATCAGCAACTAATATTGATGAGCCTAAGAATCTTGAGAAGATTATTACAACAATTGATGGGCTTGATTGGTTTTCTGCCCGTGAAGAGGGATTAGGAAATCTGTATGAAGGATTATTAGAGAAAAATGCGAATGAAAAGAAATCCGGTGCAGGTCAGTATTTTACACCGAGAGTTTTAATTGATGTTATGACCAGATTAGTGAAACCACAGCCTGGTGAGCGTTGTAATGATCCTGCTTGCGGTACATTTGGATTCATGATTTCAGCCAGTCAGTATGTGCGTGAGAATACGGATGATTTATTTGAACTGGATGCTGATACAGCAAAATTTGAAAGAGAAGAGGCATTTACTGGAAGTGAGTTGGTTCATGATACTCATAGACTTGCATTGATGAATGCAATGTTGCATGACATTGAAGGTGAGATTAAGCTTGCAGATACTTTGTCTAATGCTGGTAAGGATATGAAGGGCTACGATGTGGTACTTACAAATCCACCATTTGGAACAAAGAAAGGTGGAGAGCGTGCAACAAGAGATGACTTTACTTTCCCTACAAGTAATAAGCAATTGAACTTTTTACAACATATTTACAGAAGTTTAAATACTGATGGTAAGGCGAGAGCTGCAGTAGTTCTTCCTGATAATGTTTTATTCGCAGATGGTGATGGAGAGCGTATTCGTAAGGACTTGATGGAAAAATGTAATTTACACACAATCCTTAGACTTCCTACAGGTATTTTCTATGCTCAAGGTGTAAAAACAAATGTACTTTTTTTCACAAGAGGAAAGACAGATAAGGATAATACAAAGGAAGTATGGATATATGACCTTAGAAATGATATGCCTTCTTTTGGCAAGACCAATCCACTGAAAAAAGCGGATTTTGATGATTTCGTAGCTTGTTATGCTGATGGTGATTTATCAGCCCGTAAAGAAACATATAACGAAGAAAATCTGAATGGCAGATGGAGAAAGTTCACATATGAAGAAATTCTAGCAAGAGATAAGACAAGCCTCGATATTACTTGGATGAAGAGTGATACTGGAGCAGATGATTATACTCTGACAGAGTTGTTAGAGCAGATAAAAGAAAAATCGGCTAACATATCTAAGGCTGTAATTGAGCTGGAAGCACTTATAGGAGAGGTGGAAGAATAATGGATACAAAAGCATTAAGACAAAAAATTCTTGACCTTGCTATTCGTGGTAAATTAGTTCCACAGGATCCGAATGATGAACCAGCATCTGTATTGTTGGAGCGTATCCGTGAGCAGAAAAAGCAGATGGTGAAAGAAGGAAAGTTGAAAGCTAAGGATATTAAGAATGATACAATTATCTTTGTGGGTGAGGATAATTTACATTATGAGAAGTTTCAAGATGGAACCGTAAAATGTATTGAGGATGAGATACCGTTTGAGGTGCCGGAAGGGTGGGCATGGTGTAGAGTCCGAAATATCGCATCTGTTAAAGGCGGTAAGAGACTCCCTAAAG
>JAFTPO010000052.1 GCA_017463225.1 Lachnospiraceae bacterium | reverse complement strand
TACTACATCATCCCAGGTTACACCCTTATCTACCATAAGCACCATAGCGTGATATAAGAAATCCGCCATTTCATATTTTATCTCTTCTGGATTAGGATTCTTAGCTGCAATAATTATTTCAGTAGCTTCTTCTCCGACCTTCTTAAGTATTTTGTCAATACCTGAATCAAATAGATAATTGGTATAAGAACCCTCTCTTGGGTTATTTTTTCTATCGAGAATTATATTGTAATCCTCTTCAAGAATCTTCAAAGGATTTACACTGTCATATTCTTTCTTATAAAGTGGTGTAAAGAAGCAATTTGGACTACCAGTGTGACATGCTACACCTATCTGTTTAACTTTAGCAAGTATAGTGTCCTTATCACAGTCAATAATAAGCTCCTGTACATATTGGAAGTGGCCACTTGTTTCACCCTTTACCCAAAGGGATTGTCTGCTACGACTAAAATAAGTCATTGTACCTGTTTCTAAGGTTTTCTCATAGGCTTCCTTGTTCATATAAGCCATCATAAGAACATCCCCTGTTTTATAATCCTGAGCGATTACCGGTATAAGACCATCAGAATTAAGCTTAAAATCTTCAAAAGGAATAGCATTTACGTCCTTGTTTAAATCCTTTGCAACTAATGCCTTAATACCATTTACATATTCAGCAGTTGGATCAGACTCCTGACTTGTATAGCCTGTGTAGTTAATAATAAGTGTATCCACTCCTGCCTTAATTAATTCTTTGGTTGCTTCAAGCATTCCAGGAATTTCTTTGGAATTAGTTAAAGACTCCGTAGATACATATACAGGAATTTCAACTGCTTCTATAAAGCTTTTTAATTCTTCAATGTAGTTTTCGTTATATCCATATATAACGAAGCCGCCGGCTCCAACTAATTTAAATTCCTTTAAATCTAATATTGGGAGCTTGCCTTCTGCAAAAGAAGAATTGATATATATTTTATCACTTCCAAAACGGAGTGAGCACTGGTTGATCAGTTCTACCTCTGCTGAAGTATTAGTTCCTGTTCCATCATTGCAGCACACTCTGCTTGCTCCGGTATATAATGTATATTTTACATCGTCAAATTTTTTGGCTGTAATGTTTACATTTATAGGTAAATCTGTGTTTTGTGCGATGTATTTTATCTCATCTACAAATCCATCATAGGAACCTTCGCCGGTATAGATTAATTCATCTATTCCAAGCTTTTTAAAATAATTAGCAATTTCAACTTTTTCTTTAGGCTCTGTGTATGGAACGCTGATATTACCAATAAGCTTTATCTTACTCATAATATTATAAGCTTCCCTTTGTGCTAAGAAGCTGTCCCTCCAATCTTATGTCCTTCATTGTTGCCATATCTAAAGCCTTAGCAAAGGCCTTAAATGCAGCTTCTATAATATGGTGATTATTTGAACCGTGAATCTGCTTGATATGTAAATTCATACCTGCTGCATAGCTTACTGCATAGAAGAATTCCTTAACCATCTCAGTATCCATATATCCAACCTGAGGAACTGTCAAATCAAGATCGTATACCAGGTATGGTCTTCCAGATAAATCAATGGCTGAAAGTACTAAGGTTTCATCCATAGGAAGCATAAATGAACCATATCTTTTGATTCCTACCTTATCTCCTACAGCCTTTGCGATAGCCTGTCCAAGAACAATACCAGTGTCCTCTATAGTATGGTGACAGTCTACGAAAAGGTCACCCTTAACTGTAAGCTTTAAATCAAATAAGCCATGCTTAGCAAAGCTAATAAGCATATGATCAAAAAATCCTATGCCTGTATCAACCTCTGCCATTCCAGAGCCATCAAGATTTAATTCTAATTCAATGTTTGTTTCTTTTGTTACTCTAGTAACATTTGCAATTCTAGCAGCCAAATAATCACATCCTTAATTTTATTATTAGGTTTATATGTAAAATATACACATATTTTAACAACTTATTATATCATCTAAAATGATTGGTTTCAATCGTTTTCTGCAATTGTATTAGGGTTTAATAGCAAGTCATATTCATCAATGAAGCCAGTATTATTCTCATATTTTACTGCTATAAGAAGTGAACCAAGTCCTATTTTATTATATAACTCGTCAGAAATTTTAAACTCCTTTAATTCATTATCAGACATTTGAACTGTTGTATACTTTGTTTCCATGTCACCGTTTTGAACAGTTTTCTTGTCTCTAACCACAACATCCATTATTTTTATATTTTTATTCTTTATGTCATCAATAAGAGTTTGTCTGTTCTTTTTAATAGAATGACAAACAATTCCATATAATCCACCCAGTATAACAATTCCAGTAATATTTCTTACAATATCCCCTACCGAACCATGACTTGCAACTGCACCTATTAACATACATATAGGGAATATCTCAATAAAAACAAGTATTAATGCACCTATTAGATATGCTGATGAAGTCTTATTTTCATACTCCTTATTAGCAAATTCTAATATGTAATCAAGTTCCTTTTGGTCAGGGTCTTTCCAATCAAAATCCAAAGTATTGTCCTCCTGTTATCAATAATTTATTCTTCGTCTTGAGCTATAATGTTAGGATCTTTAATAAAATCATATTTATCATTAAATCCATTTTTATTATCATATTTGATGGCTATAAGTGGTGAACCCGATTCAATCTCATTATATAGATTTTTGGGTATAGCATAGCTTTTGTCATCTTCTCCTGGCAGTTGTACTAATATAGTTCTTTTTTTGCTTTTTTCTTGTACAACAGTAGAAAATGTTTTTATTTTATTGTTATTAATGTCTATTAATACTTTTTTCTTTTTACGAACTGTAAAGATATAATATGAGATTACAAAAATTAAGATAACAAATATAGATGAAATTCCCATAAACACATGCTTTTTTGTAGCAGTTTCATTGATATAATAATTTACCAATATACCTGCTGTAATAAAAAAGGGATAAAATTCTAATGTGACTAACATAATATAAAATTTTAAGAAAATAGAACTTTTTGCCTTTGCTAATTCCTGTTTTCCATATTCTTTTATGTGATTTAATGTTTTATCACTTGGTTTTTTCCAATCAAATAAATTGTCAAACATAGTTGTACTCCTGTTATGTTATAAATACCAAAAAACGCATCAGAAAAACTGACACGTTTTTTGACAAACTAATTAGTTTTCAAATCTAACACTTATAGAGTTTGCATGAGCTGTAAGCTGCTCTGATTTTGCAAAATCAACAATATCCTTATATACCGGTTCAAGAGCTTCTCTTGAATAATAAATAATGCTGGACTTCTTAATAAAGTCGTCAACACTAAGTGGTGAGAAGAATTTAGCTGTTCCATTTGTTGGTAATACGTGGTTTGGACCTGCAAAGTAATCTCCTAATGGCTCTGATGAGTAATCTCCCAAGAATATTGCTCCGGCATTCTTAATCTTAGTCATAGTGTCAAACGGATTCTTAGTCATTATTTCTAAGTGCTCACTGGCAATTTCATTTGCAGTGTCAATAGCCTCATCCATATCCTTAGCTACTAAAATATATCCGTAATTATCTACAGACTTTCTCATAATCTCTGTTCTGGAAAGCTCTTCAATAAATACTTCAACCTGGTCAGAAACCTTATTCGCAAGCTCTTTAGATGTAGTAATAAGGATAGCTGATGCCATCTCGTCGTGCTCTGCCTGTGAAAGTAAATCAGCAGCTACATATCTTGGATTTGCAGTTTCGTCAGCAAGTACAAGTATCTCACTTGGACCTGCAACAGAGTCAATACTTACATGTCCAAATACAGTTCTCTTAGCCAAGGCAACAAAAATATTACCAGGGCCAACAATTTTATCAACCTTAGGGATTGATTCTGTTCCATAAGCAAGTGCAGCGATAGCCTGTGCACCACCAGCCTTATAAATTGCATCTACTCCTGCCTCATTAGCTGCAACAAGAGTCATAGGATATACCTTTCCTGAAGCATCACATGGAGTAGTCATTATAATATTAGAAACTCCTGCAACCTTAGCTGGGACTACATTCATGAGAACGGATGATGGATATACAGCTTTACCACCTGGTACATAAACACCGACATTTTCGATAGGTGTAATCTTTTGACCAAGCATACTTCCATTATCCTTTGAATCAAACCAGCTGTACTGCTTTTGCTTCTCGTGGTATTCCTTTATGTTAGCTATAGCTTTTCTGATTATCTCAAGAAAATTTTCATCAACACTCTTATATGCTTCTTCAATCTCTTCTTTTGTAACCTTTATATTGTCTGCGTTAATAATAGCCTTATCAAACTTTTCTGTGTATTTAAAAAGTGCTGCGTCCTTATTAACATGAACATCTTCTACGATTTCCTTAACAGTAGCCTCGTAGCTGCCATAATTATCCGGACTTCTCTTGAGGAGATTGCTTAGTATATCTTTTTTGCTTTCCTCATTTAACTCTATAATTCTCATGATTGTTTTTGCCTCCGATTATGTATCAGTAATACTATTTTTTAAAATAACACAATTATAATGTTTTATGATTCCTTCTGAATTAAGTCATTTAGCTGATCTAAAATATTGAGTATTCTCTCGTGTTCCATACGAAGACTTACCTGATTCACAACAACTCTTGCTGAAAGAGGGCAAATCTCCTCTAGTACTTCTAAACCATTTTCCTTAAGTGTAGATCCTGTCTCAACAATATCAACTATAACCTCTGCTAAGTCCACAAGTGGCGCAAGCTCCACAGAGCCGTTAAGCTTAATAATCTCAACTGTCTGATTCTTTTTTGTAATGAAGTAATCCTTAGCAATATTTGGATACTTGCTGGCAACTCTTATAATTTCGTTTTTAGATAAAAGCTCCTTGGCAGACTCAGGTCCACATACACACATACGACATTTGCCAAAGCCTAAATCCATAACCTCATATAGGTTTCTTCCTTCTTCAAGTATTGTATCTTTACCGACAACACCAATATCTGCTGCGCCATACTCTACATAGGTTGGTACATCAGAAGCCTTAGCTAAAAAGAATTTAATTTTGTATTTTTCGTTTGTAAATATAAGCTTACGTGTGTTAGGATCCTTTGCCTCTTCACAGGTAATGCCCATTTTCTCAAAATATTCTAATGTTTTTTTGGCAAGACGTCCCTTGGCCAATGCAAATGTTAAATATCTCATATAAACCTCCAATTTGGACTGTTAACCAATTATATCCATAATATTTCCATCAGAATCAATGTAGGTAAGTGTTTTAATATGCATTTTCTTTGCATATGCTTCGTAATCGTCTAAGTCATGTCTCTTAGATTTTCTTACAAGCTCTACATTAATTCCTTTATTTCTAAGGTGCACAGCATGCTGTATAGCTTCCTTTTGTGCTGCAATCTCATATATAAGCATCTTGTTAGAATAATCAACCTCTACCTCAACGTCATTTCTATGTATTGCGTTCATAAGCTCATCAACATATATTGCAAAGCCTATGGATGGAGCATCCTTTCCAAACTGTGAAAGGAGGTTGTTGTAACGGCCACCCTTTACCACGGCTTCTCCTGTTCCGTATGTATATCCATTGAAAACAATACCGGTATAATAGTTATAGTTGTTTATCTGGCTTAAATCAAAGCTAACATACTTTTCATAGCCGTAGGTTGAAATAGCCTGATATACTCTCTTCATACGGTCAATAGCCTCTATAGACTGTGGGTTAGTAACTAAAGCACGTGCTTTGTCAAGCATATCAAGTCCACCAAAAAGACTGTTGAATTCAGACAAAGCTTTCTTCATATTAGCTGAAATATTAAGCTTAGAAACATATTCTGTTAATCCAAAGAAATTCTTTAAGCAAATCAGCTCTCTAATCTTTTCCTCTGTATCACGGTCAAGGCCGGCTTCATTGATTAAGCCCTTGAAATACTCAACCTCTCCTATCTCTATCATAAACTCCTCAAGACCAACTTCCTTAAGGCAGCTTACTACACATGATATAATTTCAGCATCTGCAGCAGAGCTATCGTCATTAATAAACTCTCCACCAATTTGAGTAAGCTCATTAAGCTTACCCTGGTGCTGAGCAGCATTTATAAATGTTTTGCCATTATAGCTTAATCTAAGTGGCAAATCTACATCTGAATAGTATTTTGCAACACATCTTGCTACGCTTGGTGTAATATCAGGTCTTAAAACAAGAGTGTTATTATTTCTATCAAAAAATTTGTACATCTCATTTGAGCGTGCAGATCCTCTGTCATAATTGAATATATCAAAATACTCAAAGGTAGGTGTCTCTATATTAGAATATCCATATCTTTTCAGAATATGGTTAATCTGTTCAACAACCTTGAGTTTCTCCTTACATTCTGAATTGTAAACATCTCTAACTCCTTCTGGAGTATGTAATAGCTTGTCGTACATAATAATCACCTCTCGTCATACTTTAGCAAATTAAAGTGCTACTTCGCTACCATAGTAAAATCTTATGCCATTATAAGCAAAAGATCCCATAATGTCAAGTCATAAACATATATATAATATGGCACAAAAATCTAGTATAATTATATTATATTTTTCTATTATTATCAACAAATTTAAAAATACAAGAACATTCGTTTGCAATTCGAACAAATGTGTGTTAAACTATATATTGACTAGAATGAATATACTAATTATTTACATACCTATATATTAGATATAAGGAGGATTTTTATGGATTATAATAGTTTATCTGCCAAGCAGAAGGAAATATTAGAATATCTAAAGGAGTGTATACTTAAAAAGGGTTATCCACCTGCAGTAAGGGAGATTTGCGAGGCTGTTAAGCTTAAGTCAACATCTTCTGTTCATGCTCATTTAGAGACACTTGAAGAAAAGGGATTTATCCGTAAAGACCCTACTAAGCCAAGAGCTATAGAGATTCTTGATGATACCTTTAACTTAGCAAGACGTGAATTAGTTAATGTTCCTATCGTGGGTGCAGTAAGCTGTGGTGCTCCTATACTTGCTAATGAGAATATTGAGGGCTACTTCCCTGTTCCACCAGAGTATCTTAATAATAAAGAGTCATTTATGCTTAAGGTTAAGGGTGATAGTATGATTAACGTTGGTATATACCACGGAGATCTAGTTTTGGTAGAAAAGGTTAATACAGCTAGAAATTCAGATATAGTTGTTGCACTTATTGAGGATGAAGCTACTGTTAAGACCTTTTACAAAGAGGATGGCTATATTAGACTTCAGCCTGAGAATGATTCCATGGATCCTATTATTGTAAATGGTGATATGTCTATTTTAGGTAAGGTTATAGGTTTATTTAGAACATTTTAATATTTATACATATAGAAAGCGCAAAGGTAATCAACCTTTGCGCTTTTTTGTTAACTGAATATTATATCGCAATATATTGCAGACTTATTCTCACAACTGGTTATATATCTGTATCGAACGCATTTTCCTTCATTAAATCTTACAAATAATGATGAATATGCATATGACAACTCAGTATTTATTTTATTAAATACCTTTGAAGCCTGTTCAACTGAGTATTTTTTTAGCTTTATATCCAGTACATATCTATTAAAGCTATCTGACACAGAAAAACTCTTAATTGACGCAATATCTTGAAGTAGCTTTGTTATCCTGTTATATATTTCTGTGTTAGCCTGAAGGTTAACTTTTGCTGTGTATTCATTTATAACCTTATACATATTAACCTCCATAGATGACCTGAATAGTTAGTATTTCTGTTTATCAGGTATCTTTCTGTGTATCTCTTTAAACTTATCAAAGTTTCTGATGAAAAGCTGAACAACCTTAGGATCGAAATGTTTTCCACTCAGCCTAATAATCTCATCAAAGGTATCCTCTAAGGACCAACCCTTCTTGTAGTATCTGTCAGAGGTAAGCGCATCAAAAACATCACATACTGCCATAAGTCTGCTTATGTATGCTATCTCCTCTCCCTTCATACCAAGATATCCTGAACCATCCCATCTTTCATGGTGTTCCTTTGCCAAAGTACAGGCGATATGTAAAAGCTCACCAGGACAATTCTTTAGCAATGCTTCACCATATAAAACGTGGTTTTTCATTATAGCATATTCTTCGTCAGTCAGTTTATCCGGTTTATCAAGGATTTCCTCACTTATCATAAGTTTTCCGATGTCGTGCATCATAGATGCAGTACATAGCATATCTACATATTCTTCGTCGAAGCCGGATGCTCGTCCTAATACACGCATATATTCTGCAACTCTCTTGATATGTTCACCTGTAAACTTTGACTTACTCTCACTGATTTCCGCAAAGGAATATATTAAACCCTTCTGGTTTTCCTGCATGGTAACAGCTGTCTTAATTGCAGAATTAATCATATTAGAATTACGTTGAACTATACTATATGCAACAACAGACATAGCAAATACTACTACGATATGAGGTGTTGCAATCCCAAGCAAAGCTTCATCTAAGCTGTCGTACATAACACCAATGAAATGTTCCTTAAATTGTACAGATAATATATTTGATAACACAATACCTACTGTCATTAACAAGGATGCAAAAAGAACCAATGTCTGATTATAGTAAAGTGATGCTAAAAGTATAGGGAAAAGTATAAATGGAAATGCATAGCTGCCAAGCAGAGTAAGCATAGATGTAACTATGATACATACACATATTATAACTACATATTTTATACCTGGTGATGAGTCTGCCTTAAAAACATTTACTACTAGGGATGGGATTAAGGCAATAAATATTGAACAGCCAAAGAATATTATCATAAGATAGAAATCAAGTTCTGTTAATAAATAACAATAGCCAAATGCAAATAAGAGGACTAAACACATAATCCTCATGCATCTGGCAGATATTTGATTAATCTGTTTGTAATTATCTGTTGCTAACTTGTTCTTTTCCATATATTTTAGTAAAACTCCAATATAAGTTATAATTTTAGATTATAAATCATTTATGGATATAGGAGTACCATCTCTCCATACGTGTTCTAAGTCATAGAAGGAACGCTCTTCTTCTACAAATATATGGATTATTATACCATAATAATCAAGTAATATCCACCCTCCATTTGCATAACCTTCACGATTTTTAAGTTTTGCACCTGCTTTATGAAGAACTTCTTCAACATTATCGCACAGAGCTTGAACCTGATTTCTGTTAGAACCATCAGCGATAATAAAATAATCTCCCATAGAAGAAACAGAAGCAATATCTATAATGCGTATATCATGTCCTTTTTTATCTTCAAGTGCCTGATAGGCTAATTTTACTAAATCTTTTGAATTCATATAGTCTCCTTTTTAATTATACTATTTATTCACATAGTAATTATAGGTCATTTGGGTCATTAAATCTATGTCATTTGTAGTGTTATCAAGATAATCTAAAGTGTTTTTTAGTATATGAATAACACATTTATCCAAATCAACAAAGGCTTCTTTTCTGATTAATTCCATATCCTTAAGTTCCTTGCGATTAGGCTCAATATAATCCGCAACAAATATAATCTTATCAAGCAATGTCATATTGGGTCTTCCTGTTGTGTGGTATGTTATGGCATCTAGTATTTCTTCATCATCTACTTCATATCGTGCTTTTGCGTAATATGCCCCAAGCTTACCATGCAGCATATCAGGATTCTTTTCTTCAAATTTACTAACTGCAAGTTTATGTTTTTTTGCTTTTTCAAGCTTTTCTTTAGTTGGTAAGCACTTGGCACAGTCATGTAGCAGACCGGCTATTCTTGCTTTTTCTATATCTGCGCCGTGAACCATTGCCATACAAGCAGCTGTGTATTCAACTCCTAAGGAATGTTCAAAACGTTTATCGTTTATCTTGGATTTTAGTCTTGCTATCATCTTGTCTCGATTCATATTAGTTATCCATCCTATATAATCTGTTAGCTTTGATATAATCAACTACATCATCTGATAAGTATTCTTTATCATAAATTCCTTTATTAATATCATTTCTTAAATGGCTTGAGGATATATTTACTGCGTTTGTTGATAGAAGCTTAATATCTGACTGAGGATATTTGCGCATTAGTTCTTCTGAAACATCTATAATATCTTCAAAATCACAATCCCTTTTTGCAGCTACAATAGTACAAAGTGAAAGAACTTGTTCAAATTCACGCCATTTTTCAATGTTGTACAAGGAATCAGCACCAATAACAAAATATATACTGATGTCAGGATTATAACTTTTGATTTGTCTCAATGTATCAATGGTGTAGGTATTGCCACCTCTTACAATTTCCATATCTGATATGCATGCTTTTTCAATATGCTTCATAGCTAGTTTTAACATATTTATTCTGTGATTACTTGATATTACACCCTTTGAATCCTTATATGCAGGAATATTGTTTGGCATAATATATAGCTTCTCTATATGGGGATACTGTTCAACTATTGCCTCAGCAAGCATAATATGCCCTTTGTGCACTGGATTAAATGTACCGCCTAGTATTGCTATGCAGTTTAAAGCTTCAAACTCACGTTTGAGTAATAAATCATTCAAAGTATAAATCCACCCTTATATATTTTGTATAGTATGTGACAATTACTGTGGAAGTATTATCTTTGGGTCCTTCTTGTGCTTTTTGTATAGGATTATTTTTTTGCCGATAACCTGAACAACCTCACTGTGTGTTCTCTCAGCCAACGCAAAGGCAATAGCCTTTGGGTCATCAAAACAATTCTTTAAAACTCCAACCTTAATCAATTCTCTTTTGTCTAAAGCTTCCTGAACAGCTTCAGTAACCTCAGGGGTAAGGCTGGCTTTACCTATATTGATTATAGGATCCATAGTCATGGCAAGTCCATTTAGATATGATCTTTGCTTACTGGTCATAGTTATCTCCTTTATTTGTAATAATCAAATTCTAATCCGTAGAGCTTCACAGTATCTCCTTCTTCTATTCCAAGCTCCTCTAGCATGTCAAGAATTCCGTTATCCTTGAGGAATTTCTGGAAGAATGCAAAGCCCTTCTCAGACTCTAGATTTGTATATCCCAGCATTCTCTCTATACGAGGACCTTCTACAAGATATACACCCTCTGTTTCATCAGATTTCTTAACTTCGAATGGAAGCTCCGGCATATCCATAAAGTCTATATCCATCTCTGGCTCAAATTCTATAACATCTTCAGGTGCTTCCTTTACAAGCTTATTTACATGCCATAACAGCTCATCTAAGCCCTTTCCTGAAACAGCTGATATAGGAAATACTTTTATTCCCTTAGGTTCAAATTCTTCCTTTAATAGTGTTATTACAGTATCATAATTATCCCCATAAAGAGCATCACACTTATTTGCTGCGATTACCTGAGGTCTTTGTGCAAGTTCCTCATTATAGGTCATAAGCTCTTTATTTATGGCTTCTATATCAGCAATTGGGTCTCTGCCTTCTGTAGATGCAGCATCGACCATATGAATTAGAACCTTGGTTCTCTCTATATGTCTTAAAAACTCAAAGCCTAATCCAACGCCCTCAGATGCTCCTTCGATAATTCCCGGTATATCAGCTATTACAAACCCATTGTTTTGGCCAAGGTCAACTACTCCTAGATTTGGGTTAAGTGTAGTGAAGTGATAGTTTGCTATCTTTGGCTTAGCATTGGTAACTCTTGAAAGAAATGTTGACTTACCTACATTAGGGAAGCCTACAAGTCCTGCATCAGCTATACACTTAAGCTCTAATGTAACCCAAAGCTCTTTAGCAGGTTGTCCTGGCTGAGCATATTTTGGTGCTTGCATAACTGCAGTAACGTAGTGTCTGTTACCTTTTCCACCACGGCCACCTTTTAAAAATACAACAGGCTCAGTTTTATTAGACATATCAAGAAGTACTTTTCCGGTCTCGAAATCCTTTACAACTGTACCAGCAGGTACCTTTAGGATTACATCTTTTCCATTAGCTCCATGGCAATTCTTTTTGCCACCTTCTTGTCCGTCTTCAGCTTTATATTTTGTTACATGTCTAAAATCAGTTAAGGTATTAAGGCCAGGATCAACTACAAATATAACGTCTCCGCCCTTTCCGCCGTCACCGCCATCTGGTCCGCCGTTAGGAACATACATCTCTCGTCTGAAGGAAACATGACCATCTCCACCTTTTCCGGCTTTTAAATATATTTTTGCTCTATCAGCGAACATAATTAACCTCCATTAATCTTCTATAGTTTAATAAAGCAGTTGCTTTATACTAGTTTTCTCGCTCATTAAATTAATATAACATATTCTTGAAATTTCTACCATATTTAATATCAAAAAGAAAACCGGGATATAAAATAATATCCCGGCATAGCTTTTAATTACTCAGCTGTCTCTCTAGGGTAGATAGAAACCTGCTTCTTATCTCTTCCCTTTCTCTCGAATCTAACAACACCATCAACAAGTGCGAATAATGTATCATCGCCACCACGACCTACATTAACACCTGGATGAATCTTAGTTCCACGCTGTCTGTATAAAATATTACCAGCCTTTACAAACTGTCCGTCTGCTCTCTTCGCACCAAGTCTCTTTGCCTCAGAGTCTCTACCGTTCTTAGTAGAACCAACTCCCTTCTTATGTGCGAAAAGCTGTAAATTCATCTTTAACATAGTCAGTTACACCTCCTTATAGTGTACTTTTAAATACTGTTCACCGTACTCGTTGCTTATATCAGTTAATCCTAAAGCAAGTGTACTAAGTAATAATTGTGATTTGTCATCCAAATCGGATGTGATTCTAAAATGTATTGAACCACTTTCATCCATCTCGCCATCAAATGATGCATCAGTAAATGTCTCAATTGCATTCACGGTTGTTATGGATAAGGTTGAAACCGCTGAACAAATAATATCTTTACCGGACTCGGCATATCTTGCATGTCCCTTGATATCAAAGCCAACATATTTTTCATCATGGTTCAAATAAAGTGTTGCCTTAATCATAATCTAAAATTAAGCGTTGATTGCTTCAATCTTAACCTGAGTATAAGGCTGTCTGTGACCCTGCTTCTTATGATAGCCAGTCTTTCTCTTGTACTTGTAAACAACTACCTTCTTGTGCTTACCCTCGCCAAGAACAGTTGCCTTTACTGAAGACTTCTTGCAAGCATCGCCACAAATAACATCTGAATCAGTGCTAACAGCTACTACGTCAAATGAAACCTCAGCGCCTTCTTCTGCATTAAGCTTTTCTACCTTAATGATATCTCCTTCAGCTACCTTGTACTGCTTTCCGCCTGTTGCTATAATTGCGTACATATGGTTACCTCCTATTATCATTACTCGCCAGTTTCGGTGCTACCAAATGGCAGACTTAGACCACACTGTGCGGCATACTCGTATAATATAACATCAAGAAAATATTATGTCAAGTATTTTTGTCAATATAAATATAAATTTGTTTAAATAATATTACTTATTTTATTAATTCGTATAATGGTTTACTTATTCGTTTTCTTGTAACCTCTATTAGGCCTAATCTTGTAATATCAACTACTATTGTTTTTACCTTATCTTTTTCTGCGTAGCTTCTAAATTCTTTCAGTAATGTGTTTTGATTAATTTCTTTTTCCATACTTATAAAGTCAACTATGATTATACCACTTATATTTCTCAGTATTAGCTGATTGGAAATCTCTTTTGCTGCCTCTATATTAATTTTAAGCACCTGTTCCTCTTTATTAGTACCCTTAATTGACTTACCACTATTAACATCTATAACAGTCATAGCCTCTGTATGTTCAATAACAAGATAAGCACCTGATTTTAAATATACTCTTTTGTTAAGGACTTTGTTTATATAAGCTTTAAGATTATATAGGGAATCCAAGCTTATTGCAGTATCGTTATAATATGTAATACAATTTGCGTCATGTTGCTTACATATTTCTATAACTTCTGTTAAATCGGTAATAATTTCAGTAGTATCATTACTATAAGTAAGAATATCCTTAACAATTAAAGGTGTTTTCTCAAATATACAAGAATAAGCTACTTCATATTTAGATTTATTTAATATAGAAATAAGTTTACATAATAATTTTATGGTTTCCTGTTTTATATCATCAGTATTAGCTTCTTCAGCTTTTGTTCTAACTATGATACTATAATTTAAACTATCTATGTTATTCTCTCGTTTAAATTCTGTTAAAGCGTCCTCAGCTATTGCCTTAAGATTATCTCGAACAGCTTCTGTTTTTATCTTAGAGGATACACCTATTTTATCTTTTTTGCTCTCTAGCATAACGACTACATACTCTCCATCAAGAGAAAGCTTTGTAGTTACTGAGGGAGCTTTAGTTTTTATAGCTTCTTTATTGAGCTGAACAGGAATTAAATCTCCCATTTTAAGTGTATTTTCTATACCTAAGTCCTCTAGAGGCATATAACAGCTTAAGCCCTTCTTTATATCTACAAATGCGGAATTTATGTTTTTTACAATGTTTGAAACTCTTCCAACATAAATATTTCCAAGAATAGACTCAGGTTCATATGCTTTGATTTCTTTTGGAATTCCCTCCTCTAAAAGGAAACCACATATTACATTGTTGATATTAGTAATTACATATTTTTTAATCATTTTATTCCGGTTAATACATATTTTTAGAATCTTTTTCCTGCTTCGATTAAAGATTTAAGATTATCTTTTTCTCCCATATATGTCTCTAATCTATGAACCATATAGTCATATCTGTTATATTCTACACCTGAGAACTTACATAATGCTTCAATAACCAGCTCCGGCTTGAGATTCAGAGCGCTTCCTGATGCTAAAAGCATATAAATTCCCTCTGGTCTTGCTTCAAGCTTATATATGGCAGGTTTAATATCGGATATCTCTTCCTTTGTCTTAGTTTTCTTTAAAATCTCAATCTTTGGTTCTAAAGAAAAGGTATCTATAGATGCGATAAGCTTGTTCAAATAATCATTTTCACACTCTTCGTTCTTGTAGATATAATAATCCGATGCAGTAACAACTGACATTGAAGGTTTTGCACCTTCGTCAAGTATTACTATATCATGAACCTTTACTCCATCAGGTAATGTGGCATTAAATCTATTTATCATATCCTCAGTTGATGTAACAGATTCAAAATCACCGTCAAAATACTCTCCTTCAGAAGTCATACCCAGTGGCATAGGTGCCGCAAATGATATGATTTGATGAGGAGAAAAGCCCTTTGAATAAGCTACATCAAGCTTTGCCCTTCTTATTGCCTTTTGAAATAGTCTCATAACATCAAGATGTCCTATGAATCTAAGAACACCTGTCTTTTCATACTTAATTCTTAGCTTCAAAGCACACACCTCCTCCGTAAGTGGCAGAACCACATCCCGAACAATTCATACGACAGTTAGGTGTAACTGTCTCGTTCTTAGCCCTCTCCCACTCTTTTATAAGGAAATTCTTTGATACACCGGCGTCTATGTGATCCCAAGGTAGTATCTCTGTAACTTGACGCTCCCTAGCTGTATAGAATTCGATATCAACATTATTTTGAGCAAAAGTATCTTTGTACTTGTCCATATCAAAGTACTCTGTCCATGCATCAAATATTGCGCCTTTTTTATAAACATCATATATGGTTTTGCTAAGTCTTCTGTCACCTCTTGCCAATACGCCTTCTAATATTGATATGTAGGCATCGTGATAAGTAAACTTAAGACTTTTTTTGTTCTTTTGCTTCATAAAGGAGTCCTTAACGTAGTAGGCACGTTTAGTGAATTCCTCGGGAAGAATCATTGGTGCCCACTGGAATGGGGTAAATGGCTTTGGTACGAAATAAGATGCAGACGCGTTAATCATAACTCTTCCATTTCTTTTCTCCTTAGGTACCGCATCAAAGTACTCCTCAGATATCTTTTCTGCAAGCTCTGCTATACCGAGTAAATCCTGCTCGTTTTCAGTAGGAAGACCAAGCATAAAATAAAGCTTAACCTTATCCCAGCCACCTATAAAGGCCTGACGGCTACCATTTAAAATATCTTCCTCTGTAATACCTTTATTTATAACATTTCTAAGTCTCTGAGTACCTGCCTCTGCAGCAAAGGTTAAAGAGCTTTTTCTAATATCCTGAACCTTACTCATAACATCAAGCGAAAATGCATCGATTCTAAGTGATGGTAGAGAAACGTTTACATGGTCCTCATCCTTTAAGGATATAAGGTAGGTAAGTACCTCGTCTAAGCTTTCATAATCACTTGAACTTAGGGAACTAAGGGATATTTCCTCGTATCCCGTATTATCTAGCATAGCTCTGGCATATTTTTTGAGCATTTCGACATCCTTTTGTCTGGTCGGTCTATATATCATACCAGCCTGACAAAAACGACAACCTCTTATACAACCCCTCATAATTTCAAGACATACTCTGTCCTGGGTTGCCTTTATATATGGTACTACAGGTGCAAGTGGATAGCTAACCTGACTAAAATCAGTTACAACCTGTCTTTTTATTGTCTTTGGGATATCATCATATTTTGTAGATATTTCTTGTACAGTTCCATCCGGATTGTAGCTTATCATATGCATAGAAGGAACATATATACCAGGGATGTTTGAAGCTCTTCTAAGAAAATCTTCCTTATCCATATCAGTTGATTTATATGTTTTTATAAGCTCTAATAGCTCATCGTAGCTGGTTTCACCCTCTCCTATATAAAACATATCAAAGAAATCAGCTATTGGCTCAGGATTAACGGTACAAGGACCGCCACCAATAACTATTGGCATATCCTTGGTTCTATCCTTTGAGTATAAAGGCATTCCTGATAATTCAAGTATCTGTAAAATGTTTGTATAACACATCTCGTACTGAATTGTGATACCAAGCATGTCCATATCCATAATAGGGCTCTGGGTTTCCAAAGTGAAAAGCTTTATATCCTCTTCTCTCATAATTTTATCTAGGTCTGGCCATGGAGAGAAAACTCTCTCACAGTAGGTATCCTCACGCTTGTTGAACATATCATAGAGAATCTGAAGACCGAGATATGACATACCAATTTCATAGACATCTGGAAAACACATAGCTATTCTAATATCTATGTTTGATAAGTCCTTTTTTACTATATTTACTTCATTTCCAATATATCTTGCCGGTTTGTCTATATTCATAAGAATTCTTTCCGGCAGGGCAAGTTTTGTCATAATTTAATTCCTTTATAAATTTTTTATAAAATAGCAATGAGTCATGCTTCCTAACGAAGCTACCGCTTCGTTAGTATCGCGACATTCGCCGTAAAAAACAATGAGTCATGCTTCCTAACGAAGCTACTGCTTCGTTAGTATCGCGACATTCGTCGTATACATAATCGCATAAATATATCTGTAATTAAGCAAGATTAAACATCTATATTTATGCGATTATGTGCATGACTCATTGTTTATGCTTAGTTTTTAAAACTATGTATTGGTGCTGGTATTCTTCCACCTCTATTTATAAATGCATCGCAAGAAAACTGATTTACCGGCATAATTGGTGCGTATCCTAGTAATCCACCAAATTCTACAGTCTCTCCAACACCCTTACCTATTACAGGGATGATTCTTACAGCAGTTGTTTTCTGGTTAATCATACCAAGAGCCATCTCATCTGCAATGATTCCTGAAATTGTAGTAGCTTTTGTATCTCCAGGGATGGCGATCATATCAAGACCTACTGAACATACACAGGTCATAGCTTCAAGCTTCTCAAGTGTAAGTGCGCCGGCTGAAACAGCATCTATCATTCTCTGGTCCTCGCTAACAGGAATAAATGCACCTGATAATCCGCCTACATATGATGAAGCCATAACTCCACCCTTCTTTACCTGATCATTTAACATAGCAAGAGCCGCTGTAGTTCCTGGAGCACCGGCAAACTCAAGACCAATTTCCTCCAATATCTCGCCAACACTATCACCAACAGCTGGTGTAGGTGCAAGTGAAAGATCAATAATACCAAATGGAACACCAAGACGCTCAGATGCTTCCTTAGCAACAAGCTGTCCAACTCTTGTAATCTTAAATGCAGTCTTCTTAATAGTCTCACAGAGAACCTCGAAGTTTTCACCGCGTACAGTTTCTATGGCTGCCTTAACAACACCAGGTCCGCTGACACCAACATTAATAATTCTATCTGCCTCAGTTACACCGTGGAAAGCACCTGCCATAAATGGATTATCATCTGGAGCATTACAAAATACTACAAACTTTGCACATCCGATAGAATCAGCTTCCTTAGTAAGCTCTGCAGCTTCAAGAATTATCTCACCGATAAGCTTAACAGCATCCATATTTATACCTGTCTTAGTTGAACCTGCATTTACAGAGCTACACACCTTATTAGTGGTAGCTAAAGCCTTAGGGATTGAGCGAATAAGAAGCTCATCAGCCTTAGTCATACCCTTTGATACTAATGCTGAATATCCACCTATAAAGTTAACTCCACAGGTAGTTGCAGCAGCATCAAGTGTTTTAGCTATCTCGACAAAATCATCCTCAGTCTTACATACAGAGCCACCAACTAAAGCTATAGGTGTTACAGATATTCTCTTATGAACAATAGGAACACCGTACTTTTTAGATATATCCTGTCCTGTAGATACAAGGTCCTTAGCTGATGATGTAATCTTGTCATAAATCTTCTGGCAGGTTTCCTTTAAATCAGCACCTACACAGTCTAATAAACTAATACCCATGGTAATAGTTCTAACATCCAGATTCATCTTCTGAATCATCTCATTGGTTTCTATAACTTCATTTATACTAATCATAATGTTTGCCCTTTCTTTAAAATCTAGATTTTAAGCACAGCCTATAATCTGTGCATCATATCGAAGATTTCCTCCTGCTGAGCCTTAATCTGTACACCGATTTCCTTACCGATGTCAGCAAGCTCATCTGCAATCATTGCATGATCCTTTGAAGCATTTTCACAGTTAACAACCATCATCATATTGAAATAACCATCAACAATTGTCTGAGCAATATCTAATATATTGATATTGTTCTGAGCCAGGTAGTTACATACCTTAGCTATAATACCAACCTTATCTTTGCCTAATACTGTAATAATTGTCTTTTTCATGGTTTCTTCCTCCTAAAAGTCACATATTATATTTTTCTCTAAATAAATTAGAGTTATTTTCATTTTTAAACTAACACAAGTTGACTACAGCAATCTCTGCTTGCAACCTGTAAATTAAAATCTCTTACATCGTTGGTGAAAGGATTATCTCCAAGCTCAACCTTTACTGTTTCATAGGCAAGTTCAGGATAATTATTTTCCTTGCTTAGATGTCCCAAAAAGATTGCCTTAATATGTTCATTTAGCAAGCTTTTTATAAGTTTTCCACTGGCTTCATTTGATAGATGTCCTCTGTCGCTCATAACACGACGCTTTAGCTCATAAGGATAAGGACCCACCTGAAGCATACGCAAATCATGATTTGATTCAATCAATAATGCATCGGAATCTTTTAAACAATTTACCAGATAATCATCGTAATTACCTATATCTGTAGCCACAGAAATCTTTTTATCTCTGTTAAAAAGACTGTAACAAACCGGGTCAACTGCGTCATGCCATATGCTATGGGGAACAATATCTATATCTCCTATGGCAAATTCTTCGTCAGGTTTTACCGGATTTAATAACCCTTCATCAAAATCCCCTAATGATTTGCAGTTTCTAATCTCGTTTAAGGTATCTGACGTAGAATATATAGGTATACTATATGCTCTTGCGATAACTCCGATTGATTTAATGTGGTCTGAATGCTCGTGTGTTATCAATATACCATTTATATCTTTAAAATCTACATCAATACCTTCAAGACCTTCTTTTATTCTTTTTTTGCTAACACCAACATCTATTAGTATATTTGTACTATCTGAACCGACATAAGTACAATTTCCATTACTTCCGCTGGCTATACTCATAAGTTTCATAATCTATCACTCTTTAAAATTCATATTTTCTATAAGAATATCCTGGTAGTCCGGGAGATTTGCCATCTGAACAAGCTTAACGTCATTGGTTTTAAAGCTATCTAATAAATCTAGCTTGGAAGGACAATTTACAAGACTAATGGCGCCTTTAAGAGAAGCATTTCCTACAATCTTAATCTTCCCTGATAATTCCTTTGGAATAAGACCAATAGTTGTTGCATTAAGCGTATTCATATGAAATCCAAAGCCTCCTGCGATATATACAACATCTACGTTGTTTAGATTAAGTCGTGCCTCGTTAAATAAACATTTTATCCCCGTAGATATTGCTGCTTTAGCCACTAGAATTTCTCTTAAAATATCTGCGGTGATTTCTATACCCATAAGTTCTATGCCGTCTGCAAGATAATCATCCTTCAATATTCCTTCTCTGGATATTTTACCTGTTTTAATTCCCAGTGTGATGGCATCAATCAAATTACTACCATAAGCATTACCTGATCTACAGCAGGACTCAAAAGCAGGACCACAGGCTGTGGATGTACAATAATATTTATTGTCAGAATATAGTACTAGTTCTCCGTTGGTTCCTAAGTCCATAAATAAAATAGACTTAGGTTTGTCCTTAAATATATAATCATCCAAGGACATAAGTCCAGCTAAGCAATCTCCACCTATAAATGCAGAGAAACAGCCTGATAAATATATATTAATATCAAGTGGAAAATTATCTCCAAACAGTTTCAAAGAATTTGTTTTAATTGATTTATCAAGCTTATGTTTAAATGGAAATACACCTAATTCTTTTAAGTCATATTCTAAAAGAATGCTAATCATAGTAGTATTTCCACAGATACACATTGCTTTAAAGCTATTAAATTCAAGAAAGTTTTTGTTTATTAAATCATTTAGGCATTCCTTTAGCTTATCAATAAACATATTCTTCATAATTAGAATATATTTATTATCACGTGTAGCAGTCATTATTCTATTAATTACATCCCTACCATATAAGCTTTGGGGATTATTAAAACTAGCGGTTGATATAATATTACCTAATCCATCAATAATGGCAACCTCAACCGTTGTTGTGCCTAAATCAACTGCAATTCTATATTCCTTCATATATTCTTTTTTGATTAAAAAATAGCCTTTTGCTTCTTCTCTAAAGGTCTGTACCCCTTATCTGCTAATACCTGTAATATCTGATTCTTGTGTTCCGGTCCATATGCCTCTATGGTTATAACAAGCTCAACAGCAGAATTCCTGTTTACGGTAACAAACTGGTTATGTTCAAGCTTGATAATATTACCATTTTCCGCAGCTATAACACCTGCAACATTCTGAAGTTCGCCTGGCTTATCAGGAAGAAGAACAGATACTGTAAATATTCTGCTTCTGGCAATAAGTCCGTGCTGAACAACTGATGAGAATGTAATAACATCCATATTACCACCACTTAAAATGCTGACAACCTTCTTTCCTTCAGCTGGGAGATGCTTAAGTGCTGCTACTGAAAGTAAGCCCGAATTTTCTACAAGCATCTTATGATTCTCAAGCATATCAAGGAATGAAACAATAAGCTCTGAATCCTCTATAGTTATAATATCATCAAGATTATCCTTAATATATGGGAAAATATTGGAACCAGGCGTTTTTACAGCAGTACCGTCAGCAATTGTATCTACGCTTTCTAGAGTAACAACCTCGTTACTTAAGAATGATGCTTTCATACAAGCTGCCCCTGCAGGTTCCACACCAATAACCTTTATATTAGGATTAA
This sequence comes from Lachnospiraceae bacterium, assembly GCA_017463225.1. GTDB lineage: Bacteria > Bacillota > Clostridia > Lachnospirales > Lachnospiraceae > Coprococcus_C. The sequence goes on along the minus strand of JAFTPO010000052.1, from coordinate 32,720 downwards.
GCATTTTGGCAAGGGTTGAAACACCTGTTGCAAGACCTCCTCCTCCTATTGGTACAAGTATAATATCTACAAAAGGAAGCTCTTTTAATATTTCCATAGCAACAGTACTCTGTCCTGTAGCAACATCTAAGTCATCAAATGGGTGAATAAAAGTATAACCCTCTTCTTCAGCAAGCTTTAAAGCGTGCTGACATGCTTCATCGTATACATCTCCATACAAAACAACCTCAGCACCATAGGCTTTAGTTCTATTAACCTTAATAAGTGGAGTTGAGGTAGGCATAACTATTATAGCCTTAGCACCGTATGCTTTAGCAGCATATGCTACACCCTGAGCATGATTACCTGCAGAGGCTGTAATAAGCCCCTTTGCTCTCTCTTCATCAGATAATGTGCTTATTTTATAATATGCTCCTCTTATCTTGTATGCTCCTGTGAGCTGCATGTTTTCAGGTTTTAAATATACCTTATTACCTGTTTGATTAGAAAAAAACTCACTTTCTATAAGCGGTGTTGGATGGATAACCTTTTGCACCACATTATAAGCTTCTTCAAATTTTTCTAATGTTAACATCTTATAATCTCCTTAATTTAACATATTACATATCAAATAAATCATCATCAGCGTCAATTTTTTGAATATCTGAATCTACAATAATTTCAATATCTGACTTCATATCAAAATCCGAGAATAACGCTGTTACATAGCTGTTTGGATCAAACTTTTGTAAATCTTCAATCTTTTCGCCAATACCAATATACTTTACAGGTACATTTAATTCAGACTGAATTGCTATAGCTATACCGCCCTTTGCAGTACCATCAAGCTTAGTAATAATTATACCATTTATCTCTGTTACAGAGCTAAACTGTCTAGCCTGCTCTAATGCATTCTGACCGGTCGTACCATCTAACACAATAAGTGATTCAACATTAGCCTCAGGATAATTCTTATCTATAATCTTTCTCATTTTAGCAAGCTCATCCATAAGATTCTTCTTATTGTGTAATCTACCGGCAGTATCTACTAATAATATATCAGTATTTCTAGCTTTTGCAGCTGCTACAGCATCGTATACAACTGCTGATGGATCAGCACCTTCATTTTGAGCAATAATATCAACTCCTGCTCTGTTAGACCAGGTCTTAAGCTGATCAATGGCAGCAGCTCTAAATGTATCTGCAGCAGCCATAAGAACTTTTTTACCCTGAGCCTTATACTGTGCAGCAAGCTTTCCTATAGATGTTGTCTTTCCTACACCGTTTACACCTATAACAAAAACTACGGTTTTCTTCTTCTCAAAATCATAGGCAGAATCATCAACAGACATCTGGTCTCTAATAATGTTAATAACCAAGTCTCTACATGCTTCAGCTTCTTTGATTTTAAGCTCCTTAACTCTAGACTTTAAATCATCTATTATCTTCTCTGTAGTTTCAAAGCCCATATCACTCATTACAAGTGTTTCTTCAAGCTCATCATAAAAATCATCATCAAGCTCACTTGCCTTAAATAGATTATTGAAGCTTTCTGTTATGTTATTTCTAGTCTTAGATAAGCCTTCCTTAAGTCTCTTAAAAAAACCTTTCTTTTCTTTGACTTCTCCAACAGCTTCTTCTCTAAAATCCTCTCCCATATCAAGTCCTCCTATTTATATTTAGTCATCAAGCTCATTTTCTATCATATTTACAGATACAAGAGTAGAAACTCCCTTCTCCTGCATAGTTATACCATACAAAATATCTGCAGCCTCCATAGTACCCTTTCTATGAGTAATTACAATAAACTGAGTATCCTTTGTAAGCTTGTTAAGATATTTTGCAAATCGCTTAACGTTAGAGTCATCTAATGCTGCCTCAATCTCGTCTAAAAGACAGAAAGGTGATGGTTTAAGACTTTGAATAGCAAAAAGTAATGCTATGGCAGTCAAACTCTTCTCTCCACCTGATAACATCATCATATTCTGAAGCTTCTTTCCAGGTGGTTGTGCATTAATCTTAATTCCTGTCTCAAGAATGTCTTCTTCATCTACAAGCTCAAGATCAGCCTTTCCTCCACCGAAAAGCTCTTTAAATACCTTTGAGAACATTATTCTGATTTCCTTGAATTTCTCTGCAAACTGTTCTCTCATAGAACGGTCAAGCTCTGCGATAATTCCCATAAGATTTTCTTCAGCCTTGGTGATATCATCATGCTGAGTCTTAAGGAATTCATATCTTTCGGAAACAGCCTTATAGTCCTCTATAGCATTGACATTGACATCTCCAAGCTGCTTAATCTTTCCTTTAACTGCAGAAATCTCTCTCTTAAGGTTAGCGATATCAGTCATAGATGTATCTTTAAACTCGGACGCCATATTATATGTAAGCTCATATTCCTCCCACATATAATTTGTAAGATTCTCACTTTTTTCTGATATCTTTTCTATGGCAGCATTAAGCTTAAATGCAGATTTGTCTAAACCATTTATCTGCTCAGAAAGCTCTTCACGCTTTTTAAAGAATTCTTTATGACTCTCATTAAGAAGATTTTTCTCGTTGTTAAGCTCTTCTAATTTTTGTTCTTTAATGCAGATAATTCTTAAATTTTCCTCAGAGGTAGATTTAAGCTCATCAATCTTTGCTGACAGGTTCTTTATCTCTTCGTTGCCAGCTGTAAGCTTAATCTTTAATGTCTCAAGAGTCTCCTTTGCATTCTTTTCATCAGCTCTAACTCTTTGAATGTTTTGCATATTGAAATCATACTGCTGTTTGACTGTATTAAAGTCAATATTAAGGCCATTTATATTTTCCTGTGCCTTTTCTAAATTATTCTTGTCAGTAACAAGCTCCTTTTCAAGCTCTTCAATTCTCTTTTCAAGGTCTTTTACGGCCTCTTCCTGCTTCTTATTACTGTCATAAAGCTCTTTTTTATTGTTATCGATATCGCTTATCTGAGAGGCAATATCATTGTTCTCACGACTAATACTTGCATATGTTCTTTGAATCTCATCAAGCTTTTGCTCCGCCTGTTCCAAATTAAGCTTATATGTATTCTTCTTAATTTCAAGCTGCTGGAGCTTGTCATAAAGCTCTTCTTTGCTCTTCTTAAGCTGTTCCTTTGCCTCAGTATAAGAAACTACCAGCTTAGATAACTCCTCAAGCTTAAGCTTAATGCTTTCAATCTCTTCATCTATTTCTTCCAGCTCTCTCTTGCGTCCCAAAAGATTGGATGCATTTTTGAAGGTTCCTCCAGTCATAGCTCCACCTGGGTTAATTAACTCGCCCTCTAGTGTAACTATTCTAAGTGACTGCTTGTATTTTCTGGATATAGAAATGGCATTATCAATTGTATCAACAACTATAATACGACCTAAAAGATGACTTATAATAGTCTGATACTTACTATCACTTGATACAAGCTTAGAAGCAATACCAATTACTCCATTTTCCTTGGTAACATCATTATTTGTATAGCTTCTGTCAACTATAGAATTTATAGGAAGAAATGTAGCTCTACCATATTTGTTTTGCTTTAAGAATTCTATCATTCTCTTAGCAGTTACATCATCCTCAGTTACAATATTTTGAATACTTCCGCCTAAGGCTGTTTCTATGGCAGTCTCATATTTCTTATCAACTGTTATAATATCAGCAACTACACCAACTATCTTTGGATTATTAGTCTTTTGCTCCATAACACGTTTAATGCTGTTTCCGTAGCCTTCATATCTTTCTGTTAGATTTCTCAAAGACTCCTTTTTTGATTTAAGACTGATAATTCTATTATTACAGTTGGTTATATCTTCATTGGCTTTTGCTGTATTTCTATTGTTTTCATCCAAATCTGATGTTACTTGAGTAAGCTGGTTATTGTTTTCAGTAATTTCTTCGTCAATTAAAGCAAGTCCCTTATCTAAGTTAGTTTTTTCCTCACTAAACTTTTCTTCATCAGACTTAGTTTCAAGGAATTTCTGATTAAGCTGTGTTTTGCGAAGATTAAGACTTTCAAGCATAGTATCATATCTTCCAACCTTAGCCTTTAAAGTACCACCTTCGTTAAGAAATTCGATAATATCACTCTTGGATGATTCAATCTCTTCCTCTTTGTCACTTATTGTCTGCTTTAAATCTTCATATGCAGTGGTTGCTTTATCTAACACATCATCAGCATTATCAAGTTTTTCGTCCAAGTCAGACTTTACCTGATATAGCTTGTTTAATTCCTCGTTATAATTCTTTAAATCTGCAGTAACCTTAGTATACTGCTCATTAACATTATCTTCGTTTTGTCTGTAGGAAAGAATTTGCTGATTAATAAGATTTATCTCACCTTCGTATTTCTGGTTTGTAAGCTTCTTCTCATGAATCTCATTCTTTGCCTCATCAATTTTTATATTGTAGCTTTCAAGCTTTGCTTCAATCTCATCGTATTCTTCTTTAGCCTGATCGTATTCGCCTCTAAGTCTAGTAGCATCATCCTCTACAATATTAAGCTTTTCCTCAAAATCCTTAAGCTGTTCCTTGTTCTGATCAACATCTAGAAGGAATGCGTTAATATCAAGCTTTTTTAATTCATCCTTGAATATAAGATAACGTCTTGCAGTTTCTGACTGTTCCTTAAGAGGTCCAACCTGCTTCTCTAACTCTCGTAAAATATCTGTTACTCTGGAAAGATTATCTCTTTCTGCTTCAAGCTGTTTTTCAGTAGCAGCTTTGTTTTTCTTATATTTTACTATACCTGCAGCCTCATCAAAAAGCTCTCTACGTTCCTCAGGCTTACCACTTAAGATACGTTCAATCTGACCCTGACCGATGATAGAATATCCTTCTTTTCCAATACCTGTATCAAAGAAAAGTCTATTTACATCCTTCAAACGGCTCACAACACCATTGATAAGATACTCACTTTCACCTGAGCGGTATACTCTACGAGCTATAGTAACTTCGTTAAAATCGATAGGAAGCTTGTGGTCGCTGTTATCCAAAGTAATGGCAACATAAGCAGAGCCTTGAGGCTTTCTAAGCTCGGTTCCGGAGAATATAACATCCTCCATTTTCGAGCCTCTCAGCTGCTTGGCACTTTGTTCTCCTAATACCCATCTTACTGCATCACCAACATTACTCTTTCCTGAGCCATTTGGTCCTACTATGCCTGTTATACCATTATTAAATTTGAAATTAATCTTATTGGCAAAGGATTTAAAACCATTTACCTCTATACTTTTTAAATACATATTTTACCTTACCATTCGTACTAAATTAATTATTTATTGCTGTTAATGCCTGATAAGCTGCATTTTGCTCAGCTGTTTTCTTAGAGTGTCCTATTCCTGACGACACAAGCTTGTTATCTATTAACAATTCAACAGTGTACTCTTTGTTATGCTCCGGGCCGGTTTCCTTAACTACCTTATACTCTAAGATTTTTCCGTTCTTTTGGACATACTCCTGTAAACTGGTTTTTGAGTCGTAATAGAGCTTTTTGGAATCAATATCAGTTAATAGTAAATTCTTAACAAATGCTTTTGCGTATTCTAACCCGCCATCTAGGTAAATAGCACCCAGAAGAGACTCAAACATATCACATAATATGGAATCTCTGTTGTTTCCTCCGGTATTTCTTTCACCTTTACTAAAATATCCATATTGTCCCAGCTTTAGCTCTCTGGCCAATCCTGACAGCGTAAACTCACATACAATACTTGCTCTTAGCTTTGTCAGCTCCCCTTCAGGTTTATTAGGATATTCGTTGTATAGATAATCACTTACCAAAAATTCCAGTATTGCATCTCCTAGAAATTCATAACGCTCATAGGATTGATGCTTTTTTACCATATTTTCATTGGTATAGGATTTATGAGTAAAAGCAATATCCAAATGGCTTTTATCTTTAAAGCTGTAGCCTATTAATTTTTCTAATTCATTATAATTATTAGGCATTATATCTACTCCTTGCTATCTGAACCTTCAAAAGCAGAAACAATTTTTCCGCTAACATCATTTATAACAAAGTTTCTACACTGTGTTATGGCGCTGGAAACCTCGGTATCCTTTGAATTTCCATGAATTTTAACAACAAGTCCTTTTAGACCAAGCAGTGGGGCTCCACCCTTATCATTTGCAGAGAAACGCTGAAGATTAGCATTAAGCTCCTTTTTTATAAGCAGTGCACCGATTTTAGTCTTAAGATTAGTCATAAGGGTACCCTTAATCTCATTCTTGAACATAGAACCAACACCCTCATAAAACTTAAGCATAACATTTCCTGTAAAAGCCTCGCAGACAAGAACATCCGCAACACCGTTTGGTATTTCTCTTGATTCCACACTACCGATAAAATTAATATCCTTACACTCTCTTAAAAGTGGTATGGTTTCCTTTACTAAGCTATTGCCCTTCTCGTCCTCTACTCCAATATTTATAATTCCAACAGTTGGATTCTTAACACCTACAATATTCTCCATATATATAGAACCCATTTTTGCAAACTGTACAAGGTTCTCCGGCTTTGCATCTACATTTGCACCACAATCAATCAAAAGAGATGAGCCCTTTGAGTGAGGAAGCAATGGTGCTAAAGGAGTTCTTTTTACGCCCTTGGCACGTCCTACTATAAACTGGCCGCCAGCAAGAATAGCTCCTGAATTACCGGCAGAAATTATTGCATCTGCTTTACCTTCTTTAACCAAATTAAGTGCAAGCACTAATGATGAATTCTTTTTTCTTCTAATAGCATCAACAGGCGCATCATGACAGGTTATAACCTCATCAGCATGAATAACCTGAATTCTGTCTTTAGGTACATTATATTTTTCAATAAGTGAATTAAGCTCTGATTCATTTCCTGTTACAGTTATATTCACATCATCATGCTTTGATAGAGCATCTTTAATTCCTATAATCATTGGTTCTGCTCCATTATCTCCACCCAAAGTATCAATTGCGATAGTTATCTTACTCATATTTCACCTCAAAAAAATTTAGCAATAAAAATATATATAATAAAAATTTATAGTTGCGCAAAGCAAACCCATAGTATCACAATATTATAGCTTTTCTAAGGTGGTAAGTCAATAAAATGCAAAAAAATAAGAGATATCATTGATATCTCTTATCCTTGGTTAAGTACTAATTAATCAGCCTTAACAACTTCCTTCTTATTATATGAACCACAAGCCTTACAAACTCTATGTGGCATCATAAGCTCGCCACACTTGCTACACTTAACTAATCCTGGAACGCTCATCTTCCAATTAGCTCTACGCTTGTCTCTTCTTGCTTTTGAACTTTTATTCTTTGGACAAATTGACATTTGTTTACACCTCCCTTAAAAATCACACTTTTTGTATTATACAAACAATGCTTAAGGTTGTCAATAAAAAATTGACAAAATATTTCCAAATATTTTCAAAGATTATATATATTCATATTATATAAGGGCAACTGTTTCTCTTGCGATAGCTAACTCTTCATTTGTAGGAATTACATATACAGGAATATTAGAATCCTTTGTTGAAATCATAATCTCCTGGCCTTTAGTATTATTAGCTTCCTCATCAAGCTTAATACCCATATATCCAAATCTTGACATAGTAAGCTTTCTAACAAGGATATCATTCTCACCAACACCTGCTGTAAATACTATAGCATCTACACCATCCATAGCTGCAATATATCCACCAATAAGCTTTGCTGCCTGATAACAGAATACATTCATAGCGATGTTACATCTCTCATCTCCATTTTCGATTCCGCTATTTATATCTCTAAAATCACTTGAAACTCCTGAAATACCCATAACACCAGATTCCTTATTAAGGATATTCATTATCTCAGTTATATTCTTGTCTTCCTTCTTTGCAATGAATTCTATGATAGCGGGATCAATGTTTCCACTACGAGTACCCATTGTAATACCCTCAAGTGGAGTGAGACCCATAGTAGTATCTATTGATTTACCACCCTTAACGGCAGTAATACTAGCTCCACCGCCTAAGTGACATACGATTATCTTAGTATCTTCTATATTCTTTCCAAGAATTTCAGCGCATCTCTTTGATACGAAGCTGTGGCTTGTTCCGTGGAAGCCATAACGTCTAACCTTATACTTCTCATAATAATCATATGGTATACCATAAATATATGCCTCGCTTGGCATAGTCTGATGAAATGCAGTATCAAATACAGCTACCTGTGGTAGATTTGGCATAAGCTCCTGACAAGCCTTAATACCAATGAGGTTAGCAGGATTATGAAGTGGCGCTAAGTCGTTGCACTCTTCTATTGCTGCAAATACTTCATCTGTTATTACGGCAGAAGATGCAAACTTCTCTCCACCATGAACAACTCTGTGTCCGATAGCTCCAATCTCATCTAAGCTATCTATAGCACCAAGCTCCTTATCTAAAAGCTTTTCTAAAACAAGCTTAACAGCTACACTGTGGTCAGGAATTGGTGTTTCAAGCTTAACCTTATCCTTTCCAATAGTCTGGTGACTCATCTCTCCCATAGGAAGCTTAATTCTTTCACAAATACCTTTAGCTAATACCTTCTCTGATTCAGAATCTATAAGCTGATACTTAAGAGAAGAGCTTCCACAGTTAATTACTAAAACCTTCATACAAATATTTCCTCCCATAACTAGACTTAAACGAAAAAACATCGTTTTAATAACATAGCTATATTATAATGTAAGCGCTTACATTATTCAATACCTAAAAATTTATTTTTTGTCTTTTTTTAGGAATAATTTAATCATTAATTATATTAGGACTATCTAATACAAGTCTTCCTCTTCCATTTTTCTTTCCATAATACATTGCATTATCTGCTCTGCTAACCAAAAGACTAGGGTCTGAACATATGCTTGGATACGAAGAAACGCCAATACACACGTTAATAGAAATACTGTTTCCCTCAGATTCAACTGTGGTTGACTTTATTTCTTCATGCATTGTTTCGAGTATTTCCAGTGCCTGTTTATCATCATATCCGGGAAGTGTTAGAAGAAACTCCTCTCCACCAAATCGACAGGCAAATCCTTCATACTTCTCAGCATATTTTTCAGTCACTCTGGCTACCATTTTTATAACCTCATCTCCTGCCAGATGACCATATGTATCATTGACATTTTTGAATTTATCTATATCAAAAAGGGCTACAGTTAACGGTTCATTTTTTGATATAGCCTCCTTTGATACCTTTTTAAATAATTCAGTATTATAAACTCGGTTAAATATGCCGGTAAGTCCATCTTTTCTTGCCATATCTTCCATCTTTAGATACAGTTTAGTACTCTTTAATGCTGCTCCAAACTCTATGAGAACATTTTCGTAATACTTTGTACTATGATCAAAATGGTCTTCTACATCTGAACCTATCATCATAAGACAATATGGTTTTTTCTTATCTTTAAGTAAAAATAATCCAATAGAATTTATATTTGCTTCACCTATAAATTTAAAACGCTTCAGTAAATCACCTTTTATAATTCTTTTACTGTCATTAATCATAGCGCAATCTTTAAATATAGTGTCAATTTCCTTCTTTAGTCTACGATTCATAGAACTATAATTAGTCTTAATTGTGCAACTACTATATTTATTTTGATAAACATTCTCGTCAATATATAAAGCACAAAGCTTTGGTTTTTTTACTTCCATAATCGAATCAGTAACCACATTCATACATTTTAATACATCAAATGTTGATGCCATGTATTTTAATATCTCAGACTGGGATTCGATTTCAACATTAACCTGTTCAAGCTCCCTTAGAGTTCTGGCTAAATCTATCTTCTGATAATTTATCTGTTCATTAATAGTCTTAACCTTTTCCTGGTAATCTAAAAGTTTTTCATTATTGCTCTCAATATTTGATTTTTCGATAGTAAGCTGTCTTTTCTTTATATCAAATAATTCGCTTTGGTATGTAAATGCATCAGCTATTGAAAACAATGCTATAGAAACTATAACCTGTAGGAATGCATATACAAACCAATCTGATTCAGCATATTTGGTAAATGATACTAAAACCTTTATAACAACTGGAGCTAAGAAAAGTATTTTCCTGAGAAAAATCGTAGCTCTATCATACTCTGATGCCCGAACAATGTATTCAAGCCCCGATAATAAAATCATCAAAGTCCAAAATACTATAATAAAGTTATTTGTAGGGAATAAATAATCAAAAATACAATATACAGATAACTCACTAAACCTATAAATAACAAAGGTGTTTTTGCTAGGATGAAGTATTTCTCTGCTAATAAGCTCATCGAATGTATAAAATAGCACCATAAAAAATACAGCTGCTATTATTAATCCTATGGATTTTGTTACCCCAAAAGCACCTGCTCCGGCAAGTAAAATAATACTACCGGTGTATTTAATTTTCTGATAGGTTTGTCTATGCTCAGAAAATAACTCTTTCATATGCCAGTTTACATCTCCCAATAAATTTCGATTATAGAGCCCTCTATAATTGTCTCCATAAATTCAGCATCATGTCCGTTAATCTTAGTTATAAGCTTCTTACCTCTCATCACCGACAGATCAAACTCATAAAAATCAAATATATCAACAAATTTATAGCTTGATTTACCTGTCATTGTGACAGGCGTTTTATTGACGATAATGCCCATTGAAACTATATCGTTATTATTAATATTATTTACTGTATCATTTTTAAAATCTGCTACAGAATTATTGGTTATTTTAGTCTCCTCATTATTAACTATAGATTTATCCTCGGAATCAATCTCGTCCTTTGGTAATTCAACAGACTTATCTATCCAATATACAACGAAGTTTTCATATATTTTATCCTGCATATCAGCTTCTTTGTTGTTAATAAAGAAATTTGCATCAGGCTTTACATCCATAAATGTCAACAGCTGTTCTAGAGTGTAATAAGATTGCATCTCTATATCATCACCTTCACAAATTTTATACATCTGTGATTCAGGATTACCATTAACCATAGCAAATTTCGGACAGATAACCTCTTGATCATTTACGTTAAATGTTAAAGTACCTGCATATTCCGGTAGAGAACCAAGCTCCATAGAGGCAGGCTCGCCCTTAGTAGATGGTGTAATCTTAATTCTATCATTGGCTGATATTATGGAATTCATACCAACCTCTACATCATTTTGAAGTATTACAGCAGGTTCTCCGTTGTAACCCCTGACAATTCTTGTTTTACCATTTATTTTAAAGGTTATATCATTACCCCTCTTAGGGAATATATCCTCTTTAGGAAAACCAAACTGCACTGCTGCATCATAGATTGTAAGCTTATCATTGTTATAAAGTTTAATTCTATCACCGTTAACATTTACAAAGATAAAATTATTCTTCTGGTCGAAATAATTTAAGCATATTCCTATAGGCGTTACATATAGAGCATCCTTCTTAAAACTGTCTACTAAGAAATTAATGTCATTCATTACTTCCGGACCTCTTAGTGCAACTCTTTCGTTTGGTAATTTAAGGTATGATGCTACCATCTCAGAGAATCCTGTAATCTTACCTCCACCACCAACTATAAATACTGCACTAACGGAGCTGCCGCCATTCAATTCAATAATCTTTTCTGCAACCTTCTTAGCAATATTCTTCTTTGCGCTTTCTAATGCAGAAAAGATTTCATCAGGTGTAGTCTTATGACTAATGCCCATAATGTCTTTATAAGTAACCGATTTCTTCTTAGGACTAACTAGCTTTAACTTTTCAGCAGTGTTAAAGTCTATGAGAAATTTTTTGATTAAACACTCTGTCATCTCGTCTCCGGCAGAAGGAATCATACCGTAACCAATGATACTACCATCCTTAGTGATACATATATCAGATGTTCCTGCGCCTACATCAACCAAGGCGATATTTAACAGACGATAATTCTCTGGTATTGCAACGTTGATGGCTGCAATAGGCTCAAGTGTAAGATTATTTACAACCAGACCTGCATTTTCAACAGCAGAATAAAGACTGCTTACAACCTCTTCCGGTAAAAATGTAGCCAGAACATCGGCAGCAATCTTAGTACCCTTGTGTCCTTCCAGGTTATTAATCTCATAATCATTTAAAAAATACTTAATTACTGTATAACCTACACAATAATATTTGGTTGTTTCTTTATTTAATGAAAGCTCATCCATAACTATTTCATGAGCCTTCTCAACTCCTATAAGATCTATGGAGTGTATGTATTCCTGGTTAATCATAGTATTCTCAGGGAATTCATATTCACCATGACCAATAGCTGTTTTAAGAACTCGACCTGCCGCTGCAATACAGACATCATTTAGCTTTCTGCCTCCCAACTGTTCTTCAAGCTCATTTTTTACGCATATTATATCCTGACTAACCTTGGCTATATCATGAATTTGTCCATCTATCATAGAACGTGTATCATGATATTTTACAGACATAGCTACAACATTAAATTTATCCTTCTCCTTGTAGCCAACAGTACCAACAATACTTCTAGTACCTATATCAAGTCCAAATATTAGTGGTTCCGGATATTTTGTTATAGCTGCCATAAGCACCCTCCATCAATACTTTTTTATTTATGCAATAATAGACATAAATCAACTTATTATATCATCTTCCATAAACTTATTCAATAAATCTTTTAGCTGTTTTGACGTAATATCAAAGCTATTTTGGTTGTTTATAGTGACATTTGCATACTTTTTATAATAATCGTCACTTTGTTGATTCTCAAAAATACTTAAGCATTTTTCTCTTGTATAGCCACGACTTTCCATTAAACGATTGATTCGCTCTTCTTTATCAACCCATACGTACCAAATTTCATCACATATATCACTATATCCGGTTTCAATGAGCAAAGCTGCTTCAATTACGAAAAGCTTTACACTTTGATTGTCTTCTTTATCTTTAATAAGCTCTTTAATATATAATTTAACAGCAGGATGTGTTATGGAATTAAGCCGTTCAAGATAGTTTTTATCATTAAACACAACAAAACCAAGAGCAGCCCTATCTATTTGATAGGGCTCCTCCTCACATAATATATCCTTACCAAAAGCAGCTACTATTTCATTGTATATAGGTTTACCTGGCTCCATAAGCTCATGAGCTACCTTATCAGCCTCAACTACAAAAGCATTATATTTCTCCTTTAATTCATATAACACTTTACTTTTTCCTGAACCAACACCACCGGTTATTCCCAATATTTTCATAGCTTTTAACCTCGTTCATGTTATCTGTGTATAGTATTATTTTGCATCGTACCAGCTGCTTCCCTCATTTACATCAACAACAAGCTTAACCTTAAGTTTTGCAGCCTCCATCATTTCTTGTACAAGCAATTCTTTAACCTGTTCCTTCTCATCTATGGCTGTTTCAATAATAAGCTCATCATGTACCTGAAGAATAAGTCTGGATTTAAGGTCTAGGGCTTTAAGTTTTTTGTTAACATTAATCATAGCTATCTTGATTATATCAGCAGCAGTACCCTGTATAGGAGAATTCATAGCTACTCTTTCACCGAAGCTCCTAGTCATAAAATTCGATGATGAAAGCTCCGGAACTGGTCTTCTTCTATTAAAGATGGTTTCCACATATCCCTTTTCCTTCGCTGCTGTAACTGTGTTATCCAGATATGTTTTCACACCTTTATAGGTTTCAAAATACTTTGTTATATATCCTTCAGCTTCCTTTCTTGATATATCCAAATCCTGTCCTAAGCCAAATGAACTTATTCCATATACTATTCCAAAATTAACCGCTTTTGCACGTCTACGCATCAGGCTATCCACCTGATCCATTGGTACATCAAACACCTCTGAAGCTGTTATAGAATGTATATCTGAATCCTTGTTGTATGCATTTATAAGAGTTTCATCATCAGAAAAATGAGCCAACACCCTAAGCTCTATTTGCGAATAATCTGCATCAAGAAATACATAGCCTTCTTCAGGAACAAAAACCTTTCTAATTTCTCTTCCCAGCTGAGTCCTTGTAGGAATATTTTGAAGATTAGGGTCTGTAGAGCTAATTCTACCTGTGGCTGTTACTGTATGATTAAATTTACCATGTATTCTACCATCTTCTCTAATATACGGAAGCATACCTACAACATAGGTTGAATTAAGCTTTGTCAGTGTTCGATATTCTAATATTAAAGGTATAATAGGATGCTGATTGGAAAGTTTTTCAAGTACTTCAACGCTTGTGGAATATCCGGTTTTTGTTTTCTTACCAGATTTCAAGCCTAAATCCTCAAACAATACCTCACCTAACTGCTTCGTAGAATTAATATTGAATTCTTTGCCTGCCATGTCATATATCTGACTAACAAGTTTATTTATACCATCTTCAAGCTTTTTTCCAAAGGCAATCAGCTCATCCTTGTTTACTTTAATACCATATTTTTCCATATCATATAGTGAATATACACATGGAAGCTCAATATTCTTATATAGCTGATACATATTTTTTGATTTCAATTCATCTATCAGCTTTTCCATAGCCATATAAGGTATTATTGTCATTAATCCAAAGTGCTTTAATATATTAGGCTCGTTAACCGTAAACATATTAATGTCTGTTTTTCCAACTAAATCCTTTGCTGAATTTACAGTAATACCTAAATAATCTCCGGCTATATTTTCATATCCGTAGGAGCTTTTTAGTGGATTTAACAAATAGGCTGCTATACTACAATCAAATACTGAGTCTTCTTCCTTTAAAGGAAGGAATTTTAAATGACTCTTAATATCCATAAAACAACACACTACATTGCTTCTAATAGCCTTAATAGTATCTGATACAACCATTTCCTTAGTTATAAAATTTATAAAAGGAATATAATATGTTTTATCATCATCAATACAAATAGTTGCACCAATAGCTTCTCCATCTGCTTCTGCCAGGGAAAAACCAAAGTGTTTATTCTTATTAATCCTTGTAATCAGCTGCTGATAGCTGTCAAAATCCTCAATTACCTCTGTAGTAAAATCAAATTCCTTAACAAGCATATCATCTTCAAAGCGTTTTAATAGACTTTTAAACTCTAACTCAGCAAACAAGTCGAATGAATCCTGATTAAACATATTATTAAGCTGTGCTTTATTGATATCAACATCTAATTCACAATCCAGCTTAATGGTTGCTAAGGTTCTGGATAAATATGCCAAATCCTTGAATTCAACTAAGTTATCCTTCATCTTACTAGCTTTCATAGAATCAATATTCTGATATATACCATCAAGAGAGCCATAGTCAGCAAGTAATTTAGCAGCTGTTTTTTCTCCTATTTTAGGAACTCCGGGAATATTATCAGAGGTATCTCCCATTAGACCTTTCATATCTATAAAGGTTATAGGGTCAACTCCATAGGTTTCCTCTACATTTGAAGCAAAGTACTCTTCTATTATTGTTTTACCTGCCTTAGTTTTAGGCAGTTTAACTTTAATCTTATCAGTAGCAAGCTGTAGTAAATCCCTATCACCGGATAGCAGCGTTACAACATAGCCCTGCCCTTCACCTATCCTAGACAGAGTACCTAATATATCGTCAGCTTCATAGCCAGGTCTTTCTATGATAGTTATATTCATTGAATTTAAGACTTGCTTTATAAGCGGAACCTGTTCCCTAAGCTCATCCGGCATACCTTTTCTATTACCCTTATATTCAGAATACATTTCATGTCTAAAGGTTGGGTGCTTAACATCAAAAGCCACACATAAATGTGTAGCTTTTTCTTCCTCTATAACACGAAGTATAATATTTAAAAATCCTAATACAGCATTAGTATGTCTTCCATCCTTTGTTGTAAGATCCGGCAAACCATAAAATGCTCTGTTAAGAATACTATTGCCATCAACTAATAATAGTTTATTCATAGACTACATGCCTCCTAATACTCTATTTCTGTCCATACAGGATGTGTAATGTTATAGGAATGTACTTTTTGATAAAAGGTCTTCTCTATAGGCTTTTTTCTTTCCTTAGCCTCAACAATTACATCATCATGACATATTTCAATATATTTTGAAAGGTGATTATAAAAGTAATATTCACCCTGTGCTTCCCTAATCATATTCTGTTCAATATTGTACACCTTATTAAGAGTGCTGGAGTAAAAGAAAAAGAATCCAATAATAGCAGCAATAAAAACAACGCTAAAGGTTGAAAGCTTAAATCTCTTTGCATTCTTAACACGGTTATCAAGTTTAGTTAATTCATCATCCAAGTCTTTTTTGAAATCATGAGACAGTTCTTCGTTATTATCCAGCTGTTTCATTCCAACTATAAGTGTATAATATATCTCTAATTCTTCTGAACAATTAGGACAATGCTTCATATGACGGACAAAGTCTGATATCTTGTCATCATCAAGCTTTTTATCAACAAAAGCCATAATATTTGATTGTGCCTCAAGACAGGTCATACCATATCCTCCATAATACAAAAATTAATATGTTTTAAAAAAAGAACCTAGACCCGTTCTAAGGTCCAGGTTCTTATGTAATTAATTATTAATCTTAGTTATCAATAAGCTTCTCTTCGCCATTCCAGCTGTATAACTTACGGATTTCCTCTCCAACCTTCTCTGCTGGATGCTCAGCGCCAAGCTTTCTCATAGCCTTGAAGTGAGCCTGTCCGCCTGCTGGTGACATATCAAGTAAGAAGTCCTTAGCAAATGTACCATCCTGGATATCCTTAAGAACCTTCTTCATAGCCTTCTTAGTATCCTCAGTGATAATCTTTGGTCCAGTGATGTAATCACCATACTCAGCTGTATTTGAAATAGAATATCTCATTCCAGCAAAACCTGACTGATAGATAAGGTCTACGATAAGCTTCATCTCATGGATACACTCAAAATATGCATTTCTTGGGTCATAACCAGCCTCTACAAGAGTCTCGAAACCACACTGCATAAGAGCACATACACCACCACAAAGAACTGCCTGCTCACCGAAAAGATCTGTCTCAGTCTCAGTTCTAAAGTTAGTCTCAAGAACACCAGCTCTTGCTCCACCAATACCAAGTGCATAAGCTAAAGCCTTATCCTGAGCCTGTCCTGAAGCATCCTGATGTACAGCGATAAGACAAGGAACACCCTTACCTGCCTGGTACTCACTTCTTACAGTATGTCCAGGTCCCTTTGGAGCGATCATAGTTACATCTACATCAGCTGGTGGAATAATCTGGTTAAAGTGAATAGCAAAACCATGAGCGAACATAAGCATGTTACCAGCCTCAAGGTTTGGCTCGATATCATTCTTATACATCTGAGCCTGCTTCTCATCATTGATAAGAATCATAATAATATCTGCAAGCTTTGCAGCCTCAGCTGCTGTATATACCTTAAATCCCTGTGCCTCAGCCTTAGCCCATGACTTACTTCCCTCATAAAGACCGATAATTACATTACAGCCTGAATCCTTAAGGTTAAGTGCGTGAGCATGTCCCTGGCTACCATAACCGATGATTGCAATTGTCTTACCATCTAATATTGATAAATTACAATCCTCCTGATAAAAAATCTTTGCGTCCATTTTAATTCCTCCCTAGAATCTTTAAATAATATATTAGCATTACTTTTTCAGTAAGTAATTAACTAACTAAATTAATCCTCAGCCTTAATATGACCTCTTGTAAGACCTGTAAGACCTGTTCTAACCATCTCCTCAATAGTAAATCCATCAAGAAGTGAGATAAATGCCTCTATCTTAGATACGTTACCTGTAATCTCGCACATAACAGAATCCTTAGAAACATCAACTACCTTAGCTCTAAATACATCAGCTAAAGAGATAATCTGCTGTCTTTCATCAGTAGAAGCCTTAATTTTAACTAATACAAGCTCTCTACATACAGACTCACCGTCCTTAAGCTCTGTAATAGATATAACATCCTCAAGCTTAAGAAGCTGCTTCTTTATCTGGCTTAATATTCTGTCATCTCCGCTGACAGCAACTGTCATACGTGAGTACTGAGGGTTCTCAGTAACACCTACTGTTAAACTGTCAATATTATATCCTCTACGGCTGAACATTCCGGAAACTCTACTTAAAACACCGGAAGTATTATCAACCAATAATGATAAAACCATCTTTTTCATTATCGTATCCACCTTTCAACATGTATCTCAAAAATTCGCTATTTTTTATTTTAATATTTTAACGTGTTAATGTCAAGTCAATGTGTTATGTCTATTTTGACAATAAATTATTCACTACTTTGACTGCTTCATTAGCATCCTCAGAATATCCATGAGCACCAATCTCATCGGCAAAGTTCTGTGAAACAACAGCTCCACCTACAATAATCTTAAAAGGAAGCTTTCTATCACGAACTTCCTGGCAGACATCCTTCATACGCATCATAGTTGTTGTCATTAATGCCGATAAACCAATAATATCAGCTTTCTCTTTAATGGCAACATCTATTATTGTATCCTTCTTAACGTCTTTGCCCAAATCTATAACCTTGTAACCATAATTCTTTAACATAAGTACCACAAGATTTTTCCCTATATCATGGATATCACCTTCGACAGTAGCCATCACCACAGTTCCCTTTGGCTCATCGTTATCATTAACCTTAAGATATGGTGTCAGGTATGTTACAGCCTTATCCATAGCTGTTGCACCGGCTATTAGCTGTGGAAGAAAATACTTTTTCTCCTCAAACAGCTGACCGACCTTTGTAACTGCAGGTATAAGCTCATTATCAATAATATCCTGCGGGTTAGTACCCTTATCAAGCTCTACTTTAATATGAGCTTCTATATCATTTTTATTTCCTTTTACAACATCCCTATATATTGCCGAACCATCATCTAACCCTTGTTCTTTATTTTTAACCTCGGTATGAGAAGAAACCACCGAAACAACATTTTCAACATAACGGTTATCTGAAGATTCCTTAGCAAGCAACAAATCTGAGGCAAGTGCTGCATTCATAAGTGTAGCCTGGTCAGGATTACAAATAGCCATAGTAAGTCCATTTGCAATAGCCATAGTAAGAAATGCTGTATTTACATTAATTCTTTCAGGTAATCCAAAAGAAATATTTGATAGTCCACAAACAGTTGGAAGCTCTAGTTCCTCTTTACAGTATCGTATTGTTTCTAATGTTTCTAAGGCAGCAAGCTTATTGGCTCCTACTGTTGTAACCAAACCATCTATTATAATACTATCTCGCTGAACACCTTCCTCAGCAGCTATTTCAAGAAGTCTGTTTATAATATCCTTCTTTTCCTGCAAATTCTCTGGCAATCCTTTATCTGACAAAGGTAACAATATACACATCGCACCGTATTTTGCAGCTATTCTCATAAGAGGTCTGCATTTCTTTTCCTCAAGAGATATAGAGTTTATTAAAGCACGACCAGGATATAATCTAAGGGCTCTCTCAATAACTTCTATATAACTTGAATCAATAGATAGTGGTAAATCTGTAACTGCAGGAAGCTCATATAGTATATTTTCCATCATCTGAGCTTCATCTATACCATTCATTCCCATATTGATATCTAATATACTAGCTCCATTTTCAGTCTGCTCTTCTGCCATCTTTAAGGCTAAATTAAGAGAACCGTTTTTAAGTTCTTCCTGTAACTTCTTTTTACCGGTAGGATTGATTCTTTCACCAATTACCATAAAGCATTGGTCTAATTCTATATTTACTGCCTTACTTTCACTGCTTAATACTCTTTTATATTTAGGCTTTGGTGGGATAACAGTACAACCTCTAATAAGTGATCTTAATGCAGCTATATGCTTAGGTGTAGTACCACAGCATCCACCAATTGCACCTACACCTAGGTCGACTATATCTCTTGCTAATTCAGCAAATTCCTCAGGAGTCATGCGATATGTAGTTTCACCATCTATTAACTCAGGCTTTCCATTATTAGGCTTTGCAAATACTGGAACCTTTGCATAATCAAGCATTTTCCTGATTATACTCTTCATCTCTTTTGGTCCTGTAGAGCAATTAACACCAACAGCATCAGCTCCAATAGATTGTAATACAACTACAGCAGCCTCTGGTGTAGAGCCAAATAAGGTTTTCCCGTCCTCATTAAAGGTTAGGCTAACCATTATAGGAAGGTCACAAACTTCTTTAATTGCTAAGACAGCTGCCCTTGCCTCGCTTAGACTCATCATAGTTTCAACTATAAAAAGATCTACACCGGCATTAACTAGAGCATTTGCTTGTTCCTTGTATACATCTATAAGCTCTTCTAATTCAAGATCTCCTATAGGCTTAAGCTGTCTGCCGGTCATAGTCATATCTCCGGCAACATATCCTCTATGTCCTTCTAAGGCTACAGCTTCTTTGGATAATGCGACAAGCTTTGTGTTAATTTCTTCTACCTTATCCTGTAAACCATATTCTGCAAGCTTAATTCTATTAGCTGTAAAGGTTGGTGCAAGTAAAATATTACTTCCAGACCTTATATATTCTCTTTGTAATTTAATTAGATGTTTAGGATTGTCTATTATCCACTTTTCAGTAGAAACACCAACAGGCATACCACAGGCAATAAGATTACTACCAGTTGCTCCGTCAAGCATCACTACTCTATCACTAAACAATCTATTAAATAATACTTTATCCATAAACCATCCTCAAAATATATATTATTGCTCATCAGCAGGCACATACTCAACCTCATCATCCCAGTAGCAAACTACCGGTGAACCTGCTTCAACAAGCTCATAAATTCTTGCAGCAGCAGCAAAAGGTAAGTTTACACAGCCATGGGAACCATCCCATGTATATCTATCAGGAGTGTAATTATCCTCTGTCCTCCATGTAGCATCGTGAAGTCCTATATCTCCATTAAATGGCATCCAATAAGTAACTGGAGATTCATAATCCTCACCTCTAAGCTTTACATATGTATCTTTATATGTAATATCATATAGACCTGCAGGAGTATTGTGTAACCAATCCGGATATCCTGAAACGCAAGGTGTCTCATATATTCTAAGACCGTCCTGATATACATACACTCTTTGATCTGCCAAATCTACTTCAACATAACTTCCGCCTATATCATTAAGCTCCCAAAACGCATAACCTTCCTGTATAGTTGCAGGCTTTTTAGTAAAGCTTTCCATCTTGCACATATAATCGTAAAGTTCTATAGCCTCCTGCTCAGGATCTAATTCCCAACCATAGCCATCTTCACCCTGAATATATATAAGCTTTCCATCATGAGTTCTAAATTTTCTCTTTTTATCTACAGTAGTATATTTCTCAGCAAAATCTCTTGCGTACATCTCTATATTGGTCTTGCTAAGCTTTACAGTACCATCCTCTGCAAGATATCCCATGCTACAAAGGTCTTCCTTAGGTATTGTATAAATATTTCCCAGGAAATCATAATTTGCTTCTATGGATAAAAATGCTTCCGCATTTTCAGCACTTTTCTGAATGATTTCAGAATCTACAGTTATATTTGCCGGGATATAACAATCACTCTCCTCAAGAGAAACAATAATATCTCCATTATCAAGAGTGTTAAAAACAGTTTCGTAAACCTTTTCCTTATCAAGTCTGGTTCCGGTAACATCAGGAACAACCAAAACCTTACCTTCTTCCATAACAACCTTAGCATCTGTGGAATCAATCATCTTTGATTCATCCATAAATGGAGACTGTGATAAATATGACTTCATAGACTCTTTGTCATACTCAACAACAAATTCAAGCGTATAGTCCTTCTCTTCATTCAAACCTATAAACCAAAGAAATGGATTAGTCTGGGACTTAATATGCTTAACTGAGGCTGAGGTGTTAATATTAAGGCTACCATCACCATTACTAATTTTTTCTTCACCGTTCTTAAATCTTATAGTAACCTCATAGGCATTCAAATCTTTGATTATTAGCTGCTCTACCTCATCTATGGTATATCCGGATACATTATATCCATTAATTGTTGTATATGTACCAAAATGAAGATTAAAGTAAAGCACGCCTGAAAAATAGAAAACAGCAAGTAAACCTACAATTCCGGCAATAACATATTTTTTTACACTCTTCTTTTTCTTATAGGTATAAACTGATGGATCAATAAATGGGATATCATTTTCATTATTATCCTGATCATCAGTATTCTCTGTAGTTTGATTCTTTTCTGTATTCTCTGTAAATTCTATAGTAGATTTAGTGGTACTACTTTCAATAGTATCATCTAAATCTATTACAATATCTTTTTTGGTATCTTTAGTATCAACTACATCATCAATTACATCCAATTGATTCTTGTCTACAGCTTTAATCTCCGGTTCATCATCAAATTCTATTTTTAATACAATTTCTTCTTCGTTTTTGTCGTTAGTATTAGGAATATCATTAAATTTTTCCTGTTGTGTTTTATCACTCATGACTTTATCCTCACATATAATTATAATCTTTGATATAATATATTAAATTATAAATAATTTCAATATTTTAAACTTAAGTTTGTAAAATCTTTACATTATTATGCTAATATTTCTTTTTTATTTATTCGATAACTCCAAAACCACCAGTTCAGGCTTGTTATTAACCCTGATTTTCAAGGAATGTGCGCCTAATCCACCAGATAAAACCATGGCTTTATCATTGTTATAAAATAAACCATAATCATACTTTGGGAAAATACGTAATCTAGGTGATATTACACCCCCCAATAGGGGTAATCTCATCAGACCTCCATGGTTATGACCACTAATGACAACATCTGCTCCCCATTCACAGTATTTCTCAAAATAATCCGGGTTATGTGCAATAAGAATATTTAAACATTCTCCCCTACATTCCCCTAATAGTGTATCCATTTGTTGCTTGCTTAGTTCTTTTCCTATAAAACGTTTATAATATCCATCTGTTAGATGTAAACCATATATTCTTATATTAGAATTTCCTCTGGTTAATTCTATAAACTTATTATCGAGAAAATATAGATTGTCATCTCTATATTCCAGTAGCTGCTTTTCATATATCAGCCATTCCTCAGGTTTTTTTGTCATATATCCCATTTCATGATTACCAGGTGCATAATACACATCTGCATATTTTGATATTTCAGCTAGAATTTGAAGGGATTTAACATTATTCTCCTGCTGATTATCTCTATACACAAGCATATCACCGGCCACAATAACGCCATTGGGTTTTTCGTTCTTTATGACTTCAATTATTCTGTCAATGTTATAAAATGAATTGTGAAGATCCGCCATAATGATGGTTTTATAGCCATTAAACTCTTTAGGAAGCTTCTTTAGAGACAAGCTATATCTGGTTATATTTAATTTTCTTATCTCCCTGGCACTTTCTAAAAATACTATTATCAAGAGTATTAGTAATAAAGTGCATAGTATCTCAATAATCCTCATATAATGATTTCGTCCTTTCAAAATATCAGCCTAACTATTCTACCACAAAAAAATAGTTACATAAATCCCTAATACTTAATCTATACGATTTTTTTGCTATATCAATAGCTGAATACATTTTTATCTCCTCAATCACTTCACCATTAATACTGTATTTCACAACACCAATCTCATCGCCTTGCCTAATAGGTGCCTTTAAATCATCGTAAACACATATCTCTTTTTTAATATCATCTATATTACCATCCAGCATGGATATTTTATGTTCTTTAATCTCTAGTGGGTATGTATATTCCATAACACCATCCATTATTTTAATCTTATAAGAATTATCAACAACCTGTGAATCAGTATAAATCTTACATTTTGAAAAACCATAATCAAGAAGCTTGCCTGCCTCAGAATTTCTTATCTCCTTTGTTTCCGCTCCCATAATAACAGCTATTAAAGTTATATCATCACGTGTGGCTGTAGCAGATATACAGTACCCTGCCTCACTTGTATACCCGGTCTTAAGTCCATTTGCCCCTGTGTATTGTCTTAAAAATTTATTTGTATTAGCCAAATCAAATCTGGATTCACCCTTAGATGTTTTATGAGTTATGTAATCCATCCATATGGTAGAAATTTCAAATATCTCAGGATGCTTTGTAATAAGCTCTCGGGACATTATACCTATATCTCTTGCACTGGTGTAGTGATTTTCATCATCTAAACCACATGCATTTACAAAATTTGTATTTTCCATTCCAAGCTCATATGCTTTTTCATTCATCTGCTTCACAAACTCTGGTTCAGAGCCAGCCAAATGTTCTCCCATTGCTACCGCTGCATCGTTTCCGGATGAAACCTCGATACATTTAAGCATATCCATAACCTTTTGTTCTTCCCCAGCTTCAAAAAAGCATTGAGAACCTCCCATAGATGCTGCATGCTCGCTAATTATAACAGTATCTTCTAATGTGATAGCTCCTGATTTAATTGCGTCGTAAATAAGAAGCAATGTCATTACTTTTGTAACAGAGGCTGGTTTTAATCTTTCATCAGAATTTTTTTCATACAAAACCCTTCCTGTCTCTGCCTCTATAAGAATTGCAGATTTAGATGTAATACCAAGATCTACCTCTGATGATAATTCATCAACCATAGATGTGTTAAGATAAAAACTACTAATGTTTTGAAATAAACTTAAACAGCTTATATTCAATGTAAGTATTGCTGATAAAACCAGCGTGAAAAAAGATTTCATAAGAACTCCTAAAAATATCATTTATATATTATACTAACATCATAGAAAAAAATGATAAATTATATTGACTTTTTCACTTTACACTGCTAAACTTTAAAGTGCTTAGTTGATTTTAATTAAAGGAGATGTAGACAATGAGTATTAAAATTATCCAGAAGCTTCCTACTGAGGATGAATTAAAAAGTGAGCTTCCCCTAAGTAATGAGCTTAAAGCTATAAAAGAAGCTCGCGATGAGGAGATTAAGAAAATATTTAGAGGGGAATCGGACAAATTTATATTTGTAATTGGTCCATGCTCTGCTGACAGCGAGGAGCCTGTTATGGATTATCTCAATAGACTTGCTAAGGTACAGGAGCAGATTAAGGATAAGATTATGATTATTCCAAGAATATATACAGGAAAGCCTCGTACTACCGGTGCAGGTTATAAAGGAATGGTCCACCAGCCGGATCCTAACAAAAAAACTGATATGGCTGAAGGTTTAAGATCTATAAGAAAGCTTCATCTTAGAGCTATAGCAGAAACAGGTATGGCTGCTGCTGATGAGATGCTTTACGCTGAAAACACCAGATATGTTGATGACCTTATAGCGTACCATGCTGTAGGTGCCAGAAGCGTTGAGGATCAGATGCATAGACTTACTGCCAGTGGTATAGATGTACCTGTAGGTATGAAGAACCCTACAAGTGGCGATTACACAGTAATGCTTAACTCCTGTCTCGCCGGTCAGACCTCTCATATGTTTAGTTACAAGGGCAATCAGGTTGAAACCTCCGGAAATCCTTATACACATTGTATATTAAGAGGTGGATTGGATAAATATGGTAAATCTATGTCAAATTACCACTACGATGATTTAGTAAGACTTGTTGATGAATATGCTAAATTTGATGTTGCTAACCCTGCTTGTATCGTTGATGCTAATCATAATAATTCCGGAAAGAAATGGGCTGAGCAGCCTCGTATTGTAAAAGAGGTACTTCACTCCTGTCGTCATAACGATGACATAAAAAAGCTTGTTAAAGGTGTTATGGTAGAAAGCTATATCGAAGACGGAAACCAGGCTATAGGAGAAGGTGTATACGGAAAATCTATTACTGACCCTTGTCTTGGCTGGGAAAAAACAGAAAAACTCCTTTTCGAGGTAGCAGATTTACTTTAATTGCATATTATATATAAAACTATTTTTATGAGGTTTTATATTAAATGTGTGGAATCGCAGGTTTTTACAATCCAGACATAAATTTTTCAAACAATCCAAAGGATAACTTTAAAATACTTAATAATATGGTTAAAACCATTAAAAGAAGAGGCCCTGATGGAGATGGTGTTAAAATCATCAACTCCTGCTGTCTCGCTCACGCAAGACTATCTATTATAGACCTTGACGGAGGGAGCCAGCCTATGAGCCTCTCTTTTAATGGGAATCATTATCATATAGTATTTAATGGAGAAATATATAACTATAAGGAACTTAAAAACAATTTAATATCTAAGGGATATGATTTTGAAACACAATCTGATACAGAGGTTATTGGCTACATGTTTATTGAATATGGTCCTGAATTTGCCAAGCATTTAAATGGAATATTTGCTATAGCCATATATGACCATATGGAAAATGCTCTTTTTTTATTTAGAGATCATTTCGGGATTAAGCCATTGTACTATACTATGTATTGTAAAACAATTATCTTTGGATCCCGTATAGATACACTATTTGAATATAAAGGTGTAAAACCAAGCTTAGATATCAACGGATTTAATGAAATATTTACAATCGGCCCTGCTAAAACCTATGGTGGTGGTGTATTTTATGGGATTAAAGAACTTCTCCCAGGTGAATATCTTGCTTATTCTTCAGAGGGGTTAAACAAAAGATTTTATTATAGATTATTATCCACGCCTCATGAAGATAGTTTTGATGTTACTTTAGAGAAAACAAAACAATTACTTGAGGACAGTATTAAAAGTCAGATGATTTCTGATGTCCCAATTTGTACATTTTTATCCGGCGGAATTGATTCTTCTATTGTATCAGCAATATGTAGTAAATATATTCCAAAAGGTGAAAAGCTATCAACATACTCCTTCGATTATGAAGATAATTCAAAACATTTTAAATCACATAGCTTTCAGTTAAGCGAGGACAGACCATATGTAGATATTATGAAGGATTATATATCTTCAGAACATAGCTATTTAACGTGTAAATACGAGACCTTATATGATTTACTGGAAGAATCTGTTGATTCAAGATGCTTACCAACTATGGCAGATATAGATTCCTCCTTACTATACTTCTGCTCTCTTGTATCAAATACTCATAAGGTAGCATTAACAGGAGAATGTGCCGACGAATTATTTGGCGGATATCCTTGGTTTTTTAGAGACGAAATGATTAATCAGGGAACCTTCCCTTGGATGAGTGATATTACATTTAGAAAATCCGTTTTGAATCCGGAATTTGCAGCTACACTTCAAATGGAAAAGTACATTAAGAATGCTTATAACAAGACTGTTTCAGAAATTAATTATCTTCCACATGAATCTGAAAAGGATAAAAAACTTAGACGAATATCCTTTCTTAATATTAGATGGTTTATGCAAACTCTTTTGGATAGAATGGATCGAACATCAATGCATAATGGTTTAGAGGCACGAGTACCATTTGCAGATTATAGATTAATGGATTATGTATTTAATATCCCTTGGGATATAAAGCTATGTGATAACAGACCTAAGGGACTATTGCGAAGAATAGCTAAGGATTATTTGCCCGATACCATAATGAATAGACCAAAAAGCCCTTATCCAAAGACTTATCATCCTAAGTATGAAGAACTTCTAAAGGAAAGGATGAAAGAGATAATTCACGACCACACCTCTCCTCTTCGTCCATACCTAAATATTCAATATTTAGAAGCTATAATTGATGGTCCTGAGAATAATGTAAAGCCATGGTATGGTCAGCTAATGGCAAAGCCACAGATGTTTGCTTATTTAATCCAGATAGATTATTGGATGAGAAAATATAATTTGGCACTATAACAAATTAAGG
Source organism: Lachnospiraceae bacterium (assembly GCA_017463225.1). Taxonomy (GTDB): domain Bacteria; phylum Bacillota; class Clostridia; order Lachnospirales; family Lachnospiraceae; genus Coprococcus_C. The sequence goes on along the minus strand of JAFTPO010000052.1, from coordinate 5,041 downwards.
ATTAAGGTTTTTACCTTAATCCTTATTAATTATTTGCTTTAAATAATAACGGGCTGTATCTGTTTATTATTAATAGCGTTTTCCAATGTATCATTTATTTTGTCAAAATGTGCTACAAGAGAGTTAGGCTTCTTAATACAATCATCCTGACCAAAAGGAACAAAGTATAAATTCTTTACATTCATAAGTCTTCCAAGATTTTGAAAATTCATGCCTAGTCCATCATTTGTTGATATTCCAATAACCAGTGGTCTTTCGTTTCTTATATGTGCCTTAGCTGCCATTAGCACAGGTGTATCAGTTATTCCATTAGTAAACTTAGCTAATGTGTTACCTGTACAAGGAGCTATTATCATAACATCAAATAACTTTCCAGGGCCAACAGTTTCTGCCTGTTGAATTGTATATATTCCCTTATTCCCTGTAATCTCCTCAATCTCACCTATAAAATCCGAAGCTTTCGCAAATCTTGTATCCATAGACTGTGTATTAAATGAAAAAACAGGTGTTATATTAGCACCTTCATTCTTAAGATTCTTTATATGACCTTTAATTCTATCAAAGGTGCAAAAGGACCCGGTAATTCCGAATCCTACATTTAAATCTGATAACATATTATATATCCTTTCTTATAAGGATATAACGAATTTGATTATTTGCTTATATGGTTATATATTGCATTTGCAATTAATATACCTGCTTCTTCAGGATACATCTTGCCAGGTATACCAAGACTTAAGACAGCACCTATATTCTTTTCATGGCAATATAAAAAATTGGTACCACCAGGCTTTGAGGCTATATCATATATATAAGCATTTGGATTTAATCTATCAATTACAGCTGCATCAATAACAAGAGCAGGCACCGTATTAAAAATATATGGAAATATATCTAAATCAATACTGCTCATAGCTTTAATATCAATATAATCATAGCCTAAGTCCTCTATTTCATTTTTTAGCATAACATTTCTTACTGCCACTGTTACCCTAGCTCCCTGTTCCTTTAAACAGTAGGCCAACGCTTTACCGCAGTATCCAAAGCCGGTAACTAAAACATTTGACTCCTTTAGCCATGCCTTATTATGATATGCTTCTCTTATAATACCATATGCTGTAAGCATAGCATTTTCAGCTATTACTGTGTCCCATTTAAGATAATCATATAATGGTACATGTGCCGGCAATAGCTTTTCGAACTCTTCCGGTACATTACCTGCATATATGCATGATATTTTTTCCAAGGACGGTTCAATAATATTAAAGCTTTCTAGCGTTACAGGTGGTGGTAGGATTAAAACAGTATCTGTTTGAAGCTTGTTTAAATCTCTACCCACATCACAGCCAAGAGAATACAACTGCTGAGCAACATAATCCATTCTTTTATCATTACCTATAACAGCAAAATACAAATCCATTACCTCCAAACTATACTATATAATATTCATATACCAATAAAATGTAACTAAAATATTGTATATAAAATCATATCCAAATAATATCTATAATCCTTTTCATAAACTGTATCTGAAGAATAAACATTAATTGTTTTAAATAAGCTGTTGTCTATTATTATATCGATATAGCCTACACATTGACCTTTTTTTATGGGTGGCGATAAACAATCAGGCACGTTATATTCTAAAGCTATTTTTTCTTCATCAGATACAATAATATTAATATAATCTTCTATATAGGTATCAATATATTCCTCAGGTGTTCCGTGTTTTATATATATTTGTTTCATGGGTGTTACACTATCTGTTGCACTTTTAAAGCTATAATTTTCAATACCATAATCAAATAGTTTCTTACTATCTAACCATTTATAATTCTTATTATTAGGCCATCCGCAGCCAAGTAATGCTATTACATAGGTTTTATCATCTTTATTTAAAGCTGCAACGTAACAGTAGCCTGCATCAGCAGTAAATCCTGTTTTACCTGCAATTACTCCTTCCATCATATCAAGAAAAGCATTTTTGTTATTAACCTGAAAGCTTCTTTCACCACTATAATCATAAAAACTATATGTTTGGGTCTGACATATGTTTATAAATTCATCTTTAGCAGGTGAATCCATTACGCAATACTTCATAAGTCTGGCCAAATCAACAGCTGTGGTTGAATGTGTACCGTTTTCATTCTTTTCATCCAATCCATTAGGTGTAATAAAATATGTATTACTAAGTCCAAGCTCACGAGACTTTTTATTCATCATATCAGCAAAGCCTTTTACATCACCACCTATATGCTCTGCAATTGCAACAGCAACATCGTTATGGCTTTCTAGTATTAAGCTATAACATAAGTCCTTAAGATAATATTGTTCACCTTCTTTTATATGTAGCTGAACGTCCGGCATTTTGGATGCATATGAGGATATCGTAACAAGCTCATCAATATCTCCATATTCCAGAGTTAATATAAGAGTCATAATTTTGGTTGTACTAGCCATAGGACGCTTAGTATAACCATCCTTTTCGTACAAAATTCTGCCAGTGTCACCATCTATCAATGCGCATGATAAAGAATACAACTCATTATAATCTAATTCTTCTCCCTGTGCATTGACAGGTATGTGAAATAAACTAACAAGAAAAAAAACTGTCGCTAAAAATATACTTTTGATTCTATTGATTTGCATAATATGTACTAAATATTTTCATTTTGTATATTATATTTAATTTAATGCAGAAATATACTTTATAATTGAAATTCTATACATATTTTTGTATAATAATTTTATCAAATACAAAGGAAAATATATATGAGTTCAAAATTCACTTCAGAGCTAAAGGAAGGTATGGTAACCCTTACAGATACATATTCTACAAAAGGTAAGCTTATACTTCCTAAAAATACAGTAATTACCAAAAGCATCATTACAAGATTAGTAAGCAATGATGTTCTTTTTGTTGAGGTTGAAGACGAGGTTGTTGAATTAATATCAGAAAATTCCTCTGGAAATACCTTTGGAATAGATGAGGAAACTATAAAATCGAAACCGGAATATAAGAAATTCAGAAGACGCTACGAGAAAAATGTTTTAGATATTAGCGATCACCTTAATGATATAGTTAATAAGAATGCTTCTATTGACACTGTAGCTATGCTTGATTCAACTATGAACATATTAAAATCAACTGACTCTCCTCTTAGTATATTTACTATGCTTTCAACTATGAAGGACTATGATGATTCCACATTTAATCATTCATTAAATGTTTCTCTTATATGTAACATATTTGGCAGATGGCTTAATCTTAAGGACGAAGATATTGAGCTTGTTACAACTGCCGGTTTATTTCACGATATTGGCAAGCTTTTAATACCGGAAAATATAATAAAGAAACCAGGCAAGCTTACAGATGAAGAATATAAAATAATAAAAACCCACTCTAAGCTTGGATATGATTTGTTGAAAAAGAAAAATGCAGATATGCATGTTCAATATGCTGCTCTTATGCATCATGAAAAATGTGATGGAACCGGTTATCCACTTGGCATTACTGAAAATCAAATTGATTGGGTAGCTCAGATAGTCACAATAGCCGATATTTACGAAGCAATGACTTCAAAACGAGTATACAGAGGTGCTTTAAGTCCGTTTACTGTAATTAATAACTTCGAAGAGAATGGACTTAGAAAATACAATCCTAAATATCTCCTAACCTTCTTAGAAAATGTGGTAAACAGCTATATGAATTGTAAAGTAAAGCTCAGTAATGGCGAGGAAGGTGACATAGTTTATATAAATAAGGTGAATCTTTCAAAGCCATTAATAAAAACTAAGGATAATTTTATTGATTTATCCAAAAACTATCATGTATCTATAGAAAAAATACTTTAACAATATAATAAAAGAGATTATTCCCAAATAAACGGAATAATCTCTTTTATTTTTATACCTCAATCTTAAGCTGAGCCTCTTCCATAGCCTCCTGCTTAAAGTCTTCTATCTTATCAGGTGTAATAACAGGTAGTTCATCCATAGATGTAACACCGAAGCTTCTTAAGAAGTCCTCTGTTGTTCCAAATAATATAGGTCTTCCAACTGCATCTAATCTTCCTACCTCTGCTACAAGCTTATATTCTACAAGCTTATTTATGGCATGAACACATGATACTCCACGTATTGCTTCTATCTCCTGTCTTGTAACAGGCTGTTTATATGCAATTATGGAAAGTGTTTCCATTAGAGAATCAGTAAGATTATGTTTTTTAGGCATATTTACCAGCTGACTTAAAATATCATAATATTCATTCTTTGTACAAAGCTGATATGAATCCTCAAGCTTAACTAACCTTATTCCTCTATCCTCAGCCTCATATTTATCCATCATATCAACAAGAAGCTTTATAACATCCTTCTCATCAAGTTCTAAGACCTTAGCAATATCCTTAGCTGACACTGCATCACCCATAGAAAAAAGTATAGCCTCTATGGCAGCCTGATGCTTTACAACACTGTCACCTATTGAGGTTGTATGATTTATCACTGTATTTTCTTCCACAATGGTTTCCTCCATTACATTAACTCTCTAAAGAATCTATAATAATATCTCCGAATAATTCATCCTGTCTAATGGTAATATCTCCAACCTTCATAAGCTCAAGAATGGCTAAAAAGGTTACTATGATATTAATCTTAGAGGCCTGCATCTCTAATAATGTTCTAAAGTTAATACCCTTTAGTCCTCTGACACTTCCTCTTATCTCATCCATCTTATCTTCTATACGAACTTCTTCTTTTTCAATGGTTCCAAACTTACTCCTTATAGGATCAACTCTGTCAACAGTACGTCTCATAACCTGGTTAAAAATCTCGTTCAACATAGCAAGAGTTGTATCTCCAACAACCTCAGCAGGATCTATCTCCTCTTTATACTGCTTTACTTCTTCAGGAATAGATGAAGGTTTATAATATGCCTTAAATGCATCCATTTCCATATCTTTAAGCTCATAGGATGCATATTTATACATCTTATACTCCAAAAGTCTTCTAACAAGCTCTGCACGAGGATCCTCTTCCTCCT
>JAFTPO010000051.1 GCA_017463225.1 Lachnospiraceae bacterium | reverse complement strand
CTTGGTTTCATATTCAGTTTTGCTGGTGCCTTTCCCCACCAATTTTACCGTAACTGATTAAAAAGATATATTTGGACTAACCTCTGAAACGCCCTATTTATAAGGCTTTCTTAAGCTTGTCACTATTATATCTCAATCCCCAGTCTCCCAGCGTGATACAGAACGATTAGAAATATTTAATTGCTCTGCCAGCTGCTCCTGTGTAATTCCTTTTTCTTTTCTTAATTCTTTTAGAAAAGAACCTATCTTCATTTGATCCATCTCGAATCCTCCTTTCACAGCCAGAATATACTATGACCTTTCTTATTTACACGACACAAAGTGAGAAATGCCGCATTTATAAGGGTTAGACAGGTGTGTCTAATTTCCAATAAAATATCTTCTCTACATAAGACCTGTTATCATGTGTATATAATTCCCGTGTTTGCAAAAGCTTAACAGCATATATCATTAATTCTACAGAAGTTATGCTCACAGCTTCTCATGTCCATAAAACTCTTGTATCTTAAGACTTGTTCCACAATATGGGCATTGTGGTATATTCCAAGGGTCAGAGCGACCAATAAATTTATTACAGTGCGGGCAACGAATTTTATTAGCACCTACAATGCACCACACAAAAAATACAACAATAATAACTCCAAGTACACCTGTTCCTATCTTCACAGCAATCTTTGAGTAGGTCAATGTATAAAGTGTAAAGGCGCCGAAACACATCACTCCCACTAATACCCATAAACCAATATAATAAGTTTTTAATGTTTTATGAAATGCTTTGTTTTTATCATTTCGTTCTTTTACAACTTCGTAGCTTTCGTTCATTTTTTCATCCCCCCTATTTTAATCTTACTCCTCAAACGCCCTATTAAGCTCCTCGGTTCCCTCTAGCACAAACCTACCATCCTTAATAACAGCCACTCTCACCCCATCAGGATGCACACTGTAGATTGCTCCAATTTCCTCATAAGGGATAGTTATATCAGTATGACAGTTATAATAAGCCTTTTCCTGCTCCTTCTCGTCCTGAGACTTTCTAAGCAACGAGCACTCATTTTCCTTAGCGATTATCTCCTTGCCATCAGGGTTATAAAGCACTGCCTCCTCACTGTAGCTGTAGCAGGTATCACCCACTGCAAAATGCGGGCCCATCTTCTCCACTATAAGGATAGGAAGCTTGTAGACGATGTCACGCTTCTTAGCCATCACATAGGCTATAGTGTTGGTTCCTATTGCGAATTCTCCTATAGGAAGTGTGTCGTGGTTAAACATGAGATTTTCCTTAATAAACTTCTTGTTCTCCTCCTCAGAATCGAAGTTATCACAGGTATAATCTGCTATCTTACCATCCTTAAATTCTATATTAAGATTTACATACTTAAGCTCGTTAAGGTAAACCTGGCTTACATTTAGCACGCCATTAGTGCCGGTTAGAACAGGTGATGTAAATACCTCTCCTACAGGAATATTTACATCTGCTAAGCAGTTCTCAAAGTTGGTTTCCTTATCAGGATTGCCCAGCTTATGAAGCATAACCTTAATGTCTGTCTTATTGTCACCCTTGCCTAATACCTGCACATATTCAGCCTTATCAAGCTCATCGATTATAGACTGCTGGATATTCTTGTACAGCTCATTATCTAAGGTGTTAACCTTTACTATCTCCGCAAATATTTCCTCAAAGTCCTCGCCTATCTCTGGAATCGGGTAGGCTATAATTGTGAAGCTATACTTATCCCTTGGGATGTACTTGTTAGTTATAGCTGCATTTCTGCCTGCATAGGAAACACTCATCTCCTGCTGTTTCTTAGATAGCTTAACAACATTTTCCTTTATCTCTGGCTTAAATGGTAGCTCGCCGAAGGTTTCTATAACCGCAGGACCTGCGTAAACTGCTGCCATATCCTTGTACTTCTCATAGGTATCCTCTATAACACTAAGCTTCCTCTCCACATAAGCCTTATTGAAGAATAAAGCCTCGTCCATTCTGTGGTCGTACTCATACTGCTTGTTAGCAGGTGTTCCCATGTATCCTGTTCTTACAGTAAGCTTTCTGTTACAGCGAGACACTGCATATCTAAATATTATAGGCTTTAAGCCCTGCTCCTCAAAAAGCTTTATTGCTTCTCTAACCATTCGTTCCTGACCGATAGAATATCTTATGTTAACCGATTTCTTGGGTTTTAAATCTATTCTCATGGTCTCAAAGCCTTTAACAAATCCGTCCACGTAGGTTTTAGCCATAGCCTTTATATCTTCTTCGGGAAGCTTATTTAAAAACTCTGCTGTCTTAAGCTCATTGTCCCCGATGTACTCTCCATACTTGTACAGGTATCTAACATCTGACAGGTCACTTTTCATAACTATATCTGTGGCAAATGTATATGAAGGATCCAATGTTTCTCTTACCCTGTCAGCCACCAAAACATCTGCATAGTCAAACATATGGTAACAGATTGCTTCTTTGATGTATTTGACATGTGGCAATTCTCCCTCAGAGCCTGTAAACATGCTGTATATCTCTAGAAACAGCTCTACTGTTGCTGTAAATTCCAAGGTCCTCTTCTCATAAGCATATGCTATAAGAGTTCTTACCTCTGCATACAAAAAGCTAAACAGCTTTCCATATTCCTTACCTAGCGCCTTAACAGCATAGTCAGGATTTGCAAAGCTTTCCTCATAGTTTTCAGGAAGTATATCCTGATACAACCTACGATTAATACTCTGTAGTTCTGAAAGTTCTAAACTCTCATATACAGAATTATCCTCCACTGCAAGTACATCATAACAGCTACCTATAAAGTCCGAAAGACAAACAAAGTAATCCCTAACTGCTGCGGGGATTACTTCGTCATCTAAGCTATTCATCTCTTCTCTTATATCACTAACTCGCTCTATGGCAAGCTCCAATCTCTCATATACTTCTTCCAAACTATTCATTTATGCCTCCATATACCATGTTATGTTTTTCTAAACTTTGTTCAAAGTCTGCACTAGTATCATCTATTATATTCCCTTTACTTACGTTCTCGTTAACCATATTCTCTAAGTATTCCCAGATTTTTTCTGAACCCTTATGAGTGTCCTTATTTCTGCCCATTACCTGACTTTTCTTAACCTGATGCTCTCTCCATGCCCTACCATCTGTGGCATCATTTAGCATCATAGGCTGAGCATTATCTAAGGTTCTAGCGAATAGGGCTTCAGGAGTTTTCCGCTCCTCGAACTCCTCCCAGATAGCTCTAAGCTTCTGAGCTTGGTCCTGTGGCAATAAGTTAAATATTCTGTCTGCTGCCTTTTCCTCACGTTCTCTCTGACTTAGCTTAGCCGCCTCATCATAGGCATAGGTATCTCCCGCATCAATCTCCACGATATCATGGATAAGCACCATAGTTATAACCTTCTGAACGTCAATCTCAACATTGGCATGCTCACTAAGCAGCAGGGTCATAAGGGCTAAGTGCCAGCTGTGTTCCGCATCATTTTCCTTGCGGGAAGCATCAGACAGATAAGTCTGCCTACCTATCTTCTTAAGCTTATCCACCTCAAGTATGAAATTCATCTGTTTTCTTAATCTATCTTCCAACTAAATATATACTCCTACAAATATCACCTTATAAAATACTTATTCTAGCCACTATCTAAATGACTAGAATAAGCATTGTTTTATTATTCTAAATTGCTATATCAATCCTGATATATATGTGACAATAGGAACTACAAAGCCCACCAAATTAAGTATTATAGCCATTCTCTTGGCACTGACACCACCCTCCTGGGCTCTGTGACCAAATATACCAAAAAGCATTCCTGTTACAGACAGTATTATTGCACATAGATAGAGAGTACCGAAAATCTCCGGTACATTACCCTTGGTAAATACTGATGCTATAAATCCAACCACCTCAACACTAAGACAAAGACCTGCAATTACAAATGCTATAATAGTATCTGAGGCTGTGGCTCCATCTGTATAGCTATATTTTCTTCTTCTACGTCTTCTACGTCCCATTACTTAACACATCCGATTAATTCATTAATATCATTTACATTATTCTTCTTCATGTACTCCTCGATACCCTTAATTATCTCAACTGTTGCATAAGGGTTATGGAAGTTAGCTGTACCAACTGCTACAGCTGATGCACCAGCCATAATAAACTCTAAGGCATCCTCAGCAGTCATAACTCCACCCATACCGATGATAGGAAGCTTAACTGCATTTGCTACCTGATATACCATACGAACTGCTATTGGCTTAATGGCAGGTCCTGAAACTCCTGCTGTCTTGTTAGCAACTGCAAATGTACGTCTATTTACATCAATCTTCATACCTGTAAGGGTATTAATAAGTGAAAGTGCATCTGTACCAGCTGCCTCTGCAGCCTTAGCCATCTCAGTAATATCAGTAACATTTGGACTAAGCTTCATGATAATAGGCTGCTTAGCCTTAGCCTTGATAGCCTTAGTAATATCATAAAGAGCCTTAGGGTCCTGACCAAAGGCGATACCGCCCTCCTTAACATTAGGACAGGAAACATTAATCTCCATAAGGTCTATATCAGTGTCGGCAAGACGCTCAACCACCTCTAAGTAGTCCTCTGTACTCTTACCACATACATTTACAATAATCTTAGTATCCTTAGTCTTAAGGAATGGTATGTCTCTCTCCACAAATGTATCGATTCCCGGATTCTGAAGTCCGATGGCATTCATCATTCCACCGTAGGTCTCTGCTATACGTGGAGTTGGGTTACCTGGCCAAGGAATATTAGCCACACCCTTAGTAGTAACTGCACCAAGAAGGTTAAGGTCTACAAACTCATCATACTCCATACCTGAGCCAAAGGTTCCTGAAGCTACAGTTATAGGATTCTTTAATTCTACACCAGCAATATTTACCTTAGTATTCATTATAGCTCCACCTCCTCAGCATAAAATACAGGGCCGTCCTTACATACTCTCTTATTATTTACATTTGAGTGGTGGTCAACCTCCTTAGACTTACATACACATGCAAGGCATGCACCAACACCACAAGCCATTCTTTCCTCAAGGGAAAGCTGCGCTCTGATACCATTTTCTAAAGCATACTTCTGAATAGCTCTAAGCATAGGTGTTGGTCCACAAGCGTAAATGTGTGTACCCTCTATACCGTATTCCTTGATAGCATCCATAACAGTACCCTTTACTCCTATGGCACCGTTATCACTTGACTTATAAACCTCGCCATATGGCTTGAATTCCTCTGACAAGAATTCCTCATCTCTATAACCAAGTACTATAGACTTCTCACATTTAAGCTCCTTTGCAAGCTGAAGCATAGGTGGTATACCGATACCTCCACCAATAAGAATAGCCTTGCCATCCTCTAGATTAAAGCCATTACCAAGTGGTCCTAACACATCAATTGTGTGCTCTGATGTAAGCTTTGAAAACTCCGCTGTACCCTTTCCTGCAATTCTATATACAAGTCTAAGTGTTCCAGCCTCTCTATCTATCTCGCATAAGCTGATAGGTCTAGGAAGAAGCTTGCTTCCATCTGCACTATATAAATCTACAAACTGTCCAGGCTTGGCCTGTACTGCAATTTCCTTTGCCTGAATAATCATAGAGAATATATCTGTACCAATCATCTCCTGTCTGATTATGTTGGCGGTCATCTTTATCTTACCCATAGTGGTTCCTCGTTTCTTACTTATTTGCTAACGCGCTATTTATGTCTTCAATCATATCTATAACAGCCTGACGGCTTGCTTCAGCATATCTCTCCTCGCCAAACTCAGCATACTTCTCTTGCTTATATGCAGCGATGATGCCTCTTGATGAATTAACGATTGCTCCAAGTCCATCCTCGTTGAAGTAGTGAACTAAGTCCTCAGCCTTACCACCCTGTGCGCCATAGCCAGGTACAAGGATGTAAGTGTTTGGCATAAGCTTACGAAGCACCTTACCCATCTCTGGATATGTAGCACCTACTACACAGCCTACATTGCTATACTTATCGCCCATGCACTCATTTCCCCACTCTACTACCTTCTCTGCTACAAGCTCATAAAGTGGTCTACCGTCTACAAGCTGATCCTGGAACTCTCCTGATGAAGGATTTGAAGTCTTAACAAGAACGAAGATACCCTTGTTCTCTTCCTTACATACATCTACAAATGGCTTAACACCGTCAGTACCAAGATATGGGTTAACAGTTACGAAATCCTCGCTGAAGCCTGAGTACTTCTTAGAACCAACCTGAACCTGTCCTAAGTGACCAACTGCATATGCTGTTGATGTTGAGCCAATGTCACCTCTCTTAATATCTCCGATTACAACTAAACCCTTGCTCTTAGCATACTCACAGGTTCTCTCAAATGCTATAAGTCCCTCTATACCGAACTGCTCATACATAGCTATCTGTGGCTTAACTGCAGGAATCAAATCATAAGTAGCATCGATAATTCCCTTGTTATACTCCCAGATTGCCTCTGCTGCACCCTTAAGTGTCTCGCCGTACTCTGCAAATGCCTTCTCCTGAATGTACTTTGGAATGTAGTTCATCATAGGGTCTAAGCCTACTACTATAGGTGCATTTGTCTCCTGAATCTTCTTAATCAATGTGTTAATCATATCTTTAATCCTCCATTTTATCTTTTCACTTTTCTTTATTCCACTATCGTCATACCTACGATGTTAGTGGAAATAATCATAATGATTTAAAGCTCGTACACCAGCTTACCGTCCACAATTGTATGTGTAATTCTTCCCTTAAGCACCTTACCTATATAAGGTGTATTTGAAGCCTTAGAAGCAAACTCCTCTTCCTTTACTTCCCACTCTGCTTCAGGGTCAAATATCGCTATATCAGCTACAGCACCCTCTGATATGTGGCCGAAGCTTTCCTCTATACCAAGCACCTTTGCAGGATTATAGCTCATCTTCTCAGCCATCTTAACTATATCCATAAGACCTGTATCAACAAGTGCTGTATAGGTAAGAGCTGCTGATGTCTCAAGACCTGTAATACCGAAAGCCGCCTCTGTAAAGAATTTTGACTTTTCTTCCTTTGAATGTGGCGCATGGTCGGTAGAGATACAATCCATAGTTCCGTCCACAAGTCCCTCAATTAAAGCCTTAACATCTTCTTCTGTTCTAAGAGGTGGATTCATCTTATAATTACTGTCAGCCTCAGTTATATCTGCATCAGTAAGTGTAAAATGATGCGGACACACCTCAGCAGTCACCTTAAAGCCCATACGCTTTGCCATTCTCATAAGCTCCACTGTACCCTTTGTAGAACAGTGACATATGTGAAGTCTTGCACCTAGCTCTCCTGCCAGGAACATATCTCTAGCTGTTATAACATCCTCTACAGAATTAGGAATTCCAGGCACATTATACTTTTCTGAGGCAACACCCTCGTTAAGCACACCCTTACCAACCAAATCCTTATCCTCACAGTGAGCCATAACTAAGGCATCCATAGCTGCCACCTTCTTCATAGCCTCTCTGTAAAGGTTGATGTCCATTACACTCTTTCCATCCTCTGAAAATGCAACTGCACCGGCATCATTCATAGCCTCCATATCAACCAGCTCTTTACCCTCCATATTCATGGTAAATGCAGAAAGCTGCTTAACTCTAACCTTACCTTCTTTAGCTGCTTTATCATGTACATAATTTAATGTCTCAACTGTATCAACCACAGGCTTTGTATTAGGCATAGCACAGATAGTTGTAACACCACCCTTTGCTGCTGCGGCAGTGCCTGTAGCTATATCCTCCTTATAAGTAAGACCTGGATCTCTTAAATGTACATGTAAATCAATAAAACCAGGCATAATATATTTACCGGTAGCATCTAATATTTCTTCATCCTGAAATCCACTCAAGTCGTAATCAACAGGATAAATATTACTAATCAGGTTCCCTTCAAGTCGTATAATCCCAGATTGAATTGTGCCACTTTTAGGATCTACAACCCTTCCATTTTTAATTATCACGCTATCTCCTCCTTCACTATATTGTCTCTTCACTAAGCATATATGCCAGAACAAGGGCTTCTCTTATTGCTCTGTCATCATCATGCACATTAATCACTACATCTATCATACCATTTTCGCTTACTGTAAGCTTTTTTATCTCTAATGCAGAGTCTGAAATTACTGATAATATATCGTTAACATTTAATCCTTTGGTACTTGTCTTATCAGCCTTAAGCTTAAGCTCAAGCTCACCCATCTTACTAATATGACATTTGTCCTCATTTATGCTTTCCCAGCAGGAAGCTTCCGAAAAAGCATCTAAAAATAACCCATACTGTCTCTTACGACTTATCTGCATAACCTTCTTAATAAACGCAATATACTCTCTATCATTTGAAAAACGTTCCACTATCTCTTTTTCGCGAAGAGGCTTAAATACCTTATCACCTTCTGACATTTTTACTGCCGCAACCTGATTGGAGCAATTCATTCTATTATCAAATAGTTTTTTCATCCCGTCATCAATTTTGTTAATCTCCTGACGAACTTCATTTAAGCTCATATCTATTCTCCCAAAGTATATTATAAAATCACAAAATTTCACAAAATAAAGTATACCACAAATCAACTAAATAAACTAGTCGAAATAACAATCCTTTTAATTATATAAATATTTTTCCCAAAACTAGAAATACTAATAAATATCATAAAAAAGAAGGATATCGTATTATGAAGGAACAAACTCTTTATATAGCATTAGAGCAAAGTATTTTAGTAGATAATCCCTACATTACTGTAGGTGATATAGCAACCATATACTGCAAAGACAAAGCAATAGATAAGATGGTGCGCGAGCTAGGTGTAACCTGTCTCCCTGACACCTCCAAAGCCCAACTTGTAGTGACTGTAATGAAGCTTATCGAGCTTATTCAGCAAAACACCAATGGACTAACCATAGAAACCATCGGTAACTCTGAAACTATAGTCTATTACGACAGTGGCAGAAAAAAAGGTTCCTATAAACAAAAGTTTAATGTTGGATTCCTAATGCTTGTAGCCTTCTTTGGAACAGCCTTTTCCATAATGAGCTACAACCAGGATTCCGGAACGAGAGGACTTCTTGACAGTCTTTACAGACTTTTTACAGGCGAGAACCCTCAAACATTAACACCCGGGCTAGCCTTAGGACTAATCAGCTACTGCCTGGGACTTACCATAGGAATGATAGTTTTCTTTAACCACGGAATTAATACAAAGGTAACAGATGACCCTTCTCCCCTTCAGGTTCAAATGCGACTCTACGAACAGGATGTCAACAAGTGCATCGTTATAGACAGTGTAAGGAATAAAAAATCTCTGGATGTTAACTAACACTATAGCCTTTAGTTTATTCTGTCTGACTGCAGGGGGAGCAACTGCAGCAGGATACGTGGCATTTATCACTCTCCTTGGAGTATTTGACAAGCTGGCTGAAAAATACAAAGCTTTAAATAAAAGAGCTCTCATAGAGCTACTTATCATCCTTGGGGTAACATTAGGAAACGTTGTAGAGATATTTAGAATACCCATCTCGCTAGGAACCCCTTCTTTAATAGCATTCAATCTATTGGGTGGAATATTCACCGGTTGTTTAGCTGGAGCTCTTGCAGAAACATTAGCTATATTTCCTATATTATCCAGAAGATTCTCTATAAGAAAACATCTTCCATATATTCTATTTGCCGTAGCATTAGGCAAGGCAGTGGGTTCTTTTATCCAATTTTTTTATCTACCTTAATGTAGCACAACAAATTTATATAACAAGGAGTATTATATGAAACCAAAACAAACCAATCAGGAATATAACCAATATGTTGAAGCAGTAACACCTAAGCACAGCTGTTTCAAGAACTGCTTGCACGCTTTTTTAGTTGGTGGATTAATCTGCACATTAGGACAGTTTTTTACTAATTTACTTGTTAATAACTTTCAGATATCAAAGGAGGATGCTGGTGCATGGACATCTATAATACTCATCCTCATAAGCGTTTTATTAACAAGCTTCAACCTATACAAAAAGCTTGCAAAATTCGGCGGTGCCGGAGCTTTAGTACCTATTACAGGCTTCGCTAACTCAGTTGCTGCACCAACCATTGAATATCAGAAGGAAGGTGAGGTCTTTGGTAAGGGAGTAAAAATATTCACCATATCAGGCCCAGTTATCTTATTTGGTATTCTTACAGGCTGGTGTGTCGGCTTAATCTATTGGATTTTAGTAATTTCAAATATATTGTAGGAGGAAGTTTAATGACTAAAACAAATTCAAACAACAAATCTGCATCTTCCCCAATACAGGGAAAGCAGACCGTAAAATTCCATAATCCACCGGCTATTGTAAGCCGAGCTTCCATAGTTGGTCAAATGGAGGGAGAAGGTCCTCTCTCATCATTTTACGACCAAATCGAAGCTGATCCAACCTTTGGTATGAATAGCTGGGAGGAGGGTGAATCAGAGATGGTAAGACGAGCTGTTCAAACAGCCATATCAAAATCCGGTCTTACCAAGGAAGATATTCGTTATCTGGTAGGAGGCGATCTTCTGGGACAGCTTATAGGAACAACCTTCGGTGTAAAAAGCTTTAATATCCCCGTCATAGGATTATATGGGGCCTGTTCAACCTGCGGAGAAGGACTTTCTCTTGCAGCTATGCTTGTTGCAGCAGGCTACGCAGATAATATTGTTGCTGTAACCAGCAGCCACTATGGAAGTGCGGAAAAACAATTTAGATTCCCACTAGAATACGGCAACCAGCGACCACTCTCTGCAACCTGGACAGTTACCGGTAGTGGTGCATTTGTAGTCAGCAGCACAAATAACAAAAATGCTATGAACTGCTACCCTCGTATCACTTCTACGACAATTGGCAAAATCGTTGACTACGGTGTTACTGATAATATGAATATGGGTGCAATAATGGCACCAGCCGCCGCAGATGTCATATATCAGTGTTTAGATGATCTTTCTATGAAACCAGACCAGTTTGACAAAATAATAACAGGCGATCTGGGCAAAGTGGGAAGTCAGATATTAATTAAGCTTCTACGTGACAATGGTGTGGATATATCTAACCAGCATATGGACTGTGGTGTAGAGATTTTTGACTGTGAAAAGCAGGATACCCACAGTGGCGGCAGTGGCTGTGGTTGCTGCGCTGTAACCCTAGCTGGTTATATTTTAACTAATATGGACAATGGCACTTGGAAACGAATCCTCTTCGTGCCTACAGGTGCTTTGCTATCAACGGTAAGCTATAACGAGGGACAGACAATCCCAGGTATCGCACACGCTCTTGTTATAGAACATTAGGAAGGAGTTTATTTATGGATTATATTAAAGCATTTGTCATTGGCGGAATAATATGTGTATTAGCACAGCTTCTTATGGATAATACAAAGCTTATGCCTGGAAGAGTTATGGTGTTACTGGTATGTACAGGAGTTATACTTGGAGCCATAGGAATATATGAACCATTTTTCGAATTTGCAGGCGCAGGAGCCTCAGTTCCACTCACAGGCTTTGGTTACAATATCTGGAAGGGAATGAAAGAAGCTGTAGATAATTATGGTTTGTTAGGACTATTTAAAGGTGGCTTTACAGCAGCGGCTGTTGGAACATCCGCTGCTCTCATCTTCTCCTATATAGCATCACTAATCTTCTCTCCAAAGATGACAAAAAACTAATACATTTTAAAATATAACAAAGGCTATAGTATCTATTTTGATACCATAGCCTTTGTTGTTTTATTAATTATTGTTTTAACTCTAGCCTACATTATCATCTGATGTAGGTGCTGTTGGCTCAGAAACCGGAGTTTCCGTGCTAGGTTCCGGAGGTGCCTCAGTTGTTGTCGGCGCCTCAGTTGTGGTTGGTGCCTGAGTTGTTGTCGGCGCCTGGGTTGTTGTCGGTGCCTGGGTTGTAGGATCCTGAGTAACACTTCCACTGCTTGTAGATTTAAATACTGCATGTATAGTATGACTAGTCTGAACGTTATTAAATGAGTAGCTACTTACCACTCCAACACTCTGACCATCTACTAATACATCCTGTATAGTATATCCTGTATAAGGAGCAATAAATACTGTTGTGTTCTCACCCTTCTTAACCTTTATGGTTGCAGTTATAGAACCACCATCTGTACATGAGGTTGCTATAGTAAGCTTATCCTTGTCCTTATCAACAGGATGCAAGTCACACTCATCCTTTGTAAAGGCATAGTCCTCTGCAGTCTTTCCTGTTCCTACAAGAATTTCCTTCTTAGTTACAGGATCAAGCTCTACTACAAGCTCTATAGTTTCCTTACATTCCTCTGTTGCTACCTTCTTAGACTCTTTACAAATCTTAATGAAGGTGTGACCTGTACATTTACCTCCTGGTACAGAATCAACCGCACAGTAATCTCCTAAAGTAGGACATTTTTCTGTAGGATACTTACCGGATATCTTACACACTGTAGCGTAGGTGATACCCTCAGGTCTCTCAAAATCAACTGATGGGTCATGTCCCTCAAGTATGGCAACCTGATCCATAATATCTCTCCACATATACTTATGTGCATTTGAATCATAAAGTGTAATATTGTAATCATAGCCCATCCATATAGACGCTGTGTAATATGGTGACATGCCACAGAACCAAAGATCGTATGAGCTTGATGTTGTTCCTGTCTTTCCTGCACAGGTAATGCCTGTGGTCATTCTTGCCGCTGTTCCTGTACCGGCATTTACTACAGACTTCATTCCCTCGATAAGCTGCCAAGCTGTAGTTGGCTTCATAGCTGTACTTGTCTCAGGTATTGTATTATCAATTATTACATTTCCATTGTAATCCAGCACCTTGGAATATAATACCGGCTTAGTATATATTCCACCATTAGCTATAGCTCCATAAGCTGCTGTCATCTCGTAAGTAGTAACTCCATAGGTAAGTCCACCAAGAGCAGTAGACTGGGTTATATCTGAATATATAGAACCATCTGCCGCAACCTCCTGGTCTACCAGTGTTGTGAATCCCAGCTTCATAAGATACTCAAACGCAACCTCCTCTGTCGCATCTGTTATAGCTTTAACTGCCAGGATATTCATAGACTGAGCTATACCCTCTCTACAGTTACAATAACCTCTGTATCCACCATACCAGTTACCTACGTATCCACCATTTTTATAGTAATAAGGCTCATCCTTATAAACCTTAGCCAGAGAACCTATTCCTGTATCAAACAAAGGAAGATAAGCTGCCAATATCTTAAAGGTTGAACCTGGCTGTCTAGGTGCATCCGTTGCTCTGTTAAAGGAAAGGTCAGCAGTCTTTTCTCCCTTGCCTCCAACCATAGCCTTAACATAGCCTGTCTTATGATCCATTATAGTAAATGAGAACTGTGGCTGTGGCGAAACATCAAAATCCTCCGCTATAAAGGTTCCATTTGTTTCTATAAGCATCGCCTCTCTAAATGTATCAGCTGCTGCTCTTGCCTCTTCCTCAGTGTTATAGATTGGATTGTATTTATCGTTTCCGGTAGCATTTACAAAGTAATTAACTACATGTCCTATCATATAGTTATGCTCTGTTACGCCATCACCATCCAATATTGTAAGCATATAATCAAGACCTACCTTAGATGCACTATATACATAGCTATCATCATTTATAACAGCATCACATATTGCCTGAATTTCCTTGTCCTGCACTGAGTAGATTGAGTAACCCTCTGTATATATCATCATAGCTGCCTGATCCTCTGTACAGCCATAAAGCTCCATAAGGTCATTTCTTAGCTGATTATATATAGCATCCTCGTAATATGTGTAAACTGTATCTGATGCCTGCTGATTGTCATACTCAATCTTAATACGATCATAAACCTCATCAGCCATAGCAACTTCATACTGAGCCTGTGTAATATACTCTAACTCAAGCATCTTATCTAGTACATCCACACGTCTTTTTGCATTCTCCTCCGGGAAAATAACCGGGTCAAACTGACTAGGATTCTTAGTTATACCTGCTATAACAGCAATCTCTGATATGGTAAGCTGATCCATACTCTTTCCAAAATATAACTCAGACGCGGCCTGTATACCATGAGCACCTCTACCCAGATAGATAGTATTAAGATAATACTCAATAATCTGCTCCTTAGTATATATCTTCTCAAGCTCTAGAGCTAAGTACTGCTCCTGAATCTTTCTCTCAAGACTATCAAGGAATGTTCTCTCGTCCATACCTACGTTGAAAACATGGTTTTTAATAAGCTGCTGAGTTATGGTACTGGCACCCTCGTCGAAGCTTCCTGAGGCAATACCTCTTACTCCCGCTCTAAGAATACCCTTAACATCAATACCATTATGAGTCCAATATCTCTGATCCTCTATGGCTACAACTGCATTGATGAAATCCTCTGGTATATCCTCATAATACACGTATTCTCTGTTAGAACCGTAGGTAGAAAATTCCTTTTCTACGTTACCATCCTTATCGTAAAGCGTTGTTTTAAAGCCCTTAGGCACTATGCTTATCTCGTTGACATCCGGTGCATTGTCAAGCACACCCTTCATCATACCAAAGCCCGCTCCCGCACATGCTATAACCACTGTCACAACCAGAACTAGGAAAACCTTAAAAAAGCTTACCAGTATCTTTCTTGTATTTCTCTGTGTTTTTGAGACCAGCTTTCTCTGTTTTTTTACTGTCTCATGCTTTGAATAGCTCACAGTTCTACCTCCCTTTCAATGAAAATCGCCCAATTAAAATTCATTCAAATTTCTCCAAATATACATTATAACAAATTATATCTCTATTTACAAGTTTTTACACAAGCATAGAGAATTCCTCCAGATTCCAAACCTTATCCACAAGTCCTTCATAAAAGTCAGGTTCGTGACAAACTATAAGTACTGCACCCTTATATTCCTTAAGTGCTCTCTTTAGCTCATCCTTAGCATCTACATCAAGATGATTTGTAGGCTCATCCAAAAGCAGGATATTTGTCTCTTTATTAATAAGCTTACATAGTCGAACCTTAGCCTGCTCTCCTCCTGATAGAACCTTAACCAAACTCTCTATATGCTTTGTAGTAAGTCCACACTTGGCCAAAGCACTTCTAACCTCGTACTGTGTATACCCTGGAAATTCCTGCCATATTTCTTCTATACAGGTGTTATTTGAGCCTTCCAGCTCCTGTTCAAAGTATCCTATGGAAAGATAATCTCCAAGCTGCGCCTTACCTGATACTGCCGGTATAAGACCTAAAACACTTTTTAAAAATGTAGTCTTACCAATACCATTAGTACCCACTATGGCTATCTTTTCTCCTCTTTCCATACGGAGATTTATAGGCTTTGACAATGCCTTGCCTTCGTAACCCAGCACAAGATCCGTAGTTTCAAACACAACCTTCCCCGTTGCTCTTGCGTTAATAAAGTTAAATTCCGGCTTTGGCTTATCCTTTGCCAGCTCAATAACCTCCATCTTGTCAAGCTTCTTCTGTCTGGACATTGCCATATTTCTTGTTGCAACTCTAGCTTTATTTCTCGCTACAAAATCCTTTAAATCCTCAATTTCCTTCTGTTGCTTCTTATATGCCGCCTCAAGCTGCTGCTTCTTCATCTCGTGAACCTCAAGGAACTTGTCATAATCACCTACATAGCGATTAAGCTCCTGATTCTCAACATGGTATATAAGGTTAACAACACTATTTAGAAATGGTATATCATGGGATATAAGTATAAATGCATTCTCATATTCCTGAAGATATCTCTTAAGCCACTCAATATGATGAGCATCCAGATAGTTTGTAGGCTCGTCCAAAAGCAGTATATCCGGCTTTTCAAGCAAAAGCTTTGCTAATAGCACCTTTGTTCTTTGTCCACCACTTAGTGTTGTAACATCTGTATCCAAACCAAGTGATAACAAATCAAAGGCTCTTGCAACCTCCTCTACTTTAGAATCTATGATATAAAAATCATTGCTATTTAGCAAATCCTGCAGAGTTCCCAACTCCTCCATAAGAGCATCCATATCATCGCCGGCATCGCCTAATATTTCACATATCTCATTAATTCTTGCCTCAATAGCAAATAAATATTCAAAGGCAGATCTAAGCACATCTCCTATAGTCATTCCAGACTTAAGTACTGTATGCTGATCCAAGTAGCCAACTCTTACGTTTTTATTCCACTCTACTGTACCCTCATCCGGCATAAGCTTTCCCGTCACTATATTCATAAAGGTAGATTTACCTTCTCCATTGGCTCCTACAAATCCTATATGTTCACCCTTAAGTAACCTAAAGGATACATCCTTAAATATCGCTCTATCACCAAAGCCATGGCTTAAATTTGACACACTTAATATCATCTTATCTCTCCTAATATTCCCATATTTTTCCCATAATATCACTGATATGTTATCATATCATAGGTGTTTTAATATTTCTATAAAAAAGTCCTTAAAATATATGAAAAATACTATTAATTTTTCTGTCACTTTTACTAATATTATGTTATAATTTGGTATATGCAAACTTTTATATAAGGCCACTGCAGAAAAAAATATTACTTGGCTTTAAAAACCATATTCAAAATATAATTAGGAGGTTTAATATATGCGCGGTTTTGTTGGCACCAGCCAGTCTGACAATATTAGCGAGGCTATTGCTCAAGCAACCAAGGGTTTAAAAAAAGCTGATTTGCTAATACTTGTGACTCCATTTATAAAAGCCGAAAAAGCTGCCGAATATCTGGCAGAAAAATATCCTGGTACTCCTATGATAGGTACAACCAGTGCATTTTACACCTCAGGTAATACTGATGATAAAGGCATCATGGTAATTGCTTTAGCAGGAGTAACTGTCGCCACCGGAGTTATTACTAACCTAAGGAAAACACCAGTTACCTCAATATTGGAATTTGAGGATACATTAAACACTATGGAACCGGCAGCAGATAACACTGTTTGCTTAGAGTTCAATACAGGAAACGAAGAAAAGCTTTTAGCAACCATCAATTCAGTTCTAAGAAGATATGACATAAGTCTTGCAGGCTCTTCTTCATATGGAACCCCTTTGGGTGACAAGAATCAGATAATATACAACGGCAAGCTTATGGCAGATACAGCAGTGTACGCCTTCGTAAAGAATAATGCAGGTCGAATAATAGTAGGCAAAGAGAACATCTATAGAAAGCTCAGCGAAAATCCACATTTTGCAACGCTTGTAGACAGAAATACAAAAACTCTTTTTCAGCTTGACGACATACCAGCTCACGAAGTATACACTGCCGAGACAGGAATCGAAAAAGAAGGCATCGTTGAAAACATGCTAATTAATCCTCTGGGAAGAGGTGCCGGACAGGATGTATTTATCACTGCAACAAACTCCCTTGATATGAACGGAGTTATGTTTAACGGCAAAGCTATCTTTGAAAACGAAGCAGTTTTTATTATGGAACCGGACGATTTAGAACAAGTTAATCAAGAAACCTTAGATACCATAAACAGCCAGCTTGAAAAAACTTCATTTTCTCTATGTTTTGATAGCGTTAACAGACTTAGATACATAGCAGGTACAGGGAAGCTTGACGACTATATGAATAATATAGGTTCTCTTGGTACATTTGCAGGTATTCTCGGAATCGGTCAACAGATTAAGAATCAACATGTTAATCAGACATTAGTTTATGTGGTATTTGAATAAAGGAGGCACCAATGTTAAGTAGATTTAAAAAGCAAGAAGTTAGTCACGCAGTTCCTCTTGAAACAGTTAGTGGAAATGCCATCAAGGAAAGCTTAGCACCTGTAAGCTTTATAACCAAATCCTTAAGAGAGAATCGCAAATCCCTCATTGACCACGATATAAGCACACATGACCAGCTAGGAGAAATTCAGAATTCCTTCGAGACTATACTTGAACAGTCCGATCAGATTGTAGACAGTATGGACACCATTAAGTCCAAGGTTAATAATATCGTAGAGGTTTCTTCTCAGATTGAGGGAAGTGTTAATGAAGTATTAGACACCACTGCACAGGCCAGCGACAATGTAGACAGTATTCAAGAAAGCTCGGCTGAGGTTATAAAAGATTTCGAACAGGTTGGAAAGGTACTTAGTAAGTTCCAGAGAAGCTTTGATGAAATACAGGAAACAATGTCCGGAATCATAGGAATAGCTAACCAAACCAATATGCTATCACTCAATGCCTCTATCGAAGCAGCAAGAGCCGGCGAGCACGGTTTAGGCTTCGCTGTTGTAGCAACAGAGGTTAGTGATCTAGCTTCTCAGATTAAGAAGTTGGTAGATGCTGTTAACAGCAATATGAGCCTTTTAAAATCAGATGCAAAAGCTCTTAACGAGTCTATGGCAACTGCTACAAAGATGCTTGAAAAGGAGCAGGAACAGGTTGCTCAAACCACTGTTCTCTTCAACAATATCAAAGAATCTGTAAGTGGTGTTATTGAAGTTCAAAAAGCTATCTCAGATTGTGTTGACGACTGTAATGAAGCTGCAGATGCAATATCACAGGATATTGTAAGCGCTAAGAATAACTACATTGCTATATCAGAGAGTGTAGACCAGATTTCTACAGATATATCAAACAGAAGTCAGGTTTACGAAGAGATGGCTAATCTCTTAGATCAGGCAGATCCTATCATTGATGAAGTAATAGCTAACAACAGATAAATTCATATTCAATCAAACATTAAAGGAGTCGAACCTACAACACTGTCACCGACAGTATATAAGATTCGACTCCTATTATATTATTTCACACACATTACTGACTACACTATCCATCAGATTATATATGTGGTCTAGATCAAATATCTTGAGTTTTTCCTTTGTGTTATACTCTCCGTTGATTACTGCATCCTTTAAATCCTGTACTTTACTTATCATATCAGACAAGCATCTAAAAGAGTTTGAATAATCTATCTCATTTATTGGTATGATTTTTTTATTTCCCAATTCTGGAAGATATATATTATATCGTTCAAGTATATATGGATACATCCTATCATAGTCACCATAATACAATTCATCCGATAAAAACATATCTCTCGGATACTCTCTTCCATCTTGCTTCATCCTAAAATAAGCAACGCCTTCATAAGAGTTTTCCTCTTTGCCGTCTTCATCAAGCATCTGAAAGTGCTCACCCCAGTAATTACTGACAAAAAGATTATCCAGCATAAGATGGGAATAGTATCCTAGAACAAACGGGTCATTCAGTTTATTTCCATACTTATCCAGAAAAACCTGCAGATTAGGAATTCGATTCAGGTTTTTATATGTCTCATAATCCCAGAAATGGCTGGCCTTCTTTTGTTCTCTGGGCATAGAATCCGGTATAATATTACCCAGTATAAAATCATTAATATATGCCTTATCAACGATTTCTTTTCTTTCTATTATCTCAGAAGCAACAGCAAGATGAATTACATAACCTGGCATAGCTTAACACCTCTAAATATATCCTCGTCAAGGAATATATTGCTAAGACTAATCTTACTTGTTCTGGCAGACTGATACGCCTGAATAGGAATTATATTACTCTTGATATCCTTTACTTCCTTTGTATCCTCATAATATCTTTCATCCTCATCCAGCTTCTCCATGGTATTGATACTATCTATAGTATGGAATAATAATCCTGAAAGCACATGCTTAATATTACTTATCCTATCAGTTTCACATCTAAGACTTTCTTCTGTGCTTCCATGCATTCTCTTTCTATCTGTACATCTAACAAATATATCTGACTTACATCCTGCGCTCTTCTTGCTAAACATCTTTTCAAACTGTCCTAAAAGCTTTACAGTATCATAGGTTGAACAATCCACATCACCGGAAATACTCTCACCTACCGCAACTGCATATATGTATGTACCTCTTCTTATCTTAAGGTGTGACAAAAATGTTAGCACAGCTACAGATATTCCCCAGGTATGAGCAGGAAAAACTATTCCAACGCTGTCCGCGTCTATAACCTCTCCACTATACTCTGTGTACTTCATTACTTTACTTCCCGGTATACTCCTCTTAATCTGATTTACTATCTCTATCTCAGCATCCATCTTTCTAAAATGTCCCTTAAGAGGTGTATTCTCAAGTTCAGTTACATAATAAACTATATTCTTATTACTTTTGTTATTAATCATTATTTGTCCTTCGTTCCCCATTATCCTACCTCCTGACAAGCGATTCATAAAATGTTCTAAATGAATATCTCAAGTATTCCCTTTTGTTCATATTCAGACTTTCATCAAGTTCATCCTTCTTACGCTCTGCCACCTGAATAATTCCACTTATAGCTGACCACACATAAAGCACTGTAGGTTGAATATCTATATCCGCCCTTATCTTTCTACTGGCCATACCCTTTTCTAAAAAGCCCTTTATGAGCTCATTCAATTCTTTTCCAACCTTATCATCTTTTAGAACAGGTTTCTTTCTACTGTTTGTAGTCTTCTCCTCTCCCATAAGACTGGCGTAGTACTTGGGGTACTTCTCTTCAAAGTTAACCAGACAATCACACATCTTATAGTAGCTGTCTTCAAAATCTGTAGATTCTTGAATACACACTTCCAGCTCACCTATTAAAACATCTGTGTAATCCTCTACTATTGAATTGTAAATGTCTTCCTTGCTCTTGAAGTATACATAAATCGTAGACTTACTATAATCTGCATATTTAGCTATGTCGTCCATAGTTGTTTGCTCAACCCCCTTGGTTTCAAACAACTCCTTAGCTGCAGTAATAATGTTGTCACGATTAAACTGCTCAAGTGCTTCTTTTTTCCTTGCGCCCATCTAACCCCTCAATAACGAACTAGCAGTACGATAATCAAACTATGAGTACACCTATAGTTCATTTATCGTACTTATAGTTTGATTACTCTATATAGATTATTATTTTTGCACTAATATGTTTTTTATTGTACTATTAGTTCGATTAGTTGTCAATAATTTTTCTCATATTCTGTAGAAGTTTTTTCTCCATACGACTTACCTGTACCTGACTTATGCCCATTTCCTTAGCTACCTGCGTTTGAGTTTTGTCCTGAAAATATCTCATCTCTATCAATTTCTTCTCCCTTTCCTGCAAGCTATCCATAGCTTGTGCTACAAGCATTTTATTTAACACCTCTTCCGATTCCATTCCCTGCTTATCAGTATCCACATATTTATCAACCAGATACATTTCATTCCCCTGATCGTTATATACAGTTTGGTAAATAGATTCTATCTCCCTATTTGCCTCAGTAGCCATAACTATCTCTTCTATAGAAAGTCCTGTACTACCCGCAATCTCTTCTATAGTTGCCTCCCTGCACATTCTTGCACTAAGCTCTTCTCTAGCCTTACTTATTTTGTAACCATTTTGTTTTAGTATTCTGGAAACCTTTATCATCCCGTTATCTCTCAAGAATCTTTTTATTTCACCGGATATAAGAGGTACTGCATAAGTAGAGAATTGAACCTCAAAGGTTTGGTCGAATCTATCTATAGCCTTTAGCAACCCTATGCAACCTATCTGAAATATTTCTTCCAAATCATAGCCTCTCCCCATAAATCTCCTTGCTATGCTCCAAACCAAACCTTCATTATCTGAAACTATCTTTTCCTTAGCTCTTTTATCACCATTCCTCGCTAGTTCAAATAGCTTCAATTCATTCATCTATTCAAAATGATGCTTTACTACACCAATCTCCTTCCACATTTTTACCACAGTCCCAACACCTACAGTGGAGTCTACCTCAAGCTTGTCCATAAAGGCTTCCATAAAAGAAAAACCCATACCCGATCTATCTTCCTTGGGCTTTGTGGTATACATAGGCTCCATAGCTTTTTTTATATCCGGAATTCCACAACCATCATCTCTTATCTCTATGTAGACAGACCGACCTGATAGCTGAGCATAAATTGTTATGTATGGTTCATAACTTGCTTCACTTACATCCTTGCTGACACCATAGCCATGAATTATTGAATTTGTAACAGCCTCTGACACTGCAGTTTTTACATCAGACACCTCCTCTAACGTTGGATTTGTCCCTGCAATAAAAGCAGCAACCACCATTCTTGAAAACGCCTCGTTTTGTGCCTTTGCTTTAAATGTCACTGTCATTTCGTTAGTGTTATTCATAATATCCTCCCTTAACCATCTCCTTAATTATGTCCTCTTTGGTATCCTTCTTTTTAACTATGGAATATATGCCCGAAAGCAACAGAAGCTTATCTATGGCAGGATTTACATTTACCACATAAACCTTTCCACCCTTATCAAATATCTTTCTGAATCTACCTGTTATAAGTCCTATACCTGAGCTATCCATAAACACGGTATTTGAAAAATCAAAGATTAAGTAGTTAATACTTTCATCCTCAAACACAGACTGGCTTTTTCTCTTAAGCTTGTCCGCATAATAGTGGTCTAATTCCTTTGGCAAATAATATATAAACACGCCATTTTTATACTGATAATCCATTTCACTACCTCTTACTTATATTATTTTTTCTTTAACCCTCTTATTTTTTTGCATAAGAAAAAGTGGAATATAAAAATATTCCACTTTCTTTAGTAGCTAAATCATATTATGATTTCATCTATAGTATTTATTCGTTATTTATCATATTCTGTATATCTTCGTCAGTCATACCATTTGTAATGTATGTGTAATCCGGCAACGGATTGACATCATCAGAATTATTAGACTCAAGTCTTGCTATCTGCCTGTTCAAATCACTTACCTGAGCATCTAAACTTGTAATGGTAGATTCCTTGGCTGCTATCTCCTCACTATAGGTCTTGATAATTCTCTCATTTTCCTTTCTAAGTGACTTTCTCTGAGCTGGAACAATGATAAAACCAAGCATTAATACGCCCAAAACCATACCAACTAAAACATACACGCCTGAGTACTTTGCAAAGCTTATATCTCCCGCAACCTTCTTCTTAAACAATGTGTTTTTACACTTTTCAAAGAAGTCTTTTATAGGATTACTCTTCTTATCCGAAGGATCCTCATCCATAAGAGAGTTATTTCTTCTTATAACATTCTCCTCGATATACTCCTCTTCCAAAAGGCCATCATCTTCAACCTCCTCCATACGCATCTGGATGATATTCATATCAGTATCACCCATCTCATGAAGATAATGTATTGCCAATGGATTGGCCTTATCTATCTTGAGAACTCGTCTCAAGGTAACTCTGGCTTTCTCGTAATTTCCAAAATGAATATAAAGTAGTGCCAGCAATAGATATCCCTTAACAAAATGGCCATTCTTTGAGAGAAGATTCTTAAGCTGTATAATAGCCAAATCAATATCATCTCTTTTCGCATAATCCAAGGCCATATTATACTTTATAGCTATCTGGTCTACATCTGCCAATGTAGTCGGATTAGACCTCAGCTCCTTTAGATATTTTGTAGCCAAATTACCGGATGATTTGTAGTTAACACTCATAACCCAATGACTAAGAGCCATAACAACTTCGCCCATCTCATAATAGATAAGCCCCAGAAGATTTCTGGTCATAATGTTCTTCTTATTATACCTAAGAGACATATTAAGTGATTCAATAGCACCTGACAAATCCCTGGCAATAGCTTTATCCAATCCCATATTATAGTAGTAATCAGAGGTATTGTAAGCCTTCTTGATTATACTAATGTGCATATAGCAATTTGAACAATATCCACTTTTCCTTATCTGTGCCCCACACACAGGACAAACAACTGGTTTCTTAGATGACATATTATCCAATCCTTCCTGTTACAGGATTTGAAGTTCCCATAGCGTTACTCTTTATCTCGGCTGTAACAACCTGAACGATATCTGATATATCCTTCAAATCATTATTATATATAGCCTGCTCTGCCTGATTAACCTCAGGTATAGGCTGAAATCTCTTTAATTCCTCTTCAAAATTAATCATATTTAAATTCCTCCATGTAGTACTCCTTGATACTTCCTATAAGATACAGAGAGCCTACGCAATATAGTATCTCATCTTCTTCCCTAGCCTTTTTATATGCTTGAGAAAAGATATTCTTAAGGTCATTATTCCAAACTATTTTCACATCTGAATCTCTCAAGTATGTCCTAAATATTTCCGCAATCTTTTCCGGCTGTACCCTTCTGTCAGACTCTATAGCTGTAACATATACATACGATAACTTCAAATTATCACACATATATTCTATCATATCTTCATAATTCTTGTCATCTGCAACTGCAAATAAAATATTAACTCCTCGAGACAAGCCTAATCTGGCTTTAACGCTTTGAACAAATGGAACTATGGCATTAAGATTATGAGCACCATCGATTATCAAATGAGAATCCAACTCCTCCATCCTGCCCTGCCAAAAAAATTTACTACAGGCATTCTTCACCATATCCTCAGATATAGCCTGATCTGCTCCCATTAAAGCGTTGCATGCACAAATAGCTGTATGAGCATTCTGAACCTGGTAAATACCATCAGTATTTAAAATAATATTATGGTATCTATAATAACTACTGAAGCAAGAAAAATCAATGCTTTTAGGTACAATATCATTCACCTTATAACAATCTTTTTCGACCTTAATCAATGGTGAATTGTTTGCTTTTGCCACCTGCTCAATAACTGCGTCAGCCTCCTGATTGCCTGTATTATAAACCACTGGAACTCCTGTTTTAATGATACCTGCCTTCTCTTTAGCAATCTTCTCTATGGTATCTCCTAAAAGCTTCATATGGTCCAAACCTATAGCGGTGATTATAACAAGCTCAGGATTGAGAGTGTTAGTGGCATCTAATCTTCCGCCTAAGCCAGTCTCATAGATACAGTAGTCCAAATCCTGATTCGCAAAGTAAACTGCCGCTATGGCAAATACATACTCAAAAAAGGTCAGATTAGGCATTCCAGTTTCCACAGCACCATCACAAACCACCTTCACTTTTTTGTACGCTTCTACGAAATCCTCATCAGATATATATGTATTATCCAGCTTTTCATCAAGGCTATCCCAAACACTAATTCGTTCATTAATTCGAATTAAATGAGGAGATACAAAGCATCCCACTCTATAACCCGACTCAACCAATATATTTTTAACCAGCTGTACTGTGGAACCCTTTCCATTAGTACCCGCCACATGGATACTTCTCACCTTTAAATGAGGATTCCCAAGTTTTTCTAATATACATTTTAATGCTTCGTTAGGCTTATAGGAACTATCTATATATTTGTTAAATCTTGGAATATTGATAATATACTCCACTGCCTGTTCGTAAGTTATATTCTCCATATATTGTTCTCTATCTATTATCCACTTTTTCAGGGTACATATCGTGATTAACCAATCTATCAAAGGCAACCTTCTCCCACTTAGTATCAGGTCTTCCATAATTGCAGTATGGATCTATAGAAATACCTCCTCTAGGAGTGAATTTGCCCCACACCTCAATATACTTTGGATCCATAAGCTTAATCAAATCCTTCATAATAATATTTACGCAATCCTCATGAAAATCCCCATGATTTCTAAAGCTAAAAAGGTATAGTTTTAAGGATTTACTTTCTACCATAAATTTGTCCGGTATATAAGAAATGTATATTGTAGCAAAATCCGGCTGACCAGTTATAGGACAAAGGCTGGTAAATTCCGGACAGTTGAATTTAACAAAGTAATCGTTATCCGGATGCTTATTCACAAAAGCCTCCAATATATCTGCTGAATAATCCTGAGGGTATGACACCTTCTGATTACCTAATAATGTTACTCCCTCAGTTTCTTTGTTTGTTCTTGACATAATACACCCTCCAAATTCTAACAACTGTGATATCTTGTATTATCAATATATAATCTAAATTCCAATCCAATATATTTTAATATAATATAGAAATTATATCAACAAAAAAAGGAAGTCCCTACACAGGAACTTCCTTCTCCATACTAAAGGAATACATTATTTTTTCTTTTACAGGCAATCCTCTTAGCTTAGACAGGGTGTCTGCATAATAGTTAAGCTGTGCTTTATATCTGCCAACTAAGGTTTCCTCGTCACAGGCATCGGTCTTATAATCCATAACCACTATCTCTCCATCTTCAACAAAGTATCCATCTACTATACCCTGTACTATGATAGTATCATCTGTCTCTACATCAGTGTTAATGTCAAACACATCCTTGGCCAAAAATCCCATAGAAAACTGCTGTTCCTTGTAAAGTTCACCTCTGGCTGCTGCCTTTATCATCCTCTGACCCAACTGAGATTTAAGCATATTTGCAATCTTTCTACAATTAATGGCTTTGAGCTCGTCCATATCAAATATGCCTTGTTCTCCGAGCCATTTCTTATGATTTCTGGCATACTGATATAAGCCTTCACCCCTGTTTTCCACAAGAGCAGCAAAATCCACCAGCTCCATAGCCTTATGAACTATAGTACCACGAGCAGCACCATCTAACTTTTTCTTTGTTTTAGTCGCTGATTTTGAAGTATCTTTTATTTTCATTTCTTCAATGGTCTCTTGATCTTCAAATGTTTCTCCTTTTAGCTGTGTACATTCAAATTCGCTGTCATCATAGCCTGCTCCGTCATAGGCCTTAAGCTTCTTAATATCTGAGACAGTCATCTTTCCTTTCACATGCACATATTCTTCATAGGGATACTCATAAGAAAACATGTCTGTAACATCCTGCAAAACTTGTTTATCCACCTCGCGCTTAAGCTCATCTACCATGTCAATTACTTCCATATCTTCATCACCTCTAATGTGAGATAAAGAATTGGCTAAGTCTTCCTTGGTTATCACATTCAACTCCAACATATCTTCCACATTATATGTTTCAGCCAAATTCTTATATCTAACCATAGCTGCAAGAATCATATCTATAAAGCATTTACTCTTTTTTCTAATATCATAGGATAACAGAATATCACTATAACACTCCACAGAGCTAAGCTTATCCATAAGACTGGTCCACTTCTTTGTGTGTCCTGTCATAATAAGCTTCTCCTTTGCTCTAGTAAGAGCTACATAAAGCACCCTTAGCTCCTCTGCCATACTTTCAGACATATTTATTTCCTTAAATGCTTCTCTGATAAAGGTCTCCTTTGAGTATCGTTTATTTCTATCCATATAGGTCATTGCTAAGTAATAGTCGCTATTGATAATAAGCTTATCTTTATACTCACTGGTGTTAAATTGCTTTCCAAGAGCACTCACAAAAACTATAGGATACTCCAACCCCTTACTGGCGTGCATCGTCATTATTCTAACAACATCCTCATCATCACTAAAGTCTGCTGCCTCACCAAAATCCACCTGATTAACCTTAAGCTTTTCAACATATTTAAGGAAGTTAAACAGGCCTTTGTAATATCCATCCTCATAAGCATCGGCCTTCTCCAAAAGCATATCCAAGTTCGCTCTTCTTCTATGCCCCATAGGCATGGCTGATACATATGCATAATAATCAGTCCTCTCAAGTACTTCCCAAATCAACTGAGATATGGATACCTGATTCTTCATAGACTTTAATATGTCCAATAGTTCAAAAAACTTATTTAATTTTTTGCTTATGCTATTGTCATGGTCTATCATATAAAGCTGACATCTATGATACAAATATTCTATATCCTTAAGCTTAGAATAATCGCAAATAATAGCAAGTTCAGATTCATCTAAGCCGCCTATAGGAGACATCAAAACTGCTGCCAAAGGTATATCCTGTCTGGCGTTATCAATCACTGATAACATTGACATTACAACTCTAACCTCAACTGCGTCAAAATACCCCTTAGGGTCAGATACATAAACCGGTATTCCATAAGAGCTAAGCACATTGTAAAGCTTCTCTCCCACATTCTTCATGCTTCTGACCAGAATCACAACATCTCCATAACATGCGTTCCGGTAACTTTTAGTCTTCTCGTCCAACACGAGCATTCCGGTATCCTTATTTATCAGCTGTTTTATCCTTCCTGCTATCATATGAGCCTCCAGCTCAAGATTTTCAGCATTTTCCATATCCTCATCTAATATCTCCTGAGGATTGTCAGATTCGTTTTCTTCCTCCTCCGTCTGTTCCAAATTTAGCACCATAATCTCTGTAGCGCCACCCACTCTGCTCTTTATCTCCTCCTCAGGCTCAGGAAAGCTCATAGTTGGTATAAGACTTACACTTGAATCATACGTTATGCCTCCTAAGTCATCCCCCATAAGCTGATAGAAAAGATAGTTTATAGGTAATAATACGTTTGCTCTTGAACGGAAATTATTATTTAGCAGAATCTTAACCTCAGTCCCCTCTGAAGAAAAGCTGTTGAACTTGCTAATAAATAAATCCGGTCTGGCCATTCTAAATCGATAGATGCTCTGTTTCACATCTCCCACCATAAACATATTATTATCTCCTCTGTGAGTGCCTGACACGCAGCTTAAGATATCCTCCTGGAGATAATTACTATCCTGATATTCATCAATATAGATCTCCTTTATGCCTGAAGATATATTCTTCGCCAACTCAGTAGGTATAGGCCTGCCATTCTCGTCATAGCCATTACATACCAGAGCATGTGACATATGCTCTATGTCTGAGAATTCCAACATTCTTCGTGTTTTTTTCTCTAACATATACTCATCCATAAATCGCTGCACCAATTCTATAAGAGGAATTAAGTATGTGGCAATATGTTTTATTTCATCAAGCAACTGTGCACCACTTTTTTTAGGTGCTATCTTTTCCTTTATCTGTTTTTTATAACCCTCCCTAAGCTTTTTTGCCTTTTCCAAAAGCTCCGGGGCACTTTCATTCTTCTTTCCACCCGATAGTCTTGTCCAGGCTGATGGTGCTGCCTCATACAGCTGTTCATAGGTCTGTGCTGCCAAAAGCCTATCTATACTTTCTAAATCATTTTCTACTGCACTTAAATACTTTTCCGGTCCCCCAGGGAGCTGAGCTAATTTTACTATCTCCATAGCCTTTTCCTTACAGCAGATTAGCTCGCTGTGGGCTATGTCCATATAATATTTGACCCAAGGAATACTATCTATATCCGACTCACACTCAATTTGAAGACACTTTTTAGCCTCATCAAGCCATTTGTCAGGCACAGGATAACTGGATGCTTTATAATACACATCACTTACAGCTTTTCTTAAATCTTCCTCTTTATTCTTAGAATCAAATATATCCACCAATATCTTAAAGCTTTCATCCCCTCCATCATACAGTTCCTCAAATAATCTGTCCATAACCTCGGACTTTACCAGCTCCATCATACCCGGGTCACCTATTGAGAAGCTGGAATCAATATCAAGAAGGTTAAAATTCTCTTTAACAAGCTTCAAACAAAAGCTGTCAATAGTACAAATATCTGCTCTGTTTATCAGAAGCTGCTGAAGCTTAAGATGCTCATTCTCAGGATTAGCCTCTAATGCTTCTGATAACTTATCCCTAATCTTATCTCTCATCTGAGATGCAGCTGCATTAGTGAAAGTAACAACCAGGAAATCATCCACATTTACGGAACTATTTTCATCTGTAACCTTCCCCAGTATTCTATCCACTAAAACCTTCGTCTTTCCACTACCGGCCGCTGCAGCAACCAACACATTAGCATCTCTAATTTCCACTGCCATCTGCTGTCCTTCTGTCAGCTTAATTACTGTCTTTTCATCACCAACACTACTCATCCTCTGCAGCCACCTCCCCTTTCTTTTTGTCCTTTTGTAATTCTTCTCGCATTTTGTCTACGATTATAGGCTGTTTATTCTTTGCATTACTAAATTTTAATCTCTGGTAGCTATTACCTCCATACTTATCATCGAATCTGCAGCAATCTGAATATGGACAGTAATCGCAACTTTTTATCCTTCCATCGCTAAACGGCTTCTTGGGAATCTCCCCGTGAGTTATCTCTCCAGCCAACTGCCTTGCCTTCATATCTGCATATTTTAATACTGTATTAAAGGTCTCATCATCCTTATTGGCAAATCCTTTAAGCTCAAGCTCCTTGATTCTCTTTGCTTCAAGTTCCTCTTCCTTTGATATCTCAACATAAGGATCCTTCATACGGTAATAATACATACCCTCAGGTGTTATCTGTGTATTCTCAGACACAACATCAAGTTTGCCTTTACCCTGCGCCAACTCTATCATAATATTTGTGTAAATTGCCAGCTGTAGCTGCATTCCTGCATATAGCTTATTCATCTCAAAATCCTGATTACCTGATTTATAATCTATGATTCTAAGGGTAAGTTTATCATCGACCTCGTCATAAGCTACATCTCCTCTATCAACCACACCACTAATAGTCATAGAGTTGTCTCCATCAATATCCATATTATGATTGAACCTGTATTCAAAATACTCCGGCTTAAGCACTGCCTTGTCATTGATATCATTTAACGTTCTAATAGTTCGTTTCCCAATTCTATACAAGGATTCCTTTAGCTGTTGATATCGTCCTCCCTCTATATCTCTACCGTCAAGCTCATTTAACCAGGCTTCATCTACAAATCGCTCCACCATTACATCTCTCTCTGAATCAGGTACACTACTCCAATCATTGCCCAAATTGTCGTGCACATGCCTAAATATACCCTCCATAGCATGGTGCAGGATGTTTCCGGTTTCTCTGCTGTCAACCTCAAATAGTTCCCTTTCCTTAAGGCCTAATGTATACTTAAGAAAATATGAATATCCACATTGTGCATATTGCTCCAGCTTGGATATGGATTGCTTCATCATCCTAAGCCTAATCAACTCTGTCACCTTGTCTGACAGCTTAGATGGCACATTGGAATAATTCATAGCATCTACAATTTCTGATATCTCCACCTTAGTATCAGCATTATTATAAGCTTGATATATAGCTCTTGTTGTTTGATCTATCTCAGACGCTCCCCCCCACTTACGCCTTAACATACCATCTATAAGCTTTTCCCTTGTGGCCTTCGGTGTAGTTACTGCCTGTGATTTATCTGCATTACAGTGTAGATTTTCGAATAAGCTTTCCACTCTTCCTATCAAATAAGAAGGACTGATTGGCTTATTATCACTAGTCATATTGGTATAAGAAATATATAGCTTATGAGATGGCGTAGCCATAATACTATAAAGATACATCTGTTCCACAAAGGAGTTCTCTTTATCAGTAGGAGCTAGCTGTGCACCCATAGCCAGCAATTTCTCCTTCTCTCTCTCACTAATTATTCCAGTCTTACTTCCCGTCTTAGGAATAATACCTTCATTGACATCTATTATGAACAAAACCTTTACACCATCTAATCTGGTTCTTGTTATATCACCGACCATAACCATATCCAAGTTTGTCGGTATAATTCCAAGACTAAGCTCCTTAAATCCAACATCAACAATCTCATTGAACTCTCTTACAGTAACTATGTCCTGCCCCATTATATTTTCAAGCTTATCAAATATTGAAATCAGCTTATCGTACAGCCCTTTTGTTTCCTTCAGTTTTTCCTCGTATCCAAGGAAATCCATAAGCTCCACCACAGCCTTAGAATAATCTCCCACAGTACCATTCTTTTTCTTAAATGCTCTGTAAAACGGCTTAATAATCTCCATAAAGCTATCCTTTGCCACAAGGTCTGTATTTTTCCATTCTCTATTCCAACGCCTATATCCCTTAATCCCCTTAGCTAAACAATAGTTTTCCAATTCTTCTATATCATCAGTACTGATTTCATCAATTAACTCTGCTTTCAAAAAAGAAAATACGCTATCATAGGAAAAATCTTCCTGTATTATTCTTAATGCGTGCCCTATTGCATCCACACAAGGATTGTTCTTTACAGGTCTGGCATAATCCAAGAAATAAGGAATATCATACTGAGGAAAAATCTGCGATATGGCAGATATGTTTTTATCAAAGCTGCCACTGATTATTGCAATATCCTTGTATCTAAACCCCTTATCCTTAACCAAGGTAAAAATAGTCTCACAGACTCCTCTTAGTTGTCTGCGAGGAGTCTGATAGGAATTAATAAAGATATTTTCCACTTCATCCCTATACATCTTGTAGGGATATCTAAATATATATCTTTGTAGATGCAATAAATCTCGCTTATCCTCACTCCATCTCTTAGGACATTCAAAGCCTAATGTAATATCAGACTCTATGGATACCTTTCTTTCCTCCGCAAGGTTCCTCAAAGATGACAATGTTTTAAATGTCAGGTAAAACAGCTCATGCTCCTGAAGCTTTCCGTTTAAGCTCTTATTGTAGGAGTCCTCATCAATAGTATGAATACTATATACCTTTTTCGCACAGCTTAGAAGACTTCCTATAAGCTTAAGCTGAATAGGTGTAAATCCTGTAAATCCATCCATAACGATTACACTCTTTTTTATAAGCTGAGACTTAGGCACGTAGTCATAAAGTAGTTCTGTCAGCTGCTCGGCCACAATATACTCATCACTAATTTTCTCCTGAAAAGACGAAATAATAGCTTCCATATCTTTAAGCTTATCTATCAAAGCACTTGTATCTCCAGATTTCTCTAAAGAATTAATAACATTGTTAAGCTCCTCAACAGAAAAATCATACTGATAAAACTCTGACATCAAAGACTTCACTTCATCTATAAACCCATTCTTATTGAGACAGTTTTGGTAAACTCTAAGCTTATCCTTCAACTCTCCCGCAACTCTTCTTACAAGCATAGACTTACCAAAATCTTCCAATACCTTAGCGGTCTTCACATTGAGCTCATCAAAGACTCTATAGGCCAGTCTATTGAAGCCTATAACATCTATATTAAGTGTACCACCTGCCGGATGAAGCATTACCATCTTCCTCTGAAGAGCCATAGAATACTGCTCCGGTACAAGAAGAATATAATTGGTATTGGGATTCTCCATAGATTCTTTAATTATTAAATCATAAATATAGTGGGACTTTCCTGCTCCGGAAGGTCCCACAATAAGCTGCATAGACATAATATTTCTCCTTTATCTTATGCTTATTTTATAGCTAGCCTGCAAATTCTACAGATACAGCTTTAATCTTATCAACACTGACCTTAAAACACTGCATAAGCTTAGGTGAAAA
Organism: Lachnospiraceae bacterium; assembly: GCA_017463225.1. GTDB lineage: Bacteria > Bacillota > Clostridia > Lachnospirales > Lachnospiraceae > Coprococcus_C. The sequence continues at coordinate 44,584 of JAFTPO010000051.1, read as the reverse complement.
CTCTCCACATTCACCCTCCATTATTAGTTGGCAAGCCTTTTCAAAGTCATATGCTTTTCTATACACTGTATCACACATTAGGGCGTCAAAGGCTTCTGCAACAGAAACTATCTGGGCAGATATAGGTATTTCATCCCCGGATAACCCCTCCGGATATCCTGATCCGTCATATCTCTCATGATGATATCTACATATCTCGTAGCTATACCTATAATATATCTCCTCCTGATATCTTGAAACAGCTTCAAGCATCTCACAGCCCTTTGTTGTATGGGACTTTATAATATCAAATTCATCTGGGGTAAGCTTACCCGCTTTCAAAACAATACTGTCAGGTATAAGAATTTTTCCAATATCATGCATACTTGATGCCGAAGCAATATAATTAACCTGCTCTTCATCAAGCTCGTATTCTTTGAAGAAATGCGCAACAGCAGTACCCAATATATGAGTGTATTCCTTAACTCTTCTGATATGATTATTATCCTCGATGCCTCTAAACTCAATAATAGTTCCCATCATATCCAATATATTGTCATTAAGCTTCCTGAGCATATCTGCCTGGTAAGCAAGTTCACGATTTTGCTGTATAACCTTCTTCTCCAGCCATTTTCTTTCAGCATAGGTCTGCACAAGATTATCCACTTTAGCTTTCGCAGAACGTGAATTATAAGGCGGTCTTAAAAACGCTGCTGCCCCCTTGTCGTAAAACATTCTGGTTATCTCAGAGGTTCTGTCTGCCATAACTATTACGGGAACATATTTGGTTATTTTTTTCGCTTTTAACGCATCCATAACCTTGCCTGCATTAATCTTAGGAATGTCAGCATCAAGAATAATAGCAGATAACTTCTTAAAATAATCTGCAACTCTCTTAAGAAGTTGCTCACCGTCAGTAACCATAATTACATTATATGCCCCTGACAAAAGCTCCTGTAACTGCCTTGCTCTTTCTTCATTACCATCTGCAATTATAATGTTTCTATTCTTATTAGTATTCATAATATACCCCCATAAGTCCAATAAAAGCCCCTCTGTCACATATCCTCTAAGCTAAACATAGCTACTTTATCATTTTGTCTTCTAAAAAACACCTCGCATACAATATCACTTAAGCTAAGCTGCTTATCATCTATTTTCATTGAAACTCCAGGATATGCATAATTCTTGACTCTAATGCCAATCTCTGTCACTGCCTTTTCTTTGGTTCTCACGTACTCATCCCGCTTCGACTTTAGCTCCTCTAATTCATGAAGCTTCCCCACAAGAGATGCTTGAACATTTTGGAATAAAGTAAGATTTTTAAGTTCCTCCGTACCTCTTGCGGCAATCAGTCTTTCCATCTCAGTCTTCAGAACAATAGCTTTCTTGCTGGCCTCTTCTATCTCACCGTCCAAGTCTTTAACCTTTTGTTTAAAATACTTGTTAGCTCCTATATCAAACACTGTCTTTATCTCGGCCTGGTTACCTATAACAGAGGCATTGATGCCATATATCGCATAGGTTGTTCCTCCAACTATAGCCCCCTTTTCTCCGGAAACATTTATTTTATTCATAGCTATACTTTCACAGTTTAGGATATAATTACTTTCAATATCATTATCAGCTCGCAGAATTATATTCTCGAAATACTTGCCGTAGATATTTCTTCCAGCCTTGATTATTCCTTCATCTCTGCCTGAAACTCCGGATCTGATAAGCACATCATTACCCGCCTTTATTATAGCTGCCTCCACGTTGCCATCAATAATAATATTCCCTTCCGCTTCAACAGTAACGCCACTTCCAACAAATCCGCTTATGTGAACATCTCCGTTAAATCTAATATTTCCTGAGGATGCTGTCACATCTCCCTTAACATGATATAGGTTAGATATTTTTATGGTGTAATTATTGTATGATATACTTCCACTAATGGCAGCAATATATGTAACACCATCATCTAACATTCTAAATCCGCTACCTGTAATTCTAGGAGGATTCTTGCCCTTTACCGGAGTGATAAGCTTACCTTTTACAGTAAATCCATAATTACCACTTGTGGCCGGATAGAATACAGCAATTTTCTGCCCCTCCTCAACAAGCTCAAACAAATCTACATTCTTATAATCCACAGAGCCATCACTCTTTATCTTTGGCATGGTAGGAAGCTCTGTCTTAAACATAAAATAGTAATATCCATCCTTGCCCTGAACTGCCGGTGTGCCCTCTGCCACGAGTATTCTTCCATTTTCCGGAACATAGCCGGAAGCCAGTCTCTCCACTACCTGTTCCTTAATACCCTGTTTAACTCCGTTAGTTTCAAACAGTCTCTCTATCTTCGCCCTAGTTACTATGAGATGTCCGGTAGTCTTTGGAAATACAAGCTCCGCCTTCATCTCATCGCTACTTAACTCAAGATAAATGTCAGCACCTGTTATATCCTCATTCTTAAATATTTCAGGAGCATTGGCAAACAAATCTCTGTCAACAAAGCCCTCATCAATTTGTGTCTTGTTCTCTTCAGCAATTTCAGTTTGGCTTGATTCAACCCCAGCTGAAGCATTACCTTTTTGACTTGTAGCTCTCTTAGCGTTTTCCTCGGCCTCTCTTTCCCTAAGTAGTTGTTCTCTCTTACGACGCATATCCGTTCCACTCCACACATGAGAAGCATAGCTAAACACGTCAAGACCTGCCTCTAAACCTAGTCTTATCTCCCTCATCTGCTTAGCAGAATACCAAATGCTACTATACCAGAACACATCTACTCCACTGGTTATACCGAGTCTAAGTTCCTGCATCTGCATCCAATTATATGTAATGTCTTTGTATGGTGAAATATCAATACCTGCCCTCAGACCATAACGAATCTCTCGCATTTGGGCTCCAGATAACAAAATATTTTCATATTCCGTTATGTTAAGATTATATTTGATTCCTTTTCTAAGCTCATCTAACTGATCATAAGTATAACCCTGATCTATAAAGCTATCCAAATTTATATTATCCAGCTTGGCCTTTCTAATCACCTGCAATATGGACCTATTGAGGCCACGCTTAACGTATGGCATGAGATTAATATTATTCTCAAGCCCTTTTCTAATTTCTCGCATAATAAGATGGTTGATATCTCTGTCCCTATAAACTGAAACATCAACTCCTTCTTCTAAGCCTCGCCTAATCTCCCTCATCTGGAACCAGTCAAAATACACATCAGAATAAAGACTTATGTCAACTCCTGAAATAAGTCCCTTTCTCAGCTGTGCCATCTGAAGAAAAATGTATCTTCTTTTGGCATAGGCCCTTACATCCACTCCCGCCCTAAGTCCTAGCTCAATCTCCTCTAGCTGAAACATATCAAAGCCCTGACTTTTATATTCCTCTAGTCTGTCTTCAATGGGAATGGTGGATTCACTTTTGAACAGCTTTTTATTATCCCCCATATCGCTTTCCTCCAAAAGTTAGATTCCTATGTTATAATTATACGATGTATACCTTCTCATTTCAAGAAAATATATGGCCTGTGAAGCATATTTTGCAAGTATTTTTAGCATTTTTTTCTAATCGCAGAATATAAATATAGTATTCTATATGTGAGGTAAAAAAGCTATGTCATCGAAAACAAAAATTGTTGTGTTGAAATCCCGAGAGTTAATTTATACCGGAATCTTCATACTTCTGGGCATCATGCTTATATTACTACTTTTTTATATGTTTTCCCCTGAAGACAAGAATAAAGGTGAACAAGAATCCGGTATGTCCACTGGCACCAATGTGGAAGAAGACAACTCTTTAGATACGCTTCCATCCACAACAACACAATCAACCGGCACTACAACAGGCGAAGAAATCAGAGAAACCATGTCAAGCTACGTACCCGGAGTATACACCTCTGAGCTTAATCTTGGCGGTTCTCCTCTTCAGCTGTCTGTTACAGTTGATGAAAATCACGTAACAGGTGTTACCATAGACAATTTGGACGATACAATCACAGCCATGTACCCTTTAATATCTCCATCCATAGATGAGATAAACAGTCAAATAGGTATGGTTAGCTCCATTGAAGACATTACATATTCCTCTGACAACAAATATACCACCATTATAATACTAGAAGCCATAGATGAGGCTTTAGAGGATGCCAAAAAATAGCAAAAAGGACAGGGGAAATTCATATTCCCTTGTCCTTTTATTTGATATTATTCTTTGCTCACCACAGCTCCACCTGTTTTGTAAATACTACCTTCCGGCACAATTCCTCTTACAGGAGACAGTGGATATATATTACTATTCTTTCCGATTACAGTACCAGGATTAAGCACCGAGTTACAGCCTACCTCTACGTAATCTCCCAACATAGCCCCAAATTTCTTTCTTCCTGTATCAATATCCACAGTTTTATCCTGTGACTTCACATGAACTAAGGTTTTATCACTCTTAACATTTGAGGTTATTGAACCAGCCCCCATATGAGATTTGTAGCCAAGAATAGAGTCTCCTACATAATTATAATGAGGAACCTGAACATTATCAAAGATAATAACATTTTTTAACTCTGTAGAGTTGCCTACCACACAATTCTCACCTACTAAGGCACTGCCTCTTACAAAGGCACATTGTCTAACCTCAGTACCTGCACCAATAATACAAGGTCCTCCTATATAGGCTGATGAAAACACCTTTGCAGTCTTATGTATCCATACATCCTCGCTTGGATGATCATAATCCTCTAAGCTTAAAGTTTTACCATACTCTAATATATAGTCTGATATTTCCCCCAAGGCTTCCCATGGATATTCATACTTCTCCAGCATTGGCTTGGCAGCTGTATGATCCAAGCTATACATATTAATAATCTTAATCTGTTCTAACAATCCACTCATTTTATTCACATCACAGGGGTTATCCCTGTCCTTTCAACATATTATTTCTTAGAACCGGACTTAGTATAGTATGGTTTTACTTTGTCAAATAGAACCGTAATCTGATTTTGATTCCTAAGTCCCTTAACTAAATTGGTATTCTTAATAACAAAATCATTCATGAGTCCTGTATAGTTTTCTTTGGTGGTTGTTCCATCAGCTACCTGTGCAAGACCCTTCTCCCAGCTGGCAGTCATCTCAGCCCTAAGAAGATTGTATATAGAATTATATACAACATCGTAAATTATCTCGCCTAAAAATGTAGGCGTCACAATCTGAGTCTTTTTATTTAGGGCAATATATTTATTATTTACCAATTTGGTAATAATACTATCTCTGGTAGCCGAGGTTCCTATACCACTACCCTTTATCTGGCTTCGAAGCTCTTCGTCCTCTATAAGCTGTCCTGCATTCTCCATAGCAAGAATCAACGTTCCTGACGAGTATCTCTTCGGCGGTGTAGTCTCTCCCTCTTTTATACTAAACTCCTTAACAGGTATAGTAGAACCCTTCTTTAAGGCTGCCATCTCCTCAAGCTTCTCCGGAGTAACCTTATCCTCTTCTGATTTTTTATCTGTTGGAATACCAACTATATTTAGGTATCCAGGTTTCTTAAGTCTTCTGAAGTTAGCAAAGAAGCTTTCATTCTTTGTCTCTCCTGACTTAGTTATCTCCCTGGTTAGAGTTAGGGAAACCTTCTCATATTCTGCTGCCGGGAAGAAAATACTGATAAATCTTTTTGCGATTATATCATATACCTTCTTTGCAGTATCTGAAACCGAGTTAAGTGCACCAAAGCCCTGACCTGTGGGAATTATAGCATAGTGATCTGTTATCTGCTTATCATTTACATACTTTGACTTTGCAATTCCCTTATAAGCACCTTGATTCATAATAAGCTCTGCGTAAGGAGCTACAGGGCCATAATTCTTAAGACCACCTATATTTTTTCCTATCTCCTTAGCCACCGCTGTAGACAGTACTCTGGCATCAGTTCTTGGATATGTAACAAGCTTCTTCTCGTACAACTCCTGAACTATTGCAAGAGTATCTGATGGGCTTATCTTAAACAGCTTGGAACAATCATTTTGAAGCTCAGCTAAGTTGTATAGCATAGGTGGAGCCTTTTTCTCAGTCTTTTTCTCTACCTTAGCTACCTTTAACTCTACAGGTGGCTTCTCATTAAGCAATTGCACAAGATCCTCTGCTGACTCTCGCTTTTTAAATCCGTTTTCCTTGTACAAAAGCGGTGATTCAAAATATGCCGAACCCTCTACAGCCTTCCACTCAGCCTCAAAGCCATCAACTGAAGCTAATACTCTGTAAAATGGAGTAGGCACAAATTCTCGTATCTCTCGTTCTCTCCTGACTATCATACCTAGTACACAGGTCATAACCCTTCCCACAGCAATAACACACTTATCTAAGCCCAGATAGTTTTTTACAGTATAACTATATTTTAATGTTAATGCTCTGGAGAAATTAATACCCATCAGGTAATCCTCCTGAGCTCTAAGATAGGCAGAATCACTAAGGTTATCATACTCTGATAAATCCTTAGCTTCCTTTATACCTCTTAGAATTTCTTCCTCTGTCTGTGAATCTATCCAAACTCTTTTCTTGGTCTTAGCTTTATCAACCTTAGCCATCTGATCCACAAGTCTATATATGTACTCACCCTCTCGTCCCGAGTCGGTGCACACATATATGCAATCAACATCAGAACGATTAAGCAACTTCTGTACAACATTGTACTGTTTTGATGCTGCAGGGATTATCTCGTACTTATACTCTTCCGGTACAAATGGGATGGTACCCATATCCCATTTCTTTAATGCCGGATCATAAACATCAGGATAACTCATAACCACCAGATGTCCTACGCACCAGGTTACTATATTATCACCGAACTCTATAAAGCCCTCCTTACCTCCCGCATTGGCAGGGCCATTAAACCCAAGCGCCTTGGCGAATTCTCGCGCCACACTTGGCTTTTCTGCAATGTATAACTGTTTCAAAGCATATCCTCCGAATATTTGTTACGTCTAATGCACCAACTAAGGCAACACTATATTAGGAGAGCCCTGTGCATCATCTATATTTTCAGCATTTTCCAAAGTTGTCTGTGCTATAGCCATCATAGCCTCCTTAGTAAAGAATGCCTGGTGTGAAGTAAGAATTACATTTCTATAAGATGTAAGTCTTACCAAATCAGCATCTGATATTATCTCATCTGATCTATCCTCAAAGAAGTACTCATCCTCCTCCTCGTATACATCAAGACCAACACCGCCAAACTTACCTACGGCAAGAGCATCCAACAAATCGTCAGTATTAATCAATCCACCTCTAGATGTATTAATGAGAATTACATTATCCTTCATCATACCTATGCTCTTCTTGTTTATCATATGGTCTGTATCCTTAGTAAGTGGACAGTGTAAGGTAATTACATCTGACTCCTTAAGCAAGGTATCCAAATCTACATACTGAAGATTCTTTCCGAAGCTTTCTATAGCTTCCGGTGTCTTATCAACAATTGCCTGAACAGGATATGGGTCGTATAAAAGAACTCTCATATCAAGTCCTCTAATTACAGAAAGCATAGCCTGTCCTATCTTACCTGTTCCTATTACACCTATGGTCTTACCAACTAAATCCTGTCCCATAAGCCCATTGATGCTATAATTAAAATCTCTGGTTCTTACATAAGCTCTATGAATCTTACGATTTACCGCAAGAAGGAGACCCAAGGCGTACTCAGCAACTGCTCGGGGAGAGTAGCTAGGCACTCTCATACATACTATTCCCTCTTCCTTTGCCTGCTTAACATCAACATTGTTAAAGCCGGCACATCTAAGAAGTATAGCCTTTACACCATTTTCCTTTAACTTGATTATTGTATCCTTCTTAGCATCATCATTAACAAATATACATACCGCATCACAATCCTTAGCAAATGCTGCAGTGTGCTTGTTAAGCTTCTCCTCTAAAAACAGTATGTCAAAGCCCTTCTCCTTTGCCATTGGCTCAAACCATATCTTATCGTATGGCTTTGTATCATAAAATGCTATTCTCATATCTTATTTCAGACCCTTTAAGGTCCTTCCTCCCATCTTTTATATTTTTATTATGTACAAAGACTTGTTTTTTATTAAAATATATCTTTGTTAGCCTCGTAAACTATTACGAACATCCATATAGTGATTAGCATATTCGTCTGTTATAAGTTTATTTTTTATCATTAGATTCAATGTATCCTTAAATTCATTATGACTTATAGTAGAGTGTGCCATGTCATCTAATATCTTAGTTATACTATCTGCATAACCAATTGCATCTAAAACATTGTCTCTAAGCTTAATATTAGCCTTGTAAGCATCCTTAAAATACAGATTAACCTTATTAGAAGCCGTCACCTTATCATCAACTAAAAATTCCACTCCCAACAAGTCAAATAAATTCTTTGCAGAATTATTTGTAAAGTATATCCCTGGTCCTATACCATACAAATTTTTGTACGCTGTAAGATCTGTGGTTTTGTTGCTGTGATTGTAATCAGGCAGGTACGGTCTAAAACTATCTGTTAAAATAGTATTCTTCTTAAACAGCGCATAGTCTTTTTCCTCATCTGCCGGTTGCTTCTTAAGATATGTTATCTCTGTTATCCTAAACAGTGGAAGCATCAACAATCTTGGTGTCTCCTCAATCAGCAGTATGTGAAACTGATTTTCGTTAATCCACACATACGCCGGTGTCTGATAAATATTATACTTAGCGCACTTGTCAATCATCACCATTCTATGGTCTTTAATAACCTTATATTTGTGAAGAGTCTTTTTAATTTTTTTCTTAGTATAAGTATTAGCTGTTTCCTCAGTTATAACCTGGCGTTTTTCCTGCTTTTTAGTTACATCACTGTTATTATCTTCATTTTTATCTAACGCGCTATCATCTAATAGCTTACTAACCTCTAAAGCATCATGTCGGGAATACAGATGTATATCATCCTGAGAAAAATCTTGTTTCTCAATTTTACCCTCTTGCTCTTCGCTGGTGGATTGCTCTACAACCTTATGTGCATCCTTTTCCTTTATCTTTTTTTCTGGCCTTTGTTTTCTCTCACTTTTTTCCTTCTTGGCCTTTTGCTTTTTAACCTTTTCTTTCTTCTCTTTAGGCTTATCTGGAGGCATTTCCTGTTTTATATCCATATGAGCTGATGACTCTGTTCCTACGTCTGCAGGTCTTACTACCACAGGATTGGCACCTTCAGCTATCATAAAGGTTTGCACAAGTGAAATGGTGATAAATGCAGCCATAATTGCTATGAAAAAACAAAGCATATTACTCATCACTAATGCCATAACCGCAAACGCCAAAGTAGCCACTCCGGCAGCTATAGCCAATGCCAATGCACGCTTGACACTTTTCTCTCCATATTTAAATGTATTGATAATTCTTTTCATAGGCAAATCTCCTCGTTTATCATAAGGAATTTGTACACAATTACACATATATAGTATAACTTTTTAGAGGTGTAAAATCAATAATAGTGCAAAAAAAAGCCGGTGCAAATATACACCGGCCATTATCACTTTTCATTAACCCACAAAGTTAATCTTTCTAAAATTCTTCTTACCACGCTTAATAATAAGCTCACCATTTAGATCATCTGCAGTATAAGTAGTCGCAATATCTGTAACCTTCTCATCATTCACAGATACTCCACCCTGCTCAACTCCACGTCTACCTTCATTTCTTGAAGCAACTAAGCCTGACTTAACAAGAAGTGAGATAATATCTATAGCTCCATCCTTAAGATCATCAACACTAATATCAGCTGTTGGCATGTTCTCTGCATTACCACTTGAGAAAAGTGCTCTTGCTGCATCAAGTGCCTTCTTACCCTCTTCCTCACCATGAACAAGAGTCGTAAGCTCGTAGGCAAGCACCTCCTTAGCCTTATTTAATTCGCTACCCTCATACTTCTCCATCTCTAAAATCTGCTCAAGAGGAAGGAAGGTAAGCATCTTAAGACACTTTATTACATCTGCATCAGCTACATTTCTCCAGTACTGGAAGAACTCAAATGGTGTAGTCTTGTTAGGATCAAGCCATACAGCACCCTTCTGAGTCTTACCCATCTTCTTTCCCTCTGAGTTAAGAAGAAGTGTAATAGTCATAGCATGTGCATCCTTGCCAAGCTTACGTCTAATAAGCTCTGTACCACCAAGCATGTTAGACCACTGGTCATCTCCTCCAAACTGGAGGTTACAGCCATATTTCTGGAATAATGCATAGAAATCATAGCTCTGCATAATCATATAGTTAAACTCAAGGAAAGAAAGGCCCTTCTCCATTCTCTGCTTGTAACACTCAGCTGTAAGCATTCTGTTAACGCTAAAATGTGCTCCAACCTCTCTAAGAACATCAACATAGTTAAGATCAAGTAGCCAGTCAGCGTTATTAACCAGCATAGCCTTGTCCTCTGAGAAGTCGATAAAACGACTCATCTGCTTCTTAAAGCACTCTACATTATGCTGAATAGTCTCCTCAGTCATCATCTGTCTCATATCAGTTCTACCTGATGGGTCACCAATCATAGCTGTACCACCACCGATAAGTGCGATAGGCTTGTTTCCACCCATCTGTAATCTCTTCATAAGACAAAGTGCCATAAAGTGACCTACATGCAAGCTGTCTGCTGTAGGGTCAAAGCCGATGTAAAATGTAGCCTTTCCCTCATTAATTAAGTTACTGATTTCCTCTTCGTTTGTAACCTGAGCAATAAGTCCTCTGGCTACAAGCTCGTCGTAAAGCTTCATAAATATACCTCCGATAATAATTTTTGTGACTCTAATCGAATCTCGCCAAAGAGATTCGCAGCGCCCAAGGAGTATTGCGAAGCAATTATTTTCATATCCCCGAGGTGCGCATAAAAAAATCGTCCCTAAGAAAAACCTTAAGGACGAAGAAAACTCCGTGTTACCACCTTAATTCACAGTCACCTCACGATAACTGCCTTAATAAGTATCACACAATACTCTAGCACTATAACGTGTGCCACTCCGTCAAGCCCTACTGTTATTTCAGGTTGCAGCTCAAGGATGTATTCATCCAACCAAACATTTCCGCGCCTCTCATCAACCGGCTACTTTCTGTGGCGTTACTTGTCAGACTACTTGTTCCCATCATCGCCTTTGTATCAAATCCAAGGTCGATTATAAATCATTTTACAACTTTTGTAAACCCAAAAATCTAATAATAGCTTCTCTCAAAGGTAATAACTGCATAATATTTTTTCTCTCTAGCCGCCAGCTTCTCGTCTATCTTACCTTTAAGTTCCTTCTCACTTAATTTACAGTCATGAGGTATTACCAAATCAAATATCAAATTTGTGTGACTAGGTCCTGCCACCACTCTAAAATCATGAAAGCTAATCTCTTTATCTATATCTGCAAGAATAACCTCCATCATATCTTTACAAAGCTTAAGATTCTCATTATCAGTTTCCACAGGATCCATATGAACAGTCATTCGTATTCCCATCTCGTCATAAATATTTCTCTCCAGCTCATCTATAGCATCGTGAATGTCCATAATATTCCCCTTGCCATCAACCTCGATATGTACACTACCGATTAGATTTCCCGGGCCATAGCTATGTATAATCAAATCATGCATTCCTAAAGAACAGCTACATTCATCCACTAAAAGCTTTAACTCCTCCACCATCTCAGCGGAAGCAGGCTGACCCAACAGCTCATCAACGGTCTCCTTAATGATTCCAAATCCGGACAACAGAATCATCATAGAAACTATAATACCCATCACTCCGTCCAGCGGGGCATCAGTAAATAAGGATGCAACCAAAGCAAACAATGTGGCAGCTGTGGCTAATACGTCATTTAAACTATCCTTTGAGGTTGCCAGCATAACTGAACTTTCAACAGCACGTCCAAGCTTCCTATTAAACAATCCCATCCAAAGCTTGATAAGTATTGATATAATCAATGCTACCAAGGCAACTATTGAAAACTTAATATCCTCTGGATTAAGTATTTTATCAACAGAGCCTGTAAAAAGCTCTACACCCACTACCACGATTACCATAGCTATAATTAGAGAAGTCAAATATTCCATACGGCCATGTCCAAAGGGATGATCCTTATCTGCAGGCTTCGCTGCCATTTTATAACCAAACATAGTAACAACACAGGATGCACAGTCTGACAAATTGTTAAATCCATCAGAAACAATAGAAATAGAATTGGCCAATGTACCTATAACAAACTTTGCTATAAAAAGAAGAATATTACAGATTATACCAACCCAGGAGCTTAACACTCCATAAGCCTCTCTGACCCTTGTATTCTTCACATTATCATAATCTTTTATAAACTTACTTACTAGAAATTTGGTCATAATCTCCGTCCTGCTTTCTTAGATATGTTGTGTATCCCACACCCAATGCCATAATTACAAAATAAAGTGGTGTAGTAATAGGCTGATTAAGATTAATTAGCGATTGAACAAAATATCCCACTGTTGCCACAAGAAAAGCGTAAACCATATAGTTTTGCTTTCCATATTTTAGCATATAAATCACACTGGATAAAAACAATCCCACATATGCAATTACACCAAATATGCCCAGCGTAATTAAATACTGTAACAACTCATTATGGGCGTTGTCATATAGTCTTCCAACAATCTCCTTCATATCCTCATAATAATAAGCATTCATATATGTACCAAAGCTTTCATTTCCATATCCAAATAGCTTATTAATTATAGGTGCATCGCAGAAAATATTCCACGCTCTGCTCCACACAAAGCCACGGTAGGTTCCCCATTTATCATTAAAAGTAAATATACCTATACCCATAGCATTTCCTGCAACAATTGTCACAAGTCCTACAACAGCAGTTGCCACAGATATAAAACCAGTAACCTTTTTCTTATTTGCCTCCTTGAGCTTACTATTGTATTTTGTTCCCAAATATCTAACCAATACGTACAACAAACCCAATGCAAGAATAATAACCAAGGCAAAATCCAGTCTATCAAAGGCCTGGGCAAAGCCACCTCTTTTATCGTATTCTCTAACCGCGTAATTGTTCAGCCAAACCACCAAAAGGTTACCGCATGCAAGCAATATGAGTGATACAATAAAATGTCTAATTCTTTCCGCATTATAGCTAATCAACAGAAGTGCAAAAACAGCTCCCGCCACTCCAATATAACCAGAATCGGAGTTGGCTATCATAAGAGATGTTCCCCCAAGTACAACAACAGTTCCTGCAACCAACTTAAGATACAAAACATCTGTAAAGATAAACAATCCCAAAAACAGGCATAAACTAATAACAATAAAGCTGGAAAAAATATTAATATTGCCAAAGGTAGACATATAGATGTCAAATTGATTATCACTTAGTCTCTCTCTATAATGCATAAACTCGAATACAGATTGTCTGCCTGTACTCCAGTACTGTACATCTATCTCCAGATGCTGTACTATGCCAACGACATATGTATATGCAGTTACAAAAGCAAAAGCAACGATGGAAATCTTCGATATATCACTAATTCGAGCTATACATAAGAACACTACCCCTATTATCAGGTACATCTCAAGGCCCATGTATCTGGCATTTTCTCCACTTATAGCCTGCTTGCTACAATCATCCATATACCATGCCATAACATTAGCGAGAATAAAAAGCTCCATCCAGAATCCAGGTTTCATAAAGAATCTCCTAGAATCATCAATAAAGAATTTATCCTCTATGTCAAAGGTCTCATGTATAATCATATCTGCGAACACAGCAACTATAAATGCCACCAAAAACACCTTGCCTGCTCCTAAGAAAAAATTAGTCTTAGTTATGGTAATATTAAAATATGCATTATCTACTATTACGGGATAAATACAAAACATCGCCAAAGTATACACCAATATGACTATCTTTTTACATATGTTGTTCGGTTTAAATTCCATATTAATCTGCCTCTCGTTAGTCAAATATACTCACCCAGGGATTGTCTCACAAAACAAATCCCCATTTTGCATATTATACTACAAAATGGGGATATATGAATACATTTTTATTATTTTAAATTCTTAAGTGGTGTAAGATACTGTGCCTTACGATTCTCCTGCTCAGCAAGGTAAGACTGTTCAGCTGATGCATGAAGCTCTTGAATATAGAGATGATGATTCTGTGCAATTTCTTCATCATTCTTACCAAGCAAAAGCATAGCAATAGTTGAACACTGGTCCGCCGCTCTCTCAAGATATGTAAGAATATCCATAAATATTAGTCCACCATTGATGGAGCATACACCCTTACATAAGCGGTCTGTATGACGATTTTTAAGGAGAAGAACCATATCATCGATAACCTCTTCAAGAGGTTCAATACGTCTTGCCACATAATCATTCTCATCACTCATAGCCTCAATGGTAAGTCTGATTATCTCATTGATAGCATCTGTTAATATTGCAAATTCCTTCTTAGCATTCTTAGAGAACTTAACCTCTGTTTCTGACTTTTTCTTAGCCAGTTCATCAAAGTTAGTAGCGTAATCACCAATTCTCTCTATATCACGTATACACTGCATAAGCATACTGTGAAGTCGCTTATCGCTATTATTTACTATCTGATTAGACAATTCTATAAGATAATTATCAGCCTTATCTGTAAAGCAATCCAGCTTATCCTCTGATAAGTTAATCTGCTTTGACACCTCAGGGTCATATTCCTTGAACTGATTTAAGCTGAGTGTTATGTTCTCCTGAGCTATCTTAGCCATATTAATTGCGAATTTATCAACAGCCGAAAGAGCAAGGGCTGGTGTCATCATAAGCTTTGTATCAAGGGCAGCAAGCTCTGGATACTCAATCTCTGGCTCTGGCTCGTCATCTGATACTATTGCACATGCTATCTTAACCAAAAGTCCGGTAAATGGAAGCAACACAATAGCAGTTACAAGATTAAATATAGTCTGGAAGTTGGCAATAATACCACTGTCTACTACTCCCTCCCACATATTAGGCATAAAGCCTACATTTCTTAAGATTGTCATAACAATCATAAAAAGTATAGTTCCTATTGTATTAAATACGATATGTACAATACCTGTACGCTTAGCATCCTTAGATGAGCCTATGGAGCACACCAAGGCTGTAGTTACACAAGTACCAAGATTTATACCCATAATAATTGGATATACAAGTTCAAAGGTCATAGCCCCAGTAGAAGAAAGTGCCTGAAGTATACCAACCATAGCTGATGAGCTCTGTACTATAACAGTAAGCACAAGACCTGTGATAATACCAAGAAATGGCATATCTGAGAATCTACCCAGAATATCAGCAAATGCTTTAGAGCTTGAAAGTGGCTCAACAGCATCAGTCATTCCCAAAAGTCCCATAAATAGAATACCAAAGCCTAAAGCTATCATACCAACATTCTTACTAGCTTCTTTTTTTATAAACATAACACATATAATACCTATAATAAGTGCTATAGGCGCAAGTGTGTCTGGCTTAAAAAATGTAAGTATTGAACCACCAGACGAATCTATATCCATCAGTCTTATAATCTGAGCTGTGACAGTGGTACCAATATTAGCACCGAGTACAATGCTTACTGCCTGACGTAGATTAAGAATTCCAGCTCCAATCAAACCAACTGTTAGCACTATAGTTGCTGTTGAACTCTGAATAACAGCTGTAACAAGAGCACCTGTTACAACTCCAAGCAAAGCGTTCTGAGTAAGCTTACCTAATACATTCTTTAGGGTATTACCTGAACCCTGCTTCAAGCCATCTCCCATAATCTCCATACCATACAAAAACATGGCAAGACCACCGAGAAGCTTAATAATCATCAAAATCGTATCCATACTTTTAATCCTCTTCGTATAATAAATTGTAGCGGGTTGGTAAAAATCCCCGCTACAATATATTATATTATTTGACAAAAAGTGGCAAGATGGATTTTACAAGAATTTCACATAAACTTAACCATGTTTTAACTTTCCTCGAAGAATTATACTATGTATTCTTAATCACAACCTGTTCTATAATATCTGCCGCATTTTCACACAAATCACAGCAGCTCTCTAAAGCTTCATAAACTGCCTTAGCTCCTGTTAAGGTTTTACCATCCACATTTTCTTCAAAAAGCTTATATAAAGCCTCAATATAGACATAATCAGCCTCTGTCTCAATATCATTTACCTTTACAAGTAAGGAATGTAAAGCTTCACGTTTCTTAAAGTTCTTAAGCTCTGCCGCCGCCTCATCAAGGGCCTTTACACATCTATTTACGATTTTAGACAGCTCAGCTGTTCTATCAGGTATTATTTTTATATGATACATATACATATCGAGAATAACCTCATCTAATGCATCTGTAATGTCATCTATAATCTGCACCAAGCGAAGAATATCCTCCTGGTCAATAGGAGTTATGAACTCTGTGGAAAGCTTATTCAAAATATCATGATGAACTCCATCTGCTCTATGCTCTATCTCATGCATTCTATCTCTATACTCACTTATATTGCTAGCTTGAAATTTACACAATATCTCCTCCAAAAGATTAGAAGCCTCTACACAGCAAGTAGTCTGCTTCTTTATAAGTTCAAAATAATCATTGTTCTTCTTTGCCATAATTAATACAACCTCCCTATGCAAATATCATCAAAAATAACTTTGCCATTCCAAAGCCTAACAAACCGCAACCCGGAAATGTAAATACCCAGGTTAACACCAATTCTTTTACCACTGACCAATTAACATTGCTGATTCTTCTTGCAGCACCCACACCCATAATAGCAGTTGTCTTGGTGTGAGTAGTACTCACAGGAATACCTGTAAGAGAAGAAAGAAGCAAGCATATGGTAGCTGAAAAATCCGCCGCAAAGCCCTGGTAGGGTTTAAGCTTTACCATATCCATACCAACCGACTTTATAATCCTATACCCCCCTATGGATGTTCCCAATCCCATAACAGCAGAACAAAGTATCATAAGCCACACCGGAACCACAAAGCTAGATGCTGAAGCCTGTCCACCAGCCATGGCCGCTCCCAGTAAAAATATTGCCATAAACTTTTGTCCATCCTGGGCTCCGTGCATAAATGCCATAGCAGCTCCACCTGCAACCTGCGCCCCTGAGAAGAATTTCTCAGATTTAAGACGGTTTTTTTTCCTAAATATAGCCACTGTAAGCTTGGATGATACATATCCCAGACCGAATCCCAACAATGTAGATAAACCTATTCCATAAAGGACCTTTATCCACTCTCCACCATTGATTCCCGAAAAGCTATTTTGTATAGCAACTGCAGCCCCTGATATGCCTGCAATAAGAGCATGACTCTCACTTGTAGGAATTCCAAAATACCAGGCTGCAGTAGCCCAAATTACTATGGCCGCCATAGCCGCACAAAGTGCTATAAGCGCCAATTTAGAATCACCACCAAAATCTACCATATTATATATGGTAAATGCCACAGATGCATTGATAGATGTCATAATCAGTACACCAAAAAAATTAAATACCGCTGCCATAATAATAGCTTTTCGCACGTTTATAGCTCTGGTAGAAACGCATGTAGCAATTGCATTTGGTGCATCTGTCCACCCATTGACTAAAATAACACCCAAGGTCAGAATAGTTGACACAAGTAGCATGGGATTCGCAACCATCTGACTGATAAAGTCCATAATGCTCATACTTTAATATGTAATCCTTTCTCTATGATTTTTTTACCAATAAATTTTTAGTCCCAATTGAATTATAGCATTAGGTTGGTAAATATGTGGCTAAAGGGTATATGGATTTGGTTAAGGGCTGGCAAAGGGTTATAAGGATTTCGACAAAAAAAGAACAGAGTTTTCTCTGTTCTTTTCCTTATATTACTGATATATCACCTTATCCTTCAAATATTGTATTAACATCTCATCTAAAGCCTTTGGCATAACCGGTTTGGATATAAAATCATCAAAGCCTTCCTCAAGATACATCTCCCTATCTCCTGCTATGGCATTTGCTGTAAGCATAATAATTGGGGTTCCTATAGCAAGCCTTTCCTCCTTTATATGATGAAGGGTTTCTATACCATCCATCTCTGGCATCATATGGTCTAAAAAGATAATGTCATAGCAATTATCCTTTAGAAGCTCCAAACATTTCTTACCACTATCTACCTCTGTTATTTCAGCCTCTACATGACTAATCAGTTTAGAGAAAACCTTGAGATTCATAATGTTGTCATCCACCACTAGAATCCTTGCCTCTGGAGCTACAAACTTAATACTATCTGCCTCCTTGACAGCCATTTTCTCAATACTTTTCTTGTAATCTCCTATAGGCTCAGCATTGGTTATTTCCTGCTCTATAACAAAGGAAAATTCACTTCCCTTTTCGTACTCACTTTCTATCTTAAGCTGGCTTCCCATAAGCTTAAGTAAAGACTGTACAATATTCATGCCAAGGCCTGAACCTTCTACATCTCTATTTCTAGAAAGATCAAATCTCTTAAACTCTCCATAAATGTTTTCTATATCCTCAGGTTTAAAACCAATTCCTGTATCTTTAACTATATAACGAAGTGTGGCAGTATCGCCTTGAATAGTTCCACTTACAGAAAGTTTAACCATACCTTCGTTAGTATATTTAACCGCATTGGTAAGCAGATTGGTAAGTACCTGTCTAATACATCTATCATCACCAAAATACTCACTAGGTAGCTTCGGATCAATATCAAAAACTAGCTTTAATCCTTTATTAGTTGCTCTAAGATTAATCATATTATACAGGTCATTAAGAAAGCTATCCAGCTTGTATCTAGCCGGAGCAAGCTCCATCATACCTGACTCTATCTTAGATGCATCTAAGATTTCATTGATTATATTAAGCAGTACATTAGAAGAGTCCTTCACGTCAGAAGCATACTTCTTGATATTTTCCTCTTTACTTTCTCTTATTATCATCTCATTCATACCTATAACAGCATTGATAGGAGTTCTTATTTCATGAGACATTCTGGCGAGAAATCTGGTCTTAGCCTGATTAGCCTTATCTGCCTCCTCCTTAGCCTTAGCAAGCTCATCTGCTAGCTTTGCACGTTCTATACTTTCGCTAACTATAGTAAATATATTATTGCATATGAACACATAAGCTATGTAAATAAGACACCTAGGCAACACAAAGAATAAGAACAGTGTAATCATTGGGTTCTCATTAACCTGCGTCAATGCAAACTGACCATCAACCACATAATCCTGCAGACGATCTGTGGTTAACAATGTCATATTTGCATCACAAAGCCCTACATAATATCCCAAATAAACAACTAAAAATGTGCTTATTACTGTTAATATATAAACATAATTTAATACCTTTTTTGAAGAATATATTGATGCATACAAAAATTGCAACAAAGATATGAGCACCGCGTGATAAGTTACAGATACTCCCATAATCGTAAACATAACCACAATAATAAACAGCATAAAATATTTAGTCTTTGGATTATCCAGAGTCAGTTTCTTAAGAACCAACAACATAACAATATATACTATAAGACAAACAACATAACCACTAACCATAACCCTTTGATTAACGGTGAATATTCCTAATAAATTCAACAATAATACCAATGTAAAAATATACATAGTTATAGCAAAGCTCTTAATTACGTACTTATTACATATATATTCTTTATCATTTATATATTCGTTTATATTTGGATTGTTCTTTTTCCTTGGCACTTTTATCATAACCTTTCTATAGATATATCTGAATTTACACCGAATCTACAATTAACCGTTTTTTTAGGTTAATCCTACTGAATATCTTGCTTTCACATCATTGTTAACAGTAACATATCAAATTTGATAAGTATATTAAATCTTTTATGAATATTATATCATCTAAAAAACATTATAGCAATTAACCAAGAGATTCCTTTATTTGTATTAGAAAATAAATAAAGCCCCGAATGCAACGCATTCGAGGCTTTCGTTTCAAAAAAAATAATGCGGGAGATGGGACTTGAACCCACACGACGTTACCATCACTAGATCCTTAGTCTAGCCTGTCTGCCAATTCCAGCACTCCCGCATTTACCATTGAGTCGTAACTCAACGCAAGTAAGATAATACCATTTCAAAGAGGTATTGTCAACAACTTTTTTTATTTATTTTAAAATTCGAAAATTATGAAGTATCCCTTTATACTTTAAACTCTAAATAAAACACTTCACCTTTATCTTCCATTTGCAATTCTCCTCCATTTTTTTCAACCAACTCTTTAATAATGGTTATTCCATACCCATGCAACTCTCTATCAGTCTTCGTTGTAAATATATTTTTTACATCAATCATTATATCGCTTCTCTTTGTATTCTCCACTATCATATGAAGACCATAGGTTTTATCTTCCTGCACCTTACAACTAATCCACGGATTATTAATTCTCTCGCAGGCTTCAATTGCATTGTCGAATATATTTGTAAGAATGCTTATAAGTGCGCTATGCCCTATGTTAACACCCTCTAGTGGAATAGTCTCTACGCGAAAATTGATATTCTTTTCACTCATCTCTTTTCCCTTAAAGTGAAGTATTCTATCTATAACCTCTATACCCGTCATAGAACTCACGCTTTTATTCTCGTCCATGTCCCTGGCTATGCTTCTCTGTTTATTTATATCATGTCTTATATGCTTTAAATTCTTATTTATCTCTACTACACCCTGATATTGTTCATTGCTATCGCTAACTATCTTTCGTAGCTTCTCGTTTATTTCCTTTGTTCTTTTCATCTGAATGAACTGAGATAAAATTATTAGCATTAAAACTAATATTATCAATACACTTACTATGTCCATCTTACGTTGTCCCCTACATATTGTTTAATAATACTCCTATACTTCCCTCTTCATCATTGTTTACGATATTAATGGTACCACTCATAAACTCAGATATAGACTTGATAAGCTTTAATCTATGCAAACTGGCGGTCTGCTTCTGAAAAATATTGCCGCCTATATGCAATTTATCCTTCTTTTCCTTGGAGAATTCGGTTTTCACCAATACCAATTCTCCATTCTGTTTAAATGAAACATACATCCATTTGTTCTTAGCCTTAGAAGCGCATTCTCTTGCTATGAGCAATAGATTTTCGATTATAGTTGCATAGCTAATTATATTATCTTCATCAAATGTTACATTCCCAGGTATTATCTCGCAGCTTACTCCTATGTTCTTTGCTTTATCATAACAATCCTTAATAAGAGAATCTATAACCAGATTTCCGGTTAAGCTAACACCGGTAACCACGTTGGCCAAGTCCTGTAGCTCCTGCTTGTACAATCTGTCCCTATCTCCGTTTAGATTTCCTGCGTATTCTAATATGTCTGTTTTTACAGCTGTAAGCTTCTTATTATCCTCCACAAGCTTTTGGTATCTGGCGTCATTACCCTGAATGTACTCCATCAGCTTTTCATTCTCTTTTTTTAAAGATTTCCTTTCAGAACGATAATATAGCAAGCCAAAAACATAAAATGTTGTAACTCCAATAACTACAAACACTAGCTTAGGGACATCTGTAATTACATCCTGCTTTAAGCCTTCTTCAACTGCACTGGTTTTAAACACTACCTGAACGATACCCAATAATGCATACAATAAGCTGAATATCATATATATTCTTCCGTTACCCTTGTATTCCTTGCTCAGTAGTTTTGACATAATTAACGTTACTATAATACCACTTATAACAGTAATTACACAAAAGGCAACTGCAGCATATGTAGGCACATCACCATTAACTAAATATGAAGCAAATATTTCTTCAAGCCCTGAATCAAAGGATATAATCAAGCTAACCAATGCATTAATCAATACAAATGCCAGTATGAGAAAAGTGTAATTTCTCCAAATATTGCCTCTGGTAAAAAGACAAAGCATTCCAAAGGTAGAAAACATTTCAAAATATCCCGCTATAACAAAACTAAACTGCATACTTAGTCCAGGTATCTTTGACATGCAAATATAATCCAGAATCACATATATTCCCAGGCCAAGTACAAATGCTATGGGCAAGGTCTTCCTACTTCTTTTATAAGATAACATAATAGTTAGTATAAAAAACATATTGGTAGCATAGCTAATATCAACAATATAGTATGAAAGCATCTATTATGAACCTCTCTTTTGTAAAAATTTTGACACTATCTACATTCTATCAGAATAAAACATCAGATATTTGAGTTTGAAATCTTCGAAGAAACGCATACCTATAGGTATCTGTGTTCCATCCTTTAGGTATAGCTGATTACCATCTATCCCAGAAACATATGCCAGATTTACAATAAAGCCTCCATGACATCTCACGAAGCAATCGCCTAGATTTTCTTCAATCTTTTTAAGTGAAGTATAGCATTGATAAGTCTTTTTTAGTGTGTTAATATTAAGAACTCTATCGTCTCTTTCAATATATACTATCTCACTTTGTGATGTGTACACTTTATGCCCGTTGCTTAAGAATTCTATAATATCATTTCCTGTGTTATTAAAGCTTTTTACCGCCTTTTCTATAGCTCTTGGAAGCATAATGTCCATATTTTCCTTCATAACAAAGTAACAGTGATTTGTCTCATATACCATTGGAGCAAAGTCCAGAATATTGCTCAGGAAGATAATCTGACAGGCAGGTAAAACATCATTAATTCTCTTTGTTAAATCTATACCGTCATAATCTTCACCCTCATACTGAATATCCATAATCAAAATATCGCATTTAAACAATTCTTCTTCTACAGCTATACTCACATCCTGTGGAGCTTTAATCTTAATATCAAAATCTTTAACTATGGGTAACTGTTCCACCAGTTCCTTAGTCCTCTCCGCATCTTTTATATCATCATCACATATTATAAGTGTCATATCCTTATCCTCCGTACCCATTATACATAACGGCATTATAATACAGTTTGCATTTTTATACACATATATTGCATATTTTACCTTTTTTTATGCATTATTAGTATTATATAAAGGAAGCATTATACTAACATGAGTTTCCCTGCTTTTGTCAGAAACGTTTATTATTCCTCCATCCATGGTAACAATCCTATGCACAAGCTTCATATCCTTAGTATTGGTCTTAGCGCCCTCAGTTTTACCATATTCCAGCTTAATCAACAAATTATTCATATTCTTAATAATCCTAAAATAAATCCAGTTCTCCCTGCTGTCAGTTGCGTATTTAAATCCTTGTCTCATCAATTCATGAATAATTGTTGCAAGATTCATGTCTCTATGCATATCACTCTCCAAAGGCAGTATATTTAACTCCAAGACTACATTTCTTCGCTTAGCTTCCTGATAGTACTTCGAAATTATAGTATCAATAGTTAAATTCCCCGTAAGTGTTATAGAAGATACATCAATCTGAAAGGTATCCTTAATAAAATCATCCTCATTAATTTCATTCTTAACTTTTTCAAGCTCTTTATTATTTTCAATCTCTTTTTCATATTTATCATAATTGTCTTTTATTAATTGCGTTAACTGATTTCTCTCCTTAATCAATCTCCTGGTTTCTGCCAAATTATAAAAATAACTAACCAAATACATAAGAATTAAAATAATGGCAACAGCAGTCACATATAATTTGTATAATTCCTTGGTTGACCCTTCTCTAACTGCTGCTATCATATAGTTCTTTTTCAAACCTAACACAGTTCCAAGAATGACAACAATTGCAACCAAATATTTATATATTTTTCCATCGTTATCGTATCTAATCTTAAATATTTTTCTGGATATTGCTAAAGCTACCAAGGAATTACAAAGCATAAGCAGAATCTCCACAAAAACATAGTCATCTTCCTTACCTGATGCCCCAAAAATAATAATAGATTCAACTTCAACAAAATAGCTGGCCAAAGCGCTTTCGATGATTATCAATATGTTTGCACATTGAAAATTAAACCAGGATATCAAAAAGTTACGCCAAATATTTCCACCGTTAAACAGTGCAAGAACCATTAAGGTTCCAAAAAATTCCACCACAAAAGCCATCCAATAGGTTTCTACATGTAACGTAGGTATTTTAACAAAGCAATACTCTACAACAGTAACTATTAACAATAAAAAAATGTGTTTTTTGCTTCTCTTATAGGGAAGTGCAAACAAAACACATATCATCATCTGCATTGCATATATAAATGTAACTACTATATCACCATATGACATATTTTTACTCCTCATTTGCGTATTATGTAGGTCAACTTATTATATACCAACTTCAATCAAGAATCAACAAATGATGTGAGTAAGTAATAAAAAAAGGAACACAACACTCATAACGTTTGCGTTCCTTTTCTATAATTATATCGGTAATTATTAAGCTAACTTAGACTTAGCAACCTCAACAATCTTAGCGAATCCTGCTGGATCGTTTACTGCCATCTCTGAAAGCATCTTTCTGTTAAGATCTACCTCAGCTAACTTTAAGCCGTGCATAAGCTTGCTGTATGAAAGTCCATTCATTCTTGCTGCTGCATTGATACGAGCGATCCAGAGCTGTCTGAACTGTCTCTTTCTCTGCTTTCTACCAGCATATGAAGTAGTTAATGCTCTCATAACTGACTGCTTAGCAATTCTGTACTGCTTTGATCTAGCTCCTCTATATCCCTTAGCCAGCTTTAATACTCTATTATGTCTCTTCTTAGCGCCAACGCCGCCCTTAATTCTTGCCATCGTTGTATTCCTCCATTATATCTTATAAATATGGTAATATCTGCTTCATTACCTTGCTGTTAGTTGCATCTGTCATTGTAGCCTTACGAAGATTTCTCTTTCTCTTAGCTGACTTCTTAGTAAGAATGTGGCTCTTGTAAGCCTTATTTCTCTTTAACTCACCTGTTCCTGTCTTCTTAAAACGCTTTGCAGCTGCTTTTTTAGTCTTTAACTTTGGCATTTTATGTCCTCCTTAAAATATATAAACTATAATTAATTTAACGTTTCTGCGTTAAAAACATTACCATACTTCTTCCCTCAAGCTTAGCAGGCTTATCAACCACTGCTACGTCCTGAAGTGACTCAGCAAACTCATCTAAGATAACCTTGCTCTGATTAACATGCGCAAGCTCTCTACCTCTGAATCTGAGTGTTACCTTAACCTTATCTCCCTTAGATAAGAACTTTCTAGCCATATTAGCCTTAGTATTTAAATCGTTAGTGTCGATATTTGGTGACAATCTAACCTCTTTGGTCTCTATGGTCTTCTGCTTCTTCTTATTTTCCTTCTCTCTACGAGCCTGCTCATAGCGATACTTACCATAATCCATTATCTTGCACACTGGTGGCTTCGCTGTAGGAGCTATCTTTATTAAATCAACTCCTGCCTCTTCAGCAAGCTTCATAGCTTCCTTTGAAGTCATAATACCAAGCTGCTCGCCCTCTGCACTGATAACTCTTACCTCTTTGTCCCTGATTTGTTCGTTAATCATTAACTCGCTAATAATACGCACCTCCGTCTACTATGGCCTTATATGTCATATTGTTGCATAAAAAAATGGATAGACAAACTATCCACGCAATGCTACAATAAATCTTTATAGAAAAATTGTGCTAACCCAAGTCGCCTCTATCGCGCTAAGGTGAGAGTGGATACTCTGCTTCTTTAACAACCTTGTATAATTTATCATAGAATTATATACTTGTCAACTTATTTTTATTCTTTTATGTTGTATTATGTTTTTATAATTTTATAACCCAAAACCTTTACCCTATCTGTACTTGACACTTGAAGTTAATAAATATAAAATATATACCATATTTTTAATACAAAGGAGATGATTTTTTTGGACACGAGTCACATTATTCAGTTAATTGTGATTGTAGTTTTAGTAGCACTGTCAGCATTTTTCTCATCATCGGAGACAGCCCTTACAACGGTTAATAAGCATAAGCTTCGCTCCCTAATGGAAAATGGCAACAAAAGTGCAGCAAAGGTTTTAAAGGTAACAGAGAATTCAAGTAAGCTACTCAGCACCATACTCATAGGTAATAACATCGTTAATATTTATGCGTCATCGCTTACGACAACTCTTTTTACAGAAATTGCTAATGAAGCGGTTGGAATAGCTACAGGTGTACTTACCCTTGTAATTCTAATATTTGGAGAAATATCCCCTAAAACCTTAGCCACCCAAAAGGCTATTGGTCTTTCTATGGTGGTTGTTTACCCTATCTCATTCCTGATGTTTGTATTCACACCAGCAATATGGGTGTTAAACATCCTTACGGGAGCTATATTTAAAATTCTTAGAGTTGATCCTAACGCCGGAGAAGGTGCTATGACTGAATCCGAGCTTAGAACCATCGTAAATGTAAGCCATGAGGATGGAGTTATAGAGCAGGAAGAAAAATTTATGATATCTAACGTGGTAGATTTCGGTGATGCCCTTTCTAAGGATGTTATGATACCTAGAGCAGACATTGTATGCGCTGATGTTACATCATCCTATGATGAGCTTGTAAAAATCTTTATGGACGAAACCTACTCTCGTATGCCTATATATGAAGATTCAAAGGATCACGTAATCGGTATCCTGTACCTAAAAGATTTGTTTTTCTACAGTGAGACCCATAGCCTTGATGACTTTGATGTTAGAAAGATTTTAAGAAAGCCTGTATTCGTTCATGAGTACCAGAAGACAAGTCAGATATTTGCAGATTTAAAAACCTCTGCGGTAACTATGGCCATCGTTTTAGATGAGTACGGCGTAACCTCCGGTATTATCACTATGGAGGATTTGATTGAGGAAATAGTTGGTGAGATTCGTGACGAGTATGATGATGACGAGGATGATTTCATCAGAAAGCTTTCAGATAATCAATACGACATAGACGCATCTATTAAGCTTGATGATTTAAATGATGCTCTTGATACAACTTTAAAATCCAATAATTATGATTCACTTGGCGGTCTTGTTATTGAGATATTAGACAAACTTCCTGACGAAGGAGAGATTGCTACCACCGATAACATTACACTTAAGGTTACACAGGTTGAAAAGAATCGTATAGAAAGAATTCTTCTCACTATTAACCAGCCTAAAGAATCAGATAACGAAGCATAAAAATATAGCCTGCACGTTTAGGTGCAGGCTATTGTTATTTATTTCTTAGGTTTAGCTTTTTCTTTGCTTTTCTCTTTTGTGTGCTTATCCTCTGCCTTTTCATCTGATATCATATCCTTAGCCATATCGTCTATGATAGTTTCCATAAATTTCTTCTTAAGATATATATCATAGCCCAGCAGTGCTAAAAAGGTCAGTTTTTTAAGATACTCGTCATCCTTGCCATCAAAGCCCTGTTCTATAAGCTCTAAAGTCTTTGTAATGCTTTCCTCTGTATTATCATACTGGATTTTCTCCAATTCATACAAGGTTTCATATATGTCCTCCAAGCTATGGGACGCATTCTTATTGTCATAATAGTTATCAATAAGAGGCTTCAGTACTACCTGAATGTCATTGATAGTGACCACATTCTTAAAGTAGTATATATATATAAGCAATATGATATGTTCCTTAGAATATCTCTTCTTGTTAGATGGTGGAAGCAAATCATTCTTGGTATAATTATTTATCATAGTTTTTGTAAGAGTTTTATCCTCCTCTGTACGTTTATTCTTTGATAAATATCTATCCATAAACGTGGTTACCTGATCCATATATAGTTCTATAGACGGAATATCCTCAGGATTAATATATCCTAAATCCAGCCATTGCTCTATCTGACTTTTAAGTTGTTCCATGGTCACGCCATAGCTATTCACCTTTTTACTACCCATACCATATCTCCATCTACGTTATTGCGGCTGCGACTAAATCACACCCACTTTTTTCATCATACACAGATTATATAGTATTAAAAACTATATGTAAAGGTTTTAATCAACTTTTTTAATTTACTAAGCCCTTTACCAAATCCAGCTGCTGTATGCTTGTGGCAACTCCGCTCTCTGTCAGATACATACCACTTCGTCTTATTCTGGCATTTTGCTCATTTGTTTCCTCTGACTTTAAGTTGAAGCCTGTGGCAAGACTCTTAAGATATATTGCGCCCACCTTAGCATCCTTTAAGCTCATCAGTTTATCCTCACCGGAATCATCCTTTGCCCACACAGATAGCTTGTTGTAGATTGAATCATTCTCGTCAATCCATCCATTGCCATCTTCATCATACTCCATAAGCTCACGGAAACCATTTCCTGTTTTTGCACCAAACATTTCAAGCCCACTATTTATGATACCGTCCTCATTTTTATCAAACACAAGAAATCCTGATCCCTTAGATAGCATTGAAATATTGTCATTACTTCCATCTCCATCGACGTCAAATTGCCACTTCTGGTCACTTACACCTATAGGATTAGAATCAAGACTAATTACAAGTGGATCGGTCAAAATAACCTTAGTTCCAGTGCTTAGTTCGGCTGATGTTTCTACATATTCCCTTGACATAGCCAGTTCCAATCCAAACTCAATGGTTCTGCCATCTGCAGTAACCACCTTGCCTGTGGTGGAGTAGTTCAAAGTTTCTGCTTCCTGATAGGTATATTCTGTATAGTTTGTAACAGTCCATACATTGGCATTCTCAGCGCTACCAGATAGATTTATAGTATTTCCGTTGTCTACAAACCCGTTATACAAAACACCTCTACCATCCTCATAAGAACCACGTCGTCCAATAAGTAAGGTTAACCTGTTTCTAAACTCCAGAAGAAAGCTCCTAAGCTGATTAAGCAGACTTACCATGCTATCCTCCTGTCTGTTGGTAAATGTTGGTGCTACAGTACCTCCCTGTCCAAGTCCCAGCTCCTCTTTGGGATTATCAAGTAACTCTCCTTCACCTGATGAGTAGGAGCTTGTAAATGATTTCTCAAAGGTATTCTCTTCATATCTTACCTCTCCTGTAGCCATATTTCGCATAAGGCTTTGATTGGTTCGACTCACCTTAACCATCCGACTTCCTGTCGCTGCCATGTTTACTGCACTTGTTCCAATTACCATGTAATCCGTCCTCCTTTTTCTCTACAACACCTTTGCTGCATACCATATTCTCCAACACCAAAGAACATTATGCAGGCCTCATCAGTCTACACGGAGGATGAACCTTACATCTATTTTATCGACAAATAAAAGCAATACTTTATCCTTTAAGGCATAAAGCATTGCTTTTATTATACATTATGTTAACTTGTATTGACAAAACATCCGGATGCTTACTTTGCATCCTCCTTATCCTTGTTTAATCTTGAGAACACTAACTCGTAGCCATCGTTTCCATAATTTAATGAACGATTAACTCTGCTTATTGTAGCTGTCGACGCTCCTGTTGTTTTTGCCACTTCAAGGTAAGTATTATTCTCCTTAAGCATCTTAGCTACAGCAAATCTCTGTGCTATAGCAAGCACTTCATTTACTGTACAAACGTCTTCAAAGAAGTCAAAACACTCCTCAACAGTCTCAAGAGTAAGTATTGCCTCAAATAAGTCTTTTACTGTTTCATTTCTAATTGATTTTCCCATATCTCACCTGCTCCTACTTCTCTTTTCTAACCCACACAGCAACAGAATCACGATTAACGTAGAAGTCTCCAAAGCCCTCTTCATCAATCTTTATATTATACTTTGCATTGCCCATAACGTCTGCAAAATGACAGCCTGCAAACTGCTTGCCAATATACATATGCTTAGTTCCGCCTGTTCCGTCAGACATTACCACTGCAAGTCCTGAATCCTTATGTTCCTCATCCCCTTCTCTGGTCCATCCTATACAGTTTGGATCATCAAAATAATCATGCTGAGGTCCATATGCCTTATCACGTCTAAGCTTCATAAGCTTATCTAATTCCTTCTTTTTGGACTTTACCTTAGCTGTAGGTATACCCTTGTAATCTCCATAGAACACACATGGATATCCCTGCTGTCTCAAAAGGATAATTGCATAAGCCATAGGCTTAAACCAATCCTCTACCCATGACTCTAGTGACTGTCCCGGCTGAGAATCATGATTATCTACAAAGGTAACTGCCTTAAGAGGATTAATCTGCACCAGCGAACCGTTAAGTATAGTTCTTAAGTCATAGTTTCCATGAGCTTTAGAGCAGTTATGGAAGTTAAAATGAAGTGGGACATCGAAAAGACTTACCTCACCTTCTGTACCTGCGATGTAATCCTGAAGAAGATTTACATCCCAATGCCAGTACTCTCCTACTGCAAACAACTCCTTATCAGTTGCTTCTTTGACACTTCTCATAAAATCCTTATAGAAATACTTGTTAATGTGCTTTACTGCATCAAGGCGGAAGCCATCTAGATTTGCTTCCTCAACATACCACTTTCCCCAACGCATAAGCTCCTCGCGAACCTCTTGATTGCCAAAGTCAATATCAGCTCCCATAAGGTAATCGTAGTTTCCAAGCTCCTTATCTACTGAAGCATCCCAGTCCTTGCCCTTAAATCTAAATATAGATTTCTTCGCTCTGTCCTGGTCCCAATCAATACCATCGAAATGGTTCCAATTCCATGTAAAGTCAGAGTACTTACCTTTTCTACCAGGGAATGTAAACTTGGTCCATGCACCAATGGTCTTAGAATCACCAACCATCTGATTGCGGCTACCTGAGTTAAATTCCTCTGCAGTAACCTTCTCACAGGCATCTGCTCCAATCTTATGATTAAGAACCACATCCGCATACACATTTATACCCTTTGTATGAAGAGCTTTAACAGCCGCCAGGTATTCAGCCTTAGTACCATACTTTGTAGCCACGCTACCCTTCTGGTCGAACTCTCCCAAATCATATAAATCATAAGCTCCGTAGCCTACATCCTCTACTCCATTTGCTCCTTTATATGCCGGCGGAAGCCATACTGCTGTAACACCTGCGTTCTTTAACTTAGCTGCATCCGCCTTAAGTGTATTCCACAATGTGGAGTCTGCAGGAAGCTCCCATTCAAAGTATTGCATCATCATTCCGTTAAGTGCCATTTCATAACCTCCGATTTCACACTTTAATATCATAAAGTATTATAGCACGAAACTGCAAAGGAGTAAAGTGTGTAAATATAATGAAGGATGCACCAATTTATATATCGGCCAGCCTGCCTAGGGTGGGTCCACGCTGACACTAAAACGGTCAGCTTAGTCCCCACCACTGTCGTGGCTGGAATACAGTTCGTCGGTGCATCCTTCGTTTCATTCCACTATACTATTAACTACTTAATCCTCGTACTCCTTTACCAGGTCTATGAATTCTGCCTTGTAGTCATCATCTTCCCAGCCATCTACTGACTTGGCAAGATTGATGATTAATTTCTTGTCTGTGTCACCCATATATTCGCTGTCCTTAAGATACATACCGAAGCCGGCTACTGCTGCCGCCCAACGAAGATTGTCAGATCCTTCCTTTGTATAATTATCAACTGTACAAACATAGGAGCTAAGCTTGCTTTTATCCTCCTCTGGTTCCTTATAACGTACATTTACGGTAAATAATTCAGAATCAAGTCCACCACCACATATCATCAAATCTCCATCCTCAGGTGCATCTGTCTTAATCTCAGCGGTTGCATCATCAGGAGTTTCATCATTATCATACTTTAGCTCAGGCTCATTGATTTCAAAATCCGAATCAGTTAAAGCTATCTCATATATAGCTGTAACTGTATGTCCTGCACCCATTTCTCCTCCGTCCTTAGTATCATCAGAAAAATCCTCTGCTGCCATGGTTCTGTTCTCATAGCCGATTAATCTGTACCCCTTTACATTCTCTGGATTAAATTCCACCTGAAGCTTAACATCCTTGGCTACAGTAACCATATTCGCTCCCATTTCATCAACTAAGGCTCTTTTAGCCTCATATATAGAATCTATGTATGAATAATTACCATTTCCCTTATCTGCTAATGTCTCCAGCTTATTATCCTTATAGTTTCCATAACCAACACCTATAACACTTAAGAATACCCCGCTTTCCTTTTTATCTGTTATAAGCTCCTCTAGGTCACTCTGGCTTGTTATTCCAACATTCAAATCTCCGTCTGTACAAAGAATTACCCTATTATTTCCACCCTTAATAAAGTTTTCCTCTGCCAATTCATAAGCTGTCTCAATACCTGCAGCGCCATTTGTGGAACCATTGGCCTCAAGACCTTCAATGGCTGCTG
Source organism: Lachnospiraceae bacterium (assembly GCA_017463225.1). Classification (GTDB taxonomy): domain Bacteria; phylum Bacillota; class Clostridia; order Lachnospirales; family Lachnospiraceae; genus Coprococcus_C. The sequence continues at coordinate 12,406 of JAFTPO010000051.1, read as the reverse complement.
AAATGGTTTTATAATCATCTCCCTTAACACCCTCAAGCACAACAGTATCGTCTCCTGCATATGTCACGATGGAAACCCTATCCTTATCAGTAAGGTTTTCTGTTAGCATACACAGAGACTGCTGTACAAGAGGCAGCTTATTCTCATCGAACATAGATCCCGATGTGTCTATAAGAAATACCAGATTTGATTCCGGCGCCTCGCTAAAATCTATATCCTCCGTATTCAAAGAAACTAACGCAAGCTTAGTATCTTCATTCCATGGGCAGTCTGCGTACTCTGTATATACTGCAAACTTCTCCCCTGACTTAGGCTCATCATAGTCATAACTGAAATAATTAATCATCTCCTCTATTCTAACTGCCCCTGCAGGAACCTCATATCCATTTACTATGTAGCTTCTAATATTGGTATACGACGCAGTATCCACATCTGCACCGAAGGTTGATAAGGGTGCCGTCTTTACCGATAACCATGAATTCTCATATAAGTCGTCATACTCACTGGTATTATAATCAACAGGCTCTTCTATCCACTCCTCATAGCAGCTATCTGCAGCCATATCATTTGTTGGAGCATAATCACTAATCTGTGAGGCAGACTCCATAGCCGCTCCACTTTCATAGTAATATGCTTCAGTGGTAGCTTCAGTGATACCTTGCTGATATGAGATATTTGCATCCCCTCCTGCACTGTGCTGTGTCTCCTCCTTATCACCACAGCCTGCCAATCCTAACAGCATAGACATAGCAACTGCACCTATAACTGCTTTCTTTCCACATCGCTTCCACAAACTATTCTTTCTCATAAACAATTCCTCCATTCTTTAATTTAAAATTGCTCGTTATGTTTTCTATTATCCTCTTTCGTCACTTCAGCAATCAAAAATCCCATCCGTATAAACTATAATTTCTTGCCTTATAGTTAATATACGAATGGGATTTCGTTTTTTATGGAATAATTTACTCAATATGTTCTAAATCAATAATTCTTGCAATTATATTTCCAAAGTCATCAATCTTTACAGAATCAAATGTCAGTCTTACCCTTCCTATGTCAATACTCATTACATGAATGTAATCCGGGTTAATCAAAATGATGTTATCACCAAGCTTAATCTCCAATTCATCATATTCATTATCCCCAACCTTTGTTATCTCAAAGGACATGTCTGAAGTACCTTCACTGTACACAAATTCTCCTTCAACGGTAATAGTTCTCGAATCTGTCTGAACTCCCTCAACATCTAACACATCCTCTTCGGTTCCTAAAACAATTCCGCTAGGTATGATTTCATTATCCTCAAAGGATGACTGGTCCTCATGTGGCAACTGTGAAAATGATGAGTCATCTTGTAGCTCACCGGATTCATTTACAGATTCATAGGCACTATCTTCTAAATATGCTTCCGTAGTCATCTCATCTGCCACCATTTCGCTTTCCATAGACTGGCCCATCTCCTGGACAACTTCATTTCTATAATCACTGCTCATTTTCTCTTCTTTATCTATGCTGTTTGCACTTAATATAGGTATTGCTATAACTGTTATAAGAACCGCTGCAGCCGCAAAACCTATAAGCTTTTTGTTTCTAGCCTGCTTAAGCTTCCTCTCTTTGATAAGCTCTGCATTCTCTGTTTCAAAGCCTGCTTCAATCCTACTCCACAAATCTGGTGTCTGCATATCCACTGTCTGCATATATGCGTTAACCATCTCATCACTTACAAACTCAACCTGATTGGCATACTCTGCCTCATTTATGTTAAAACCAGAATTGCCTGGCATATTATTTGCTCTGTATTCATTTATGTTAGTTATGTTGTTATTCCCCTGCATAATCTACCAGACACCTCCTTAATTTTTGTATTCCCTGGTTATACAGCCAGGTTACTGTACCCATAGGTTGATTTAGCATCTCGGCAATCTCTTTGAATTTAAACTGTCCCACCAGCTTTAAATCTACAACCTCTCTTTCCCTTGGATTCAAGGTTGCCATAGCCTGAGCCATATCAGATTTTAAGCTTACACTATCCTCAACACTTGCCGCCGATTGATCTGCCCACTGTCTTGGTGCGTTATCGTCGTCTTCATTGCTATTATCAATCTCAAGAACCTCTCTAGACCTTTTTCTAATATGGTCTATAGCCATATTCTTTGCTATAGTTACCAACCAGGTCTTGTGAGGACTTCCCTTTTTGTATGTATCCGCCACTCTTATCAGCTTTATAAAGAAGTCTGAGGTTATGTCCTCAGCATCCTCCTTCGAGCCTACTGTGTCATATACCACCGAGTATATGAGCTTAACATATGCCTCATAGATGAGTCTTAGCCCATCCTTGTCCCCTTTAAGAAGCTGCTTTATGGCAGATGTGAACTCCTTATCTGTCACAAAGATTTCCTCCTTATATATATTTACGATTCAAGTTTGATTTTTTATGGAAAAATCAATTGTTTTTATAATAAAAAATAGCAAGCTGAGTTCTGTCTCTAAGCTGAAGCTTTTCTAATATAGTACTAAGATAATTTCTTACCGTTCCCTCACTCAAAAAAAGCTTTTCTGCAATTTCCCTGTTGCTATAACCCTCAGCAACAGCTACTATTATTTCCTCTTCTTTTTCAGATATATCATGAGCTCTGTAGTCAAAACCACATTTCTTAGCCATAAGCTCCGGAAGCTTCTCTACTACATCCTGGCCGAATACATTCTGTCCTCTCATCACAGCCTTTATAGCCGGAATTATTCCCTCAAAATCCTGCTTTAATATATATCCCTTTGCACCTATATTAAGGGCTTTGACAATATACTCATCATCCATAAAAGTTGTTAAATACAGAATCTTGGCTTCTGGGTTAACAGCTAGAATTCTCTCTCCTGCCTCCAACCCTGTCATACCTGTCATTCTAATATCCATAAGCAGTACATCAGGATTATGGCTTGGATATAGCTCTATAGCTTCCTCACCACTATTACCTACAGCCACCACCTCTATATCACTATCTGACTCAAGTATAGTCTTTAATGAAATAGCCACTAGCGCATCATCATCTATAATTAAAACCTTCATATCTTACCTCCTAATATATATTTATATTAGTTTACATAATTCTGCTATTTGGGAAAGGTTACAAATATCTTATAGCCATTACTTTCATCTATAGATATATTTCCCTTTAGGGACTTTACTCTATCCTGCATATTTTGAATTCCTATTCCGTCTGTTCTGCCAATATTCTTGGTAGCAGCAGCAACATTGGTATGTGCCTTATTCTTAACATAATCGTGTATAATCAGCTGATACATACCGGGATGTTCCCTAATTATTATATCAACGCTGTCGCTTTTACTATGCTTGATTATATTGGATACTGCTTCGCGAACAATACCAATTATAGCATATTTGTATTTTCTGTCGATATTATCCCCTATATCATAATCTACAGCACACTCAAAGCTATCCCTTATCTCGTCCATCAAGTCACTAATTGCCTGTCTTAAATCTATGGACTCATCATGAAGGTCATGAACACTCTCCCTAATATTATTCATAGCTACATCTAAATTGTTCTTTACAGACTCAAGCTGACTATGTAAGGGCTCCTGCTTATTAATAGTCATAAGGGCACCCATCTGAAGGATAGATCTTGTAATCATATGCCCTACATTGTCGTGAATATCTCTAGCTATACGGTTACGCTCCTTAAGTGTTGCCACATAAATATCTTGATCCTGTCTCTCGATAAGATGTTTATTTTTATCTGCCAGAAGAATATTCCTTTCTTCGCTGTCATCTCTAATATGCTTTATTTGCTGACTTAGATTTTCATTTCGATTGCTTTTATAGTACATAATATGAGCCAGCAAAGTAACCACAAGCAAAAATATTATTGAGATAATTCCTATGTCATCTATTGTGCCAAGTAATACTACTCCGATTATAGTCTCAAGTATATATAATCTCTGTCCAAACAAATCATAACACACTATAGGCGCTATAAGAATCAGCTCCGGCACGAATATAATGGCTGCCACATACACCACGCCCGGTATTATTAATATCTTCTTATTTTCAAAATAACCATTCAAACAGGCAAAAATAATACCAACTAATAGATATATTACAAGTCGGTCTATGCTACAGCTACTGTACAATAGAAATGCTGTTAACAATATTAAAATTATCTTGTCAACTATATATGTCATTGTTTCTCCTCGATTACTTAATCCACCTTATATTATCACAAAAAGGAGTCCACTTCAATGCGAACTCCCCTTTCGTCAATTTGCTTTAACCCTCTCTTCTTTCCTTCATAACCTTAGCCACAATAAGTGCTATAGCCATAAATGCAGCTGCAAAAAGTGCCTCTATTCCAACACATTTAAAGAAGGTATCTAAACCACCATCTATGTACAAGCTTTCTGTAGCCTTTACCTGCCAGTAGGTCGGCATAAATCTTGCTATCTTAAGTATTCCAGCACTGAATATCTCCATAGGAACGAATACGCCACCTAAGAAAGCCATTCCAAGAGCTATAATATTAGATATCATACTTATAGTTGGCGCCTTAAGGTTAAAGCTACTTACTATACAAACTATACCTACTGTAAGAAGCAGGAACACAAATGAGCTTAACAGATTAAGAGCATTAGTACCTACGAATACTTGACCCTTAAACATTATGGCTGCCACAATTATAAGAGCTACCCATACTGCAATACTAAGTACTGCAGTTGCTCCTATAAGCTGAGTGCTTCTTGATTTTATAGTCATAGGTGCTACAGAATTTCTGTCCTTAATCTCTTTTTTATTGAACACCATAATAATTGGTGCCATAACATTCATAAGAAGCATAATCATAATGTAAGTCATATATGTGAAATAATAATACAGCTTAGGAAGTTCAACAGAGCTTTTACCCTTATAACCTACAAGGCCATCACTATCAAGAGCAGCTATAGTTTTCTCATTAGCCTCCTTTGAGCTGTAGCCTGCTGCCACATATGCATCAAAAGATTTTTGATAAGCTGCTATCTGTTCTTCCACATAAATACTAGCTTTAGTTCCATCTCTTTTAATGTTCGACAGCTTACCTGTTTCAGAATACCCTTCATCTATATATAGAACATAGTCTATTACCTGCCAATACAAACTATCCTGTATTTCTTCTCTGTCATCTTCAACATCCACCTTGTTGTGTAGGGAATACATATATTCCAGAAGATACTTTGACTCTTCACTATTATCATAGTCAAAAACCACTATGTCCATCTTACTTCCCTGGAATTCCTTTCTCTCATTTCCTCCTACATTTGACAGTACGCCAAGGAGAACTCCAAATATGCTGATGTATATTATAAATTGATGCTTCTGTTTATTTAATATCTTAAAAAATGTCTTAAATACTTGCATACTGCTTTCTCCTTCCTAATAAAAATCCTCCAAGCGTAAATATCACTGTCATAACAAGAAGTGTTATTATATTCTCGTTAAATCTATCATAGGTTTCGTAAACCTTAAGAGAATATAGAGCGTCACAGAGTCTGGCTGCCGGGTTAATCTTTTCAAGAATAGGACAATACATATGAATCATAGGCTTCATCATCTGAAGCATAAGTCCACTCATAAAGCAGCTAATAAGTGAATATGCTACCGCAATAGCCTCCTTTACTCCCTCTGAAAGCTTACCTATACTTCCTATAAAGAATCCAGAGGTAAGACCTACCATATTTCCTACAAATATAGTCAAGATAATTCTTGGAATCTCATCTCCAAAATTTACACCTATTAATAATAGGTACCCAAAGGCTATGCAGGTCATAGCTGAAAGTAATATCCATATAGCTGAAAGTCCTGATATAAGCTGAGTCAGGCCACCTGTATTTGATACGTTCTTTCTTGCACCTATGGTAGAAAGATTAGCCTGGTTATTAATAGTAAAAGCAACCCCTGCAAAGCTGGCGAATAGACATGACATTGCAATAAGGTTAAAGAAATAATCTGAATACGCATCCATATTTGCCTTCTTGCCCAAGCTTATTCCTTCATTGTTACTAGCTTCACTAAAAAGCTTCTCTATAGCAGCCATCTGAGCCTCAGGACCCTTACTGGAAAGGTCAGTCATAATTGTTACTATCTGGTGGTAATTAGCCACTATAGTTGACAGGATACTTTCCTGAATACCGTTACCATTTACCATAAGCTTTAGCATTCCATCCTCTGAATAAAAGAATCCAATAGTATCATCAACAAGAAGCTCCTTGCCCTCTTCAAAGGAATCCACATAGGTTACAGCTAATAGCTTTTCTCCACTTTCAACTATGGAAATATCTTCTATCATATCACCAAAATTCTTCTGAACCGCTTCATCATCTAAGTATACAACCACTGGAATGTTGCTCTGTAGCTGTTCGAATTCATAAGCATTTCCAAAGGTAGAATAAAACAGTGTTCCAAGAATAACTGTAAAGATTAAGCTCCAGAATATCTGATCCTTACTTCTAAGTGTTATTAAAAATGTATATTTAAAATTATGCCAAAACATATGCTATGCCTCCTTATCTCGAAGCTCTTTACCTGTAATTTCAAGAAATACATCATTTAAGGTTGGAAGTTCTGAGTAAACTCTACCGCATGGAATATTGTTATCGTTAATGTAATTAAGAACGTTAATAAGATTGTGCTTTCCGCCACTGCACTTAACCTGAAGCTTTCCATCCTCTATGGTTGCACTGTACACATGATTTATTTTACTGATTGCTTCAAGCTGTTCCTTGGTAACGTCAATCTTCTCTATATAGATTGTCTCAGTGTTCTTAATCATCTTCTTAAGCTCATCCTTAGTTCCAAGTGCTAAGTTCTTACCCTTATCCATAATGGCGATTCGACTGCAAATCTGCTCAACCTCCTCCATATAATGAGAGGTGTAAATGATTGTGGCACCATTTCGATTTAGCTCCTCGATTCCCTCAAGAATTTTATTTCTGCTCTGTGGGTCAACTGCAACTGTTGGCTCATCCATAATAATAAGCTTTGGCTTATGGGCGATACCGCAAGCTATGTTAAGTCTTCTAAGAAGACCTCCTGAAAGCTTCTTAGGATAAAACTTCTTAAAATCCTCAAGTCCTACAAATGTAATTGCTTCCTCTACATATTCCTTTCTCTTAGCCTTATCCTTTATGTATAGACCACAGAAGTAATCTATGTTTTCGTATACTGTAAGCTCATCGAAAACTGCTACATTCTGCATTACCACACCGATATTTCTCTTTGCCTCGTAATTGTCAGGTGACATCTTCTTACCAAACACTTCAACCTCACCCTTATCATAGGAAAGAAGTGATAAGATGCAATTGATGGTCGTTGTCTTACCAGAACCGTTAGGTCCTAAAAGTCCGAAAACCTCACCCTCCTTAATCTCTAAGTTAAAGTGATCAAGGGCAAGCACCTCTTTGTATCTTTTAACCAAATTCTCTATCTTTACTACTGCCTCACTCATGTGACTACCTCCTAATTATTCTTATTTTGTAACTATTATTTTCCTTGTACTCATAATACGATTATTTTCAATTCATTGTAAGTGAATAATGTAAAAAGAGGATATGACAAATGTCACCTCCTCTTCTTACATATCACATTATACTTAGCTGCTCATTCCAAGCAATAACCTCGCTATTTATATCTGTCCATTCTTTATTCAAATTGTTATCTAACTCATATAGCCTGTCAATATATTCACACATTATGTTTATGTTATTTGATATTCTATCCCTTACCTGTATATCCGAAAAGAAATTATCAAACAATACATCAAAGGTTCTTGTTCTATTATCAATGTAGTCAAGATTCATATCAAACACTATACTTATATCGCTTAATTCTGCTTCCATATTAATGGCAGAATTCTTCATTGCAGCCACTGCGCTACCCACCTTATCCAGTGAGGAATACTTTAAAATATCTGCAAACAATTCCCCGCCAAGCATATCCCAGGTAGATGCATCACTTGCGTTCTTCAAATGCTTCATAACCTCTTCTGCGTAGTATAATGTTTGCCTTACAGCATTTATAGCCTCCTCATATTCCTTTCTTTTGCACAGAAGCTTATTCACCTCACCATAGTAATCCTGTGACTCCGGTGAATACTGATAACGATTTTTTATCTGTCTTAATTTGTTTGTGACTTCACTGGACATATTATATATCTCATTTTCCAGATTACGCACTTCCTGATTTGCATATTCTAACTGATATATTAATTCATCATAATGCTGTTTTGCAGTTATGTATTCACGATACTCCTTCTCAAGCTTTGCCTCGTAGTTACCAGTTATCTTGGTAATAATCTGTTTCATAGAGTTTCTTTCCAATACCTCATAGTCGTGTTTTTCCTTCTCCACGTGATATCTAAACTCATCAACCTGAGCTTGCCTTTGCAGTACACTATTTCTCATATTTTCCAGTTTTTTCTCTAAAACCTTCCGATTGGATTTTAGCTGTTCGTAGTCTAGTAAATCCTCTTTAAATCCCATCTCATATATCTCCTTAAAAACGAATAGTAATATTAAAAAAACATTACACAATTATTGTCCTTCAACACAAATATTATATCTTACAACAATATTTTCATCAAGAAATATATGTATTATAACATTTTGGAAAAAGTTTTTTAATTAAAGGTTTGTAATATATCTAATTTTATATTATATTATTATAGATACATAAAATTAAATGAAGGAGAATAGTATGGATCTTAGAGAATTTTCAGAGGTTACTCCTGAGCTTGTACGCTTAGCTAACATATGCGAGACCCATGACTTAATCGATACTAGCTTGTATGCTAAGTACAATGTTAAGAGAGGTCTCCGAGATTTAGATGGCAAGGGTGTACTTACAGGTATAACCGAAATATCAACTATTAACGCATATCGCGACATCAACGGTGTTCCAACCCCTATCGAGGGTGAGCTTTTTTATCGTGGAATTAATATCTATGATTTAGTAGATGGATTTACAAGTGAAGATAGATTTGGATATGAGGAGACAGTGTATCTTCTCTTATTTGGGGAGCTTCCAAGCCAAACTGACCTTGAGAACTTCCAAGCTCTACTAGGACACTATAGAAAGCTTCCTCGAAACTTTACCAGGGATGTTATAATGACAGCACCTAACAAGGATATTATGAATGCATTGGCTAAGAGTATTCTTACACTAAGCTCATATGACAAAAATACTTCCGATATAAGTATACCTAATGTACTTCGTCAGAGCATAGAGCTTATCGCAAACTTCCCTACTCTTGCGGTATATGCATATCTAGCACATAGACACTATAATTTAGGACGGGGAATGTATATTCACACACCAAAGGCTAACCTTTCAACAGCAGAAAATCTTCTTCGTATGCTTAGGAAGGACAAGTCCTACACAGATACAGAGGCCAAGCTTCTTGATCTTGCACTTGTGCTACACGCAGAGCACGGTGGTGGAAACAATTCAACATTTACTACTCACGTTGTTACATCATCAGGAACCGATACATATTCATCCGTTGCCGCTTCTCTATGTTCTCTTAAGGGACCTAAGCATGGCGGAGCAAATGTTAAGGTAAAATTAATGTTTGATGACCTTAAGGAGCATGTAACCAACTGGGATGACGAATCACAGATTAGACAATATTTATGTGATATCCTGGATAAAAAAGCCTTCGATAATGCCGGTCTTATCTATGGTATGGGACATGCTGTATATTCACTTTCTGACCCAAGAGCAAATCTATTCAAGAAGTTTGTTAAAAAGCTTTCAGAGGAAAAGGGTCGTCAGGAGGAGTATGCATTATATAAGAATGTGGCAAGAATAGCCAAAGAGGTTATTGCAGACAAGCGTAAGATATATAAAGGTGTTAGCCCAAATATCGACTTCTACAGTGGCTTCGTATATAGTATGCTGGAGCTACCTCATGAGCTCTTCACTCCACTATTTGCAGTAGCAAGAATCGCCGGATGGAGTGCCCATAGAATTGAAGAGCTTATTAATGCTAACAAGATTATAAGACCTGCTTATATGTCCATAGCTCCTAATAGAGAATATGTTCCTATAAGCAAGAGAGATTAAATAAAAAAATCGGTTCTTTCGAACCGATTTTTTATTTATAAGCTAGCCTCAAGCGTTGCTCTAATTGCCTTAATAAAATCCTCACTATTAAGCACAGTAACATTCTCTAATGAAGTTATAAGTGCTAAATCCTTAGTCATTTTTCCATCCTCAATAGTCTTGATTGTTGCTGCCTCAAGCTTATCAGCAAATCCCATAAGCTCTGGAAGATTATCAAGCTCTCCACGCTTTCTTAAAGCTCCTGTCCACGCAAAGATTGTAGCAACTGAATTAGTTGAAGTCTCCTCACCAGCAAGATGCTTATAATAATGTCTCTGAACAGTTCCATGTGCTGCTTCATACTCATACTTTCCGTCTGGTGATACAAGCACTGATGTCATCATAGCAAGGGAACCAAAGGCTGATGAAACCATATCACTCATAACATCTCCATCATAGTTCTTACAAGCCCAGATATATCCTCCCTCTGACTTCATCACTCTGGCAACAGCATCATCTATAAGTGTGTAGAAGTACTCGATACCTGCCGCATCAAACTTCTCCTTATACTCTGCATCGAAAATCTCCTGGAAGATATCCTTAAATGTATGGTCATACTTCTTAGAAATAGTGTCCTTTGTTGCAAACCAAAGTGTCTGCTTAGTATCAAGAGCATAATTAAAGCAACTTCTTGCAAAGCTCTCAATAGAACCATTAACATTATGCATACCCTGAATAATACCAGGCTTGTCAAAGTTATGTATAAGCTCTCTAATCTCAGTTCCATCCTCAGCAGTGTAAACAAGCTCTGCCTTACCAGCTGCAGGAATCTTCATCTCACTTGCCTTATATACATCACCATATGCATGTCTTGCAATGGTAATAGGTTTCTTCCAATTCTTAACACATGGCTCAATTCCCTTTACAACGATAGGAGCTCTAAATACCGTTCCGTCAAGAATCGCACGAATTGTTCCGTTTGGACTCTTCCACATCTCCTTTAAATTATACTCAGTCATACGAGCTGCATTAGGTGTGATGGTCGCACACTTAACCGCTACCCCGTACTTCTGTGTAGCATAAGCTGAATCAAAGGTTACCTTATCATCAGTCTCATTTCTATACTCTAAGCCTAAATCATAATACTCTGACTTAAGATCGATAAATGGATAAATAAGCTCATCCTTAATAATCTTCCAGAGAATCCTAGTCATCTCATCTCCATCCATCTCAACAAGTGGAGTAATCATCTTTATCTTTTCCATATTCTGCTTTCCTCCTAGATATTCCTACAAAAATCTTTAACATTGTATCACAAACATATATTTTTTAAAACCTTTGTTTGAAAAAAATTGATAAATCTATATATTTAATATAAAATAACAGTGTTTATAAAATATCTATTATATATAAAGGAGTTTAAACCAATGAGTTTTACATACACCGTAAGCAAAAGAAAAAACAATCGTATCACCTATAGACTAATAGGTATCCTATTTCTTTTAGTTGCCGGAGCGCAGCTTTTTCTCACACTCAACGGTTACGGCAAGCACAAGCTCCTTACAGCTTTAATGCTTACCTTTTTAGGATTCTACGGAATATACTTAATCAGAGCCTCTTTTAGAAAGCAGGCATTTGATATAACTTATATATTTAATGAAGATGGCTTAACTGTTAAGCACCATTATGGCGAATCTATATATAGCTTTGATGATATTGAATTTGTTACTATGGTTATCGCAGATGAAAATATGATATTTTATGTATTAAACGTCAAAACAACGAAGGACGCATATTCTATTCCATTTACTATGAAGGGAGAGCTTTGTGAGAAGATTTATGAATTTGTAAACTCTCGCATAAAGCATGATGAGGATGAGACTAAATAACACCCTATTTCAGATTCCAATAATAAATAATGTACTCTACTATGACACCATCGATTCCACTAACAACAAAGCTAAAGAATTAGCAAAAAGAGGAAGTGTTCATGGAAGCCTTGTGGTTGCCAAGAGTCAAACTGCAGGCAGGGGACGTATGGGAAGAAGTTTCTCATCAGCAGATAATCAGGGACTATACTTCAGCCTTATGCTAAGACCAAATGTGTCTATGAACCACTTATCCAGCATAACCCTTGTAACAGCCTTGGCCGTTTCTACGGCACTTGATACTATCTGCAACATTAATACTACAATAAAATGGCCAAACGATGTCTATATTAACAACAAAAAAGCAGTTGGCATTCTAACAGAAGCAGGCCCTGACTATGTTGTTATAGGAATCGGTATAAATGTGAACACCAAAGAATTTCCATCAGAT